>NZ_CP072801.1:3194166-3552500 GCF_017901135.1 Thiothrix litoralis | reverse complement strand
ACTTGAATCCAGCTTTTATCACAACCGACTCCTTCACAAAGCGCCTGATACGCGTAAGAAGGAAGGTTGTTATTCTCACTCAAATGCATCCCCACCAGATGTTGCAACTGGCTCAAATCGAGTTGCCCCAACAGATGTGTCGACTGTTTATTATCCAAATGCCCGTAACGCCCGGCAACCCGCGCCTTTAACGAAGGTGGATAAGCACTACCAGCCAGCAATGTTGCGTCATAATTACACTCTAACATTAACGCATCTAGCCGCTGAAGCATTTGCAGAATAAGCGGCGTATGACTTCCCACATCCGTCAGAATCCCCAGCTTGTGATTACCATTACTGAATACAAACTGACAGGGTTCTCGGGCATCGTGGGGAACGGGAAACGGCGTAACCTGCAAGTCTTGGATTTCCAGCGCTTGATGGACGTTGATATAGCGGGTTTCAGCAAACTTGACATCACGCATCGCGTGACAAGTGCCAACGGTTAGCCATACAGGGATGTTGTAGCGCCGTGAAAGCCGCCCCACGCCCGCGGCATGATCGCCGTGTTCGTGGGTAACAAGAATGGCAGTAAGGGATTGGGGCGAGCACCCCAAACGGTGCAAACGTCGTTCAGTTTCACTAAGACTAAAACCACAGTCCAGCAAAAGGCGGGTTTTGCCGGACTCGATCAGTGCGCCATTGCCTTTGCTACCGCTACCGAGGGAAGCAAAACGCAACATTAGCGCTCAAATTCAGACTTGAGGCGCTCCAGCAATGCAGTGGCTACGGCTGGCTTGAGCGGATTGCCTTCAGCATCCCCGACCGTGATCAGGCTACGGTTGCCCGCATCAGAAATTTGCACCTGATACTTGCTGCCCACTTTCAGCGCCTCTTTATCAGAGCTAAACAGGCGACTGAAGAAGCCTTGCTTGCTATCACCAGCGCCGCCACCATCAGTCGCGAGGTAAACACCATTGGAACGTTGCTGGCCTTCAATGCTCATACCGATACGCCCTAGCATCACACCGGTACGGATCCAGACATCATTCGCAGCACCGCCTACCGCCAATGCTGGTTGACCACCATCCAGCGCCACCATTGCCACGGGTACAGCAACCTGTTTGGACTCTGCTGCCGGAGCTGCCGCTGCTGTAGCATCACCACCTTGCAAGAAAACCATCAGGCGGTTGAGCATTTCAGCTTCCAACTCTGGTCTGGCAGGCACGTATTGCCATTTCGTCCCCGTACCACTTACTGATTCTTCAGCACGCTCGTGGCTCAGGTAAATATTGGTAGCTTGTGCTGCTGGACGCTCCAGACGAATTTTGAAGCGATCACGACTACCTGCGTCATACGCCCCCTCAAACGCCTTACCAATGGTTTTGCGAATAAAGTCGAGGGGAATTTCCGCCTTATTTTCTGCCCAATCGGTTTCCATGATGCCAACTCGTGGCTCATCACGCTTAATATCAACCCCCATCGTGCGCCAGAATTCCTGCAATTTCGGCCAGACGGCTTCTGCGGGTGCGTTGACTTGCAGCCAACGGACATTGCCTTCACGCATGAGCTGGATACCCGCATTGGTCGGCAGCACCATACGGCTATCATTTTGTACACCACCGCGTGCCAAGGCAGCAGCGCTGACCGAACCACCGGGGATAGTGGCATACGTTGGATCATAATCCGGCGCACTCAGATCAGGGGGCACTTCCAGCGAATTGATGCTTTTATTGTTTTTGTAATCCACCCGTTCGCCGACTGCATCAATGTTCAACCCAGAGCAAGCTGATAAAGCCAGCACTGAACCAAGAACTACCACTGAACGTGACAGAGGAAGAATATTCATGGAACTCATTGTCTATTCCGTTTAGAAAACTAACACTCAATACCGGCTTTACGCATGGCTGCCAGTAATTGGGGCTTAATGGCATCAGAACAAGGTACCAGCGGTAAACGTATGCCGCGCTCATCCCCAAAGCCCATCTGCGCCAATGCCCATTTGACTGGCATCGGATTGGGTTCGAGGAACAGGTCACGGTGCAAAGCTTCCAACGTCGCGTTGATACGGCTGGCGGTTTCCCGATCACCTGCCAACGCCGCCGCACACATGTCATGCATGGCTTTGGGGGCAACGTTAGCCGTGACTGAAATATCACCCTTGCCGCCCATCAGGATTAACTCCATCGCAGTCGCATCATCGCCACTGTAAATGTCGATGCTGTCGCCACAACGCTGCTGGATTTCCGTAACGCGATCCAGATTGCCAGTGGCTTCCTTGATACCGATGATATTGGAAATCGCCGCAAGGCGCTCAACGGTACTGGGCAACATGTCGCAGACTGTCCGACCCGGTACATTATAGAGGATTTGCGGAATCGCGACCCGTTCGGCGATCAGCTTATGATGCTGATACAAACCTTCCTGCGTCGGCTTATTGTAGTAAGGCGTGACCAGCAAACAGGCGTCCGCACCGTCCTGCATGGCGATTTGCGTCATTTCAATCGCTTCTGCCGTGCTATTGGAACCTGTCCCGGCGATGACCGGAATTTTGCCCGCCACCAGTTGAATCACACGTTTCATGACATGCCGGTGTTCCTTGTAATCCAAGGTTGCCGACTCGCCAGTTGTGCCCACAGCTACAATGGCATCGGTGCCATTTTCCAGATGGAACGCCACCAGGGCTTCCAACGCTGCCTCATCCACATCCCCGTTAGCTGTCATCGGGGTAATGAGTGCCACCATACTGCCGCGAAACATGCAATCCTCCAAAAAATGATTTGACAGCATACTACTGAGGCGGGTAATGAAACACAAGCATTACCATATTGCCGCGCTTGGCGCATTGAAAGACGTGTCTAAAAAGGAACCTATCATGACCACACCCACCCTTGGCAACCCTGTTGACGACTTTAGCTTGGCAGCCACATCCGGCCTGACTTTCCGTCTGTCTGATTTTCGGGACAAGGCGCATATCATCCTCTACTTTTATCCTAAGGACAGCACACCCGGCTGTACCACAGAAGGTCAGGACTTCCGCGATGCCTACCCCCAGTTTCAGGCAGCGGATACAGTGATTTTTGGCATTTCCCGCGACAGTCTGAAATCGCACGAGAATTTCAAAGCGAAACAGACCTTTCCGTTTGAACTATTGGCGGATGTGGAAGAAACAGCCTGCCAATGCTTCGATGTCATCAAACTGAAAAACATGTATGGCAAACAGGTACGCGGCATTGAACGCAGTACCTTCCTGATTGACAAACAAGGCATCCTGCGCCATGAATGGCGGAAGGTTTCTGTCAAAAACCATGTGGCAGCCGTGCTGACGGCGGCGCAAACATTATCCTAATCATGACCCCTAGGAGTAACATGAGCCCGATACCAGCCCCCCACACACACGAAAAGCGCCTGTTTGTCCTCGATACCAATGTGCTGATGCACGACCCTACCGCCCTGTTCCGCTTTCAAGAACATGATATTTTCCTGCCGATGGTGGTGTTGGAAGAACTCGACCACAGCAAAAAAGGCGTCTCCGAAGTCGCTCGCAACGTGCGCCAAGTCAGCCGCTTCATGGATGACCTGATTTCAGCAGCCGGTACTGAATCCATCCACGCAGGCGTACCACTGGCTGGCAATACGCTGTTGAGCGGCGGCAAAGCGCCCAGCGGCAAGCTGATGTTCCAGACCGAAGCACTGAACGCCCCTGCCCCGACCGGGCTGCCCGGTGATTCGCCGGACAACACTATCCTCAGCGTTGCACTGAGTTTGCGGGATAAATACCCGGAACGTGATGTCATTCTGGTTTCCAAAGACATCAACCTGCGCATCAAAGCCACGATTGTCGGCCTGAAAGCCGAAGATTACTTCAACGACCAAGTGCTGGATGATGCCGACCTGCTACCAACCGGTTTCCACGAACTACCGGCGGATTTCTGGGAAGCGCATAACAAGGAAATGGAATCGTGGAAGGAACACGGGCATACCTTCTACAAGCTGTTTGGCCCCCTGACACAAGAATGGCTACCGGGGCACTTTCTCGCCCTACCGGGGGATCAGCCGTTTCAAGCGATTGTGCGCAAAAAAACCGCTGATCACGTCGTTATTGAAACCACCCGTGACTTCACCGAACCGCGCCATGCGGTGTGGGGCATTACCGCGCGTAACCGCGAGCAGAACTTTGCCCTGAACCTACTCATGGATCCTGACATCGACTTCGTGACCCTGCTCGGTGCGGCCGGTACAGGCAAAACCTTGCTGACACTGGCGGCAGGCTTGGCACAATTACTCGACGAGCAGCTTTACAAAGAAATCATCATGACCCGCGTCACCGTGCCTGTTGGCGAGGACATTGGCTTTTTGCCCGGCACCGAAGAGGAAAAAATGGCTCCGTGGATGGGTGCATTGATGGATAACCTCGAAGTGCTGACCCAACCGACCAACGGTGGCAAATGGGGACGCAATGCCACGGATGAGTTCCTGATGAGCAAAATCAAGATCAAATCCCTGAACTTTATGCGTGGTCGAACCTTCCTGAATCGTTATATCATCATCGACGAAGCGCAAAACCTGACACCCAAACAGATGAAAACCCTGATTACGCGTGCAGGGCCGGGAACCAAGGTAGTGTGTCTGGGCAATATTGCGCAAATTGACACGCCTTACCTGACCGAAACCTCGTCAGGCTTGACCTATGTGGTAGACCGTTTTAAGGGCTGGGAACACGGCGGGCATGTCACGCTGCAACGCGGCGAACGTTCACGCCTAGCGGATTACGCTTCTGATCATCTTTAATTAAATATCCCTTCGACTACGCTCAGGGAACAACAAAAGGGTTTGATATGTTGCACGATTTTATCAACTGGGTACTCGCTACGGTTGAAGCATGGGGTTATTGGGGTATTTTCATTGCAATGGCGATGGAATCAACCGTGTTACCCGTACCGAGTGAATTGGTGGTTATCCCCGCAGGCATGTTGGCACACCAAGGAAAAATGGACTTAACCCTGGTGGTGTTGGCCTCCACTTTTGGTAGTTTGCTGGGCGCATCCATCAACTATGCCTTCGCCTTGTGGGTGGGACGCCCGTTTTTGGAAAAGTACGGCAAATACTTTTTCGTGCGCCCCGCCTTGCTGCAAAAAACGGATACATTTTTCCTCAAACACGGCGCTATTTCCACGTTTACCGGACGCTTGGTGCTAGGGATTCGCCACCTGATCTCCTTACCTGCTGGCCTCACGCGGATGAATCCGGCGAAATTTGCCTTGTATACCGTGCTAGGCGCGGGGCTGTGGTCGCTGGTATTGGCACTGTTTGGCTATTTCATCGGCGGTAATCAAGCACTGATTGAGGAAAACAAGCTACTGATCACTGCTAGCGTTCTGGGCTTCGTCGCAGTGGTGTTGGTTGGCTATTATTTCTGGCAGAAACGCCGCCCGGCATAATTACGTCATCTGTAAGGACTGAATCAAAAAGTCCACCAATGCCCGGGTCTTTTCGGGCAAGAACTGGCGGCTAGGGTAAACCGCATAGACCGACAGGGTTTGTGCGGAATACTCCGGCAGAATGCGTACCAACTCACCTTTTTCCAGCGCATCGGTCACTTCAAAATCGGGCTGTAGAGCAATGCCCATCCCCGCTATCGCCGCCTGCTTCAGCACTTCGCCATTATTGGTACACAGTTGCCCCTGTATTTGCACGTTATGGGCATTTCCGCCCTCATCATACAACGTCCAGCCTTCACGATGACTGACATTGGTATAGTGCAAACACTGGTGTTTCGCCAAATCAGCCGGGATTTGCGGCACACCCTGAGCTTGCAGGTAAGCCGGGGAAGCCACCGGCATCAGGTAAACATTTTCCAGCTTACGGGCAACCAGCCGTGAATCTTCCAGCACCCCAATGCGAATCACCACGTCGTAATCGCCATTCGCCGCATCGGTGTAAGCATCATCCAAATGCGCAGTGAGGTGAATATCTGGGTGTTGTTGCAAAAAACGGATCAGCCATTGCGACAAACGCACTTTGCCGTAGGTCATCGGCATATTAATGCGTAACGAGCCACTCAGCGTACCTTGCATGGCGAGCAAATGCTGATCAACCCGCGAGACCTCTTCCTGAATTTCGCGGCAATGTTGGTAGTAATATTGCCCAGCTTCCGTCAGGGAAAGCTGGCGCGTATTGCGAGTCAGCAAGCGCACCCCCAGCTCCGTTTCCAGCATTTTCAAGCGCTTGCTCACAGCGGCAACGGTCAATTCCAGCTTGTCAGCAGCAGCGGTAATGCTGCCACCATCAACGATGGCGACAAAATTTCCCATGTATTCCAAACGGCTCATTATAAACCCCTGATTAACAGTCAATGCAATAACAATGACTTTATCAAAACAAGATTAAACATTATCCTGTTACTCAAGTAAAAACAAGTTATCAGGAGCACATCATGGAACACATCCACGCAGATTCACGCGGCGCATTCAAAAATGAATGGCTGGAAAGCCGCCACAGTTTCTCGTTCAGCGAATACCACGATCCTGCTCGCATGAACTTTTCATCACTACGGGTGATCAATGAAGACTGGGTAGCCGCAAAAGGTGGCTTCCCGATGCATGGGCATCGCGACATGGAAATCGTCACTTACGTGATGGAAGGCGCATTGTCACACAAAGACAGCCTCGGCAATGGCAGCGCCATCCGCCCCGGCGATGTGCAGCGCATGAGTGCCGGGCGCGGCATTTTGCATTCGGAATTCAACCATTCTGAAACAGAGGCTGTACATTTACTGCAAATCTGGCTATTGCCGACTGTCACGGGTATCCAACCCGGTTACGCGCAAGCACATTTCCCGCTAGAACAACGGTGTGGCAAACTACAATTACTGGTATCGCCTGATGGACGTGACGGCTCACTCAGCATGAATACTGACACCTGTTTGTACGCCAGCATTCTGGCAGCCGGGGAAACCACGCATTGGGTGAAACCGGACAAGCGTGCGGTTTATGTACATGTGGCACGCGGTAGCTTGATACTGAACGGTATGACCCTACAGGCGGGGGATGCTTTAGCCATACCCGAAGCAACCCCGTTAGAACTCGCCTTTTCCAGCGATTCAACGGCAGAGTTTTTGGTATTTGATTTGCCCGTAGCGAGGGAATAGATGCAACTGAACAATTCAACACAGGCTTACGGCTGGGTTTCGATCCTGCTGCATTGGCTGATGGCGGTGGCACTGATTGGCATGTATTGCGTCGGCACTTACATGGTCGATCTGGAATATTACGACCGCTTGTACCACACCCTGCCTACCTTGCATAAAGCCACAGGTCTGCTGTTGGCGGGCTTGTTACTGATACGGCTGGCATGGGTTTATGCCCAACCGCGCCCTTTGCCCGCTGTAAGCCGTGCGCCTGCCTTCACCCATCTCGCGGGCAAATTAGGGCATATCGCCTTGTATGGCCTGCTGGTCGTGATCATTATCAGTGGCTACCTGATTTCCACCGCAAAAGGGCATGGCATTAATGTGTTCGACCTGTTCGAGCTACCCGCACTCTTGCCAGCAGATAAGGATCGCGGTGAACTGGCGGGCGACATCCACGAAATCGGCGCCACCCTGTTCATTTTTCTGGTGGGTGTACATGCACTCGCCGCACTCATCCACCATTTTTACTGGAAAGACAAGACCTTGACCCGCATGTTGGGCAAAGGTTAATACCAAACATTGGGAGAACCTCATGAAAACCATTATCGCAAGCTCACTGCTAACCCTCGGCTTACTCGCAGGCAATGCCGCGTATGCGGACGACTACACCATCGACACCGAAGGAATGCACGCCTCCATCCA
Source organism: Thiothrix litoralis (assembly GCF_017901135.1). Taxonomy (NCBI): domain Bacteria; kingdom Pseudomonadati; phylum Pseudomonadota; class Gammaproteobacteria; order Thiotrichales; family Thiotrichaceae; genus Thiothrix; species Thiothrix litoralis. The sequence goes on along the minus strand of NZ_CP072801.1, from coordinate 3,544,687 downwards.
GTTCCGCATCCAACATCTGGGCTATAGCTGGCTGTACGGGCGTTTCGACAAATTCAGCGGCAACTTCAGCTACGACGAAGCCAAGCCGGAAGACACCAAGGTCGAAGTGACCATCGACACCACCAGCGTCAACAGCAACCACGCCGAGCGCGACAAGCACCTGAGCGGGGAAGATTTTTTGGACGTGAAAAAATTCCCGGAAGCCAAATTCGTCAGTACTAAGTACAGCGGTGGCAAGCTGGAAGGCAACCTGACCCTGCACGGCGTCACCAAACCGATCAGCATTGACGTGAAAGAAATCGGCGCAGGCGCTGACCCGTGGGGTGGCTTCCGCCGTGGCTTTGAGGGCAGCACCAAGTTTACCTTGGCAGACTTCGGCATCGAGAAAGATTTGGGGCCTGCCTCTAAAGAAGTCGAGATGATTCTGGCGATAGAAGGCGTGAAGAAATAAGCAGTCCTAGGGCGTGAGCGATCACGCCCTATCTCTCTTAAAAATCCCGCCCAAAATTGAAATAAGCTTCATGATCAAAGCCTTCGGTCTTGCGTACCCCGATGAATGCAGGGCCAATCGGTGTTTCCCCACCCAAAAAGACTGAACCAGTCGCCCGTAAATCGCTCAGGCTCACCTCATTCGCTTGTTGCCACGCCTGACTACCACCCACTGACGCTCCCACATGCACTTTGGCTACCTGTGGTATTTCGGCAAGCTGACGCATATAGGTCAAGGAACCATCCAGCGTATAATTACCCACCAACTGGTCATTATCGACAAATGACAACCGCCCGGTTTGCAAATCCCCCCCCGCATTACTGGCGCTGAACACCAAGCCATCATCGTTATTGGCCTTGGCACCGACCTGCCCACTCACGATCAAGCTGTGTTTATCGCGACTCAAAACCCGCTCACCTTTCAGTTCAATCCGGGAAAAGTCCGTATCGCTCCCCATCGCCTTCATGCCCTGAGTATACGCAGCCGTCACCCGCCCGCCCTTGGTGGGGAAATTCACCGAATCCAGCGTATCAGATTGATATTGGAAGACTATCCCCGCCTCAGCCAGCGAGTCATCGGGTAAAGTCAGCGTGCCGGTTTTCACCTCCGGCGTAATATGCTGGTAAAACACCCCAGCACGGACTTCGGCATTATTACCCAGGGCACGCCCCACATCGAACTGCGTTCCAGCCTCACTCGCCCGCAACTCCGCCACCTGTTGCGTGCCCTGCAAAATGCTGGCATCGCGTTCCTGATACCATGCACTGGGAGCGACAAAGGTTTCCTTGCCATCCTGCAAGGGATGGTGCAATTCGGCTTTGGCGAGAATGCGTTCGCCGATCACCCCTTGCAGGCGCAACTCCGTCCCCTGCGTTGTCAAGCCCTTGCGCACGTATTTCACCCCAGCCTGATACCCCGTGTCGCCATTAAAGTCATCGCTCAACGCAAACCCGGCACTGATCCGCTGATCGCCTTGGTCAGCCTTGCGTGCCATGACTTTGAGGTCGTAATCACCATCCGAACGCTGGGTCAGGTGGTAATCCACCAGACTGAAATACCCCAAGCTGTACACCCGATCCAGACCTGTTTGCAACCGCTGGTCGTCGAGCACCTCACCCGGCTGGATACCCAGTTTTTGCAACACCAGCTTATCGCTCAAGGAGGACTCATTCTCAAGCTGCACCCGTGCCAATTTGATCGGGCGATCCGCTGTTGCGGGCTGAACATTGGCGCGACGGGGCATCTGTTCCGGCAATACCGCCAGTTTTTTTAAAGCCCCTAATGTTGCATTCGCCCCTTGAACGCCACGCGGAATGGTTTCAGCGACCCGGTCAAACGCCAGATTGCCAATATCGCCCACCGGCGGCTGGATCAGAATATCCTTGTCCGTCAAGCTCGCCAACTGCGTATCGCTGGTCTTGCGCATCAGCAAATCCATCGACTGCAAACTGATGTCCAGCGCCGAATCCAGCGTGCGGTTGGCTTCAGGCGGAATGCTGGAAACGATCACAATGTCAGCGCCCATTTGCCGCGCTATATCTACCGGCAGGTTGTTCGACACCAAACCATCCACCAGCAAACGGTTGTCGATAGTCACGGGTGCAAACAACCCCGGAATCGACATGCTGGCACGTACCGCCGTCGCCAGATTGCCTTGTTTCAATACCACGGTTTCGCCCGTGCGGATGTCGGTGGCTACCGCCCGAAACGGAATCGGCAAACGGTCAAAGTCAGTGACCCGATCCACCGGCTTGAGCAAGCGGCGCAACTCAAACATCAGCCGCTGCCCGTCAATCAGGCCGCCGGGTAGTTTCACCCCATCCTTGGACACACCCAAGCTGAAGGCACTGAAAAAATCCGCGCTCTGCTGCTTTTGGTCATACGATTTGATTTGGTAAGAAGGGTCGTCGCGGAACAGATTGATCCAATCGAGATCGTGCACCACTTTTTCGATGTCAGCGGCACTCATGCCGGAGGCATACAAACTGCCGACAATCGCGCCCATGCTATTGCCCGCAATCACGTCAATGGGAATATGGTTGGCTTCCAACACCTTGAGCACACCGACGTGCGCTACCCCGGCAGCCCCGCCGCCGCCCAGCACCAAACCGATTTTGGGACGCTGCTCGGTATCCGCGTTAGCCGGTGACAGACCCAGCGTTAGCAGCAACAACAGACTGACAAGGAATTTCATAAGCATAATCCAAGCTCAGCGGCGCATGATCGGAGAAGCGTTCATCTTTATAAATCGCCGCTGCGCTCACCTTGCCTTGCAGTGATGGCGAAAGAATCTGGTAATCAATCCGCCAGCCGACATTCTTTGCCCACGCCTGCCCACGGTTTGACCACCACGTATACTGTTCGGCTTCCTGATTCACTTCACGGAAACCATCCACAAAACCAACCTCACCGAACAACTTGTCCAGCCAAGCGCGTTCTTCCGGCAAGAAACCGGAATTTTTCAGGTTGCCCTTCCAGTTTTTGATGTCGATGTTTTGGTGGGCAATGTTCCAGTCGCCGCAGATGATGTAATCACGCCCGCTGGCTTTCATCTGCTCCATCAACGGCAGGAAATGATCCATGCAACGGTACTTGGCTTGCTGACGCTCTTCACTCGACGAGCCGGAAGGCAAGTACAAGGAAATCACGCTCAGTTTGCCAAAACGCGCTTCAATGTAACGGCCTTCCGCATCGAATTCGGCATCGCCCATCCCCATGATGACGTCATCCGGCTGGGTACGGCAATAAAGCGCTACCCCACTATAGCCTTTCTTGATGGCATCATGGTAATAGCAATGATAGCCTTCCGGGAAAAACAGCGCGGGGTTTTCTTGCAGTTGATGGATTTGTGCCTTGGTTTCCTGAATGCACACCACATCCGCCTGCTGCTGCTTCATCCACTCGAAGAAGCCTTTTTTCGCCGCAGAGCGGATGCCGTTGGTGTTGGCTGAAATTATTCTCATGCCGCCTCAGAAGTGCCTTCCGGGAAACCGCACAGCAGCACTTCCAACAAGGCTTTCTGGGCGTGCAAGCGGTTTTCGGCTTCATCCCAGACCACGCTTTGCGCACCATCCATGACTTCAGCGGACACTTCCATACCACGGTAAGCAGGCAGGCAGTGCATAAACAGCGCATCCGGCGTTGCCAGTTGCATCATGTCGGTGGTGACTTGATAACCGGCGAAGGCTGTTTCACGGATTTTCTTTTCCGCTTCCTGACCCATGCTTGCCCACGTATCCGTGACCACCACATCCGCACCTTTGGCCGCTGCGCTAGGGTCACGGAAAAAGGTCACGTGCCCAGCCGTTGCCGCGATCACATCCCCGTCCGGGTCGTAGCCTTCCGGGCAAGCCACATTCAGGTGGAAACCGAACAGCTTGGCCGCATTCATCCACGAATGGCACATATTATTACCATCGCCAATCCATGCCACGGTTTTGCCGTTGGGCAGGCCGCGCTGTTCGATCCACGTCATCATGTCCGCCAACAACTGGCAAGGGTGATATTTATCCGTCAACGCATTGATGACCGGCACGCGGGAATTCGCCGCAAACAGCTCCACTTTTTCCTGCTCAAAGGTGCGGATCATCACCACATCGACCATGCGCGAAATCACCCGCGCAGAATCTTCAATCGGCTCACCCCGCCCCAACTGGGTATCGTTGGGCGACAGGAACATGGAATGCCCGCCCAATTGGGTCATACCCGCTTCAAACGACACGCGGGTACGGGTAGACGATTTCTCGAAAATCATCGCCAAGGTGCGCAGGTGCAGCGGCTCATGGGTTTCCCCGCGTTTCCACATCGCCTTGAGTTGAATGGCACGACCAATCAGGCTGATCAATTCAACCGGAGTAAAGTCAGTTAACGTCAGGAAATGCCTGACAGGTTTATTATTCATCGTTGTCATGAGGGTCTCTCTCCAGCAGCGGGGTGCAAGAATGCCTGCACCAATGCAGTTACCATAGTTATTATTTGGTCGGCCTGTTCGTGCGTAATGACTAAGGGTGGTAACAAACGGATAACATTGCCAGCCGTAACATTGAGCAACAGACCGCTCTCCAGAGCCTGTTTCACCAACTCGCCGCAATCACGTTCCAGTTCCACTCCCACCATCAAACCTTTCACACGAATCTCGCGTACACCTGTCTCACCCGCCAGTTTTGCGCGGAATTGCGACAGGAAATAGTCACCCAACTCAGCCGCACGGGCTGGCAGGTTTTCTTGTTCCATCACGCCAATCACGGCACGCGCCGCACGGCACGCCAGCGGATTACCGCCAAACGTCGAACCATGATTGCCGGGGCCAAACACATTGGCCGCTTTACCACCCGCCAGACACGCACCAATCGGTACGCCATTGCCAAGCGCTTTGGCCAGCGTCATCACATCCGGCTGGATGCCAGAATGCTGGAACGCAAACCACTTGCCGGTACGCGCCATGCCAGACTGAATTTCATCCACCATCAGCAGCCAATCGTGCTGGTCGCAGATAGCGCGTAAACGTGGCAAATAATCGTCTGCCGGGATGCGGATACCGCCTTCACCCTGCACGGGTTCGACCAGCACCGCGACGATATTCGGGTTGCTGCCCAAAGCGGCTACCGCATCGGCATCACCGTATTCGACGCGCACGAAACCTTCGACCAAAGGGCCAAACCCGGCTTGCGCCTTGGGGTTGCCGGTCGCGGTCACGGTGGCCATGGTGCGCCCGTGGAAGGCATTGCTCATCACCACCACCGTGGGGATTTCGACACCTTTATTATGGCCATACAGACGCGCAATCTTGATGGCGGCTTCGTTCGCTTCCGCGCCGGAATTGCCGAAAAACACGTTCTCGAAACCGGACAGCGCACACAGCTTTTCTGCCAATGCCTGCTGGTGTTCGATCTGGTACAGATTGGAGGTGTGCAACAACTCATGGGCTTGCGCACAAATGGCATCCGCCACCTCGCGTCGCGCGTGACCAACGTTGCAAACGGAAATGCCGCTGAGGGCATCCAGATATTGTTTGCCTGCGGTATCCCACAGGAAAGCACCTTCGCCTTTCGCGAAAGTGACCGGCAAACGTGCATACGTCGGCATTACTGCATTAGTCACGGCAAAACCTCCAAAAAATAGCCATAACAGCCAAAAATGCGAAAGGCAGCCCAGACAGGCTGCCTTTGCGAGAAAGCGGGAAACTATAGGCAATCGACTTACGCTTGTCAATCACCAAATTAGTGCCTTGTCAAGCGCTTTCTGTCAGGTGCTCTCAGCGCGTGAATAACAATGAGAACTGCCCGCAGAACACGGGCAGTTCAGGTTTCAATCGGTAGGTAAATATTTTGGGTCGAATTTGTTCTGGATAGTCAACTTACAGCAGTTTCTTAATTTCATCGGGTAAGTTTTCGCGACGGGTACCAAACTGACAGGTATAGCAAGCCGCGAACACAATGATAACGAATATCACCAAGCCAAATATACTCATACAACACCTCCTGAAGGCTCAAGAGCAACAAAATGGGCTGTTGCATCAAAACAACAATGTTGCACCAACAACCCATTGAACTTAAAAGGAAAAATCTCGCACTCCGCTAAGCATAATACACGCTGCAAGCACATTCCTTAAACAATATTTTTTTTATGGCGATGTGGGTATTCCCTAGCCCTTGAAATTTACCCCAAACACCCACACGCTAGGGGCTAGACTAAAAAATCTGGAGCTGATTTTGGAACAATACCGAGGAACCACCATCCTGAGCGTGCGCCGCGACGGCAAAGTTGTCGTAGGTGGTGATGGTCAGGTGACGCTAGGCAATACCGTCATGAAAGGCAATGCCCGCAAAGTACGCCGCCTGTACAACGACAAAGTGATTGCTGGCTTCGCTGGCGGCACGGCGGATGCCTTCACCCTGTTTGAACGCTTTGAAAGCAAGCTCCAGGCACACCACGGCAACCTGACCCGTGCAGCAGTGGAACTGGCGAAAGACTGGCGCACCGACCGCATGTTGCGCAAACTGGAAGCCTTGCTGATCGTCGCCGATGCCACCGCGTCCCTACTGATCACCGGCAACGGCGACGTGATAGAGCAAGAAAACGATTTAATCGCCATCGGTTCCGGCGGTGCATTCGCCCAATCGGCAGCACGCGCCCTGCTGGAAAACACTGAGCTTTCCGCGCGTGAAATCGTCGAAAAAGGCTTGCACATCGCTGCTGACATCTGCATTTACAGCAACCACAACCTGACCATTGAGGAACTCTGATGAGCGTCGGAACCATGACCCCCCGCGAAATCGTCCAAGAACTCGACAAGCACGTGATTGGTCAGGACAAGGCCAAGCGTTCCGTCGCCATTGCCCTGCGCAACCGCTGGCGTCGCCAGCAGCTTGATGATGCGCTGCGCCCCGAAGTGACCCCCAAAAATATCCTGATGATTGGCCCCACGGGTGTCGGCAAAACCGAAATTGCCCGCCGCCTCGCCAAACTCGCCAACGCACCCTTCATCAAGGTCGAAGCCACCAAATTCACCGAAGTCGGTTACGTGGGCAAGGAAGTCGACTCTATCATCCGCGACCTCGCCGACATGGCGATGAAAATGATGCGCGAACAGGAAGTGGACAAGGTTAAATACCGCGCTGGCGAAGCGGCGGAAGAACGCATCCTCGACCTCCTATTACCTGCGCCGCGCAAGGAAACCCCGGTCAACGAATGGCTAGCCACCGGTGATGACGAACCCGCCAAGCCGGTGCGTGACGATTCCCCTACCCGCCAGAAATTCCGCAAAAAACTGCGCGAAGGTGAACTCAACGACAAGGAAATCGAGCTGGATGTCTCCGTCGGCGGTGCCAGCGTGGAAATCATGACCCCGCCGGGCATGGAAGAAATGGCCAGCCAACTCCAAGGCATGTTCCAGAACCTCAACCAGAGCAAAAAACGCAAGCGCAAGATGAAAATCAAGGACGCGCTCAAAGTGCTGACCGAGGAAGAAGCCCACAAGATGGTCAACGAGGATGAGCTGAAGCAACGCGCCTTGTTCGCCGTTGAACAAACCGGCATCGTCTTCCTCGACGAAATCGACAAAGTGGCACGCAGCGGACAAACCAGCGGCGCAGATGTTTCCCGCGAAGGTGTGCAACGTGACTTGCTGCCACTGATCGAAGGCTGCACCGTCAACACCAAATACGGCATGGTCAAAACCGACCATATCTTGTTCATTGCCTCGGGCGCCTTCCACGTTTCCAAACCCTCTGACTTAATACCGGAATTACAGGGTCGGCTACCTATTCGTGTAGAAATGGATGCCTTGAGCGCGAATGACTTCGAGCGCATCCTCACCGAACCGAATGCATCCCTGACTGAACAGTACGAAGGCTTGCTGGCAACCGAAGGCGTCAAGCTGACATTTGCCCCGGATGCGATCCGCCGCATTGCGGAAATTGCCTTTGAAGTCAACGAACGCACCGAAAACATCGGCGCGCGCCGCCTGCACACGGTGGTGGAGCGTTTGCTGGAAACGGTGCTGTTTGAAGCGCCCGATTGCGACAGCACCATGACGGTTGACGCCGCCTACGTGGACAAAACCCTTGGCGAACTGGTTAAAGACGAAGACCTGAGCCGTTACATTTTGTAAAGAGAACCAAACATGACACCACTCGACATTACCCTGAACCAGAAAACCCGCGAACTGCTGATCACTTGGCCGGGCGACGAAGTACACGCCTTGAGCTGTGAATACCTGCGGGTGAATTCACCTTCTGCCGAAGTGCGTGGTCACGGGCCGGGGCAGGAAACCCTGCAAATCGGCAAGGAAAACGTGAATATCAAAGGCATTGAACAGGTAGGGCATTACGCCATCCAGTTAACCTTTGATGACAATCACGACAGTGGTATTTATGACTGGAACTTGCTGTATGACTTGGGCAAGAACATGGAGCAGAACTGGGCAGAGTATCTGGCTAAACTCGAAGAACGCGGTTATAAGCGCAAACTGCCGGGGCAAGTGATTTAACGGTATCGTGGAAGAAAATCCTCCCCCAACCCCTCCTTTTGCAAAGGAGGGGAGCAAGAGAGGGTCTTGTTACGCGCCCATCATGCCGCGACAGGCTTCGTACCAGCGCCCAAATTCAGGGTTGGTCACAGCCGCTGCTTCGAGAATGCCCATGCCTTGGGCAGAACGTAAGACGCCGAAGACGTTGGTGTCCACCAAGCTGGGTTGCTCTCCTCCATAAAAGGCTTTTCCGGCTAAACCTTTATCTATCCAATGCGCCAGTGCTGCCTGAAATTCGCTTTCAGGATTCTGGATATGGTGTTTCAGCTTCATTTTGTTGGCGACACGTGGCATAACCAGCGCTCCCGCCAAACGCACGAAGAAACGCTTTGCTGCGCCATCTTTACTGCTGGTCATCAACAGGCCAAGGTTCTTGAACGACTTGCCGATGTTGGGGTGAATCAATGGCGGCAGGTAATGCACCAGCGTGTTATCTACCCACGCCTGCCATTCATCATCCTGCGGGGCGGGAAGCAAATCTGCGTATTTGTCGTTCAGGTAACGCACAATCGCGCTGGATTCCACCACGATTTCCGCACCGTCTTTCAGCACGGGCACTTTTTTATGGTCGGTAAAATCCAGCTCCTTCATGCCAAACGGGGTGACTTCCACCACGTCATAGGGGATGTGGGTGTAGTTCATGAAGGCTTTCACCTTCCAGCAGAACGGGCAGGCATTAAATTGGTACAGGGTTAACATGGGGTCATTTCGCTTAAATCAGAGGTGGGCTATATCTTACAACATGCTGGTATACTCGCACCAATAAACGATGCATTAGCAGGAACACCATGACACTGACCGACACACTCGACGCGCTTAAATACAATGCTGATGGCCTGATCCCCGCCATTGCCCAGCAACACGATACCCACGAAGTCCTGATGATGGCGTGGATGAACCGGGAAAGTATCGAAGAAACCCTACAAACCGGGCGCGTTTGTTACTGGTCACGTTCGCGCAACAAGTTCTGGCGCAAGGGCGAGTCCTCTGGGCAGATGCAGGTGTTGAAGGAATTGCGCATTGATTGCGATGCCGACACGATTTTGCTGTTGGTGGATCAGACTGGGCCTGCTTGCCATACCGGGCGGCGCTCCTGTTTTTACAACAAGGTGGAAGGCGATCAGGTCATCATTGACCGTGACGTGCTGATTGACCCGCAAACGCTCTACGCTTGATGGAAGTCTGGCAGTATGCTGCTGCAACGGCGATTGTGGTGCTGGCGTATTTCATCCGGGGCATTGCGGGGTTTGGGTCGGGCTTGATTGCCGTGCCCTTGCTGGCGCTGTTTTTGCCGCTGACCTTTGTGGTGCCGCTGATTCTGCTGCTGGATTTCACCGCGTCGCTGGTGATGGGCGGGCTGGATTTGAAGCGGGTGCAATGGCAGGAAATCAATATCCTGATTCCGTTTAGCCTGCTGGGGGTGATCATTGGCACGCAATTGCTGGTGAATCTGCCGATGACGCCAATGTTGTTGGCACTGGCGGCGTTCATTTTAGTCTTTGCCATCCGCAGCTTGCTGAACCTCAAGGGTGAAAAGCCGATTTCACGCGGGTGGGCAGTGCCTGCTGCTTTGACGGGTGGTACGGTGGGCGGCTTGTTCGGCACGGGTGGGCCGCCTTATGTGATTTACCTGAACCACCGCATCCACGACAAAAGCTTGTTGCGAGCCACGTTTTCGGCGCTGTTTTTCATCGAAGGTGCAGTGCGTATTGTCACGTTTTTTATCGCCGGGCTGCTGATGGCGCAAACGGTGTGGTGGAGTGCATTGTTTGCTTTGCCTATTATGTTGGGGGCATTGTGGTTAGGCGGTCATGTGCATACGGGTTTGACGCAAACGCAGATGACGCGCCTGATTGGGGTATTATTGTTGCTGGCGAGTTTGTCGTTGACCTTGAAAGCGCTGAGCTAAACGGATCACTCCAACATGCTACGCAACATCCACGCATTCTTTTCGTGGATTTGCATCCGCTGGGTCAACAAATCCGCTGTGGGTTCATCGCTGGCAGCATCGACCAGTGGGAAAATGCTGCGGGCAGTGCGTACCACCGCTTCCTGACCTTCCACCAGTTTGCGGATCATGTCTTGTGCCTTGGGCACGCCTTCTTCTTCCTTGATGGATGAGAGCTTGCTGTAAGCCGCGTAAGTACCCGGTGCTGGGTAGCCAAGGGCGCGGATGCGTTCTGCCACCAAATCCACCGCAAGTGCCAGTTCGGTGTACTGCGTCTCGAACATGAGGTGCAGGGTATTGAACATCGGCCCGGTCACGTTCCAGTGATAGTTGTGGGTCTTCAAATAAAGCGTGTAAGTGTCGGCGAGCAAGCGTGAAAGGCCGTCAGCAATGGCTTGGCGTTGGTCGTTGGGAATACCGATATTGATGTCCATGAGTAATCTCCTGTCTGGTGTTTATGTATCAATATAGCCAGTATGGGGCTTTCTTCTATTTTTATAAAATTGATTGTCTAATACGTAACGATCTTAAAAAACGATAGATAACCAGACACTTCATCACCAGATGGGCGGTAATTGACTCCCCTCACGAATGGGTGTCTACTGATAAGTATCTTGGATAGACCAAGACCAACCATTCTCAGTAAGGAGCTTACTGACATGTCCAAACCTGATTTCGATTTTCTGGTCTTTATCGGCCGCTTCCAGCCTTTTCATGCAGGCCACCAAGCCGTGGTGGAAACCGCGTTGCAGCGTGCCGAGCGCGTCATTGTACTAGTCGGTTCCAGTTGCCAGCCGCGCACCTTGCGTAACCCGTGGACATTTGCCGAACGCGAACAGTTTATCCGGGCGGTGTTTCCTGAGGCAGGTGAACGCCTGATCCTCGCACCCTTGCTGGATGACACGTACAACGAGCAAGGCTGGATTACCCTTGTGCAACAATCGGTGCATGGCATCACTTGCCGCTTTCCACCCAAAGTGGGCAGTGCCGCGCCGCGCATCGGCCTGATCGGGCACAGCAAAGACCACAGTTCCTACTACCTGTCGATGTTCCCACAATGGCAATCGGTCGCGGTGGACAACGTGCGCGGGCTGTCATCCACTCCGCTGCGTGAACAGTATTTCCAACACGGTACAACGCAAGGCGAATTGCCTGATGCCGTGCAAGGGTGGCTGGAAACCTTCCGCGAATCCGCCACCTTCCAACACATTGCAGGCGAATGGGAATTCGTCAACCAGTACCGCAAGGGCTGGGAAGCTGCACCTTACGCGCCCACCTTCGTCACGGTCGATGCGGTGGTGGTGCAAGCCGGGCACATCTTGCTGATCGAACGCAAAGCCCGCCCCGGCAAAGGCCAATGGGCGCTACCCGGCGGTTTCCTCGACCCGCACGAAAAGCTGCGCGAGGCGGTCATCCGCGAATTGCGTGAAGAAACCCGCATCAAAGTCCCCGCGCCGGTGTTGGCAGGCTCGATTGTGAAGGAACAGGTCTTCGATGACCCCTACCGTTCCGCACGCGGGCGCACCATTACCCATGCATTCCTGATCGAACTCAAACCCGATGCGCACGGCCTGCCGAAAGTGAAAGGCGGCGACGATGCGCAACAGGCTTTCTGGGTTCCGTTGGGCGACCTCGACCCTGAACGATTGTTTGAAGACCATTTCCAGATCATCAAAACGATGATTGGGTAAACATTCTCACTTTCCGCGCTGGATAGACCGGCGCTTAACTCTCAACACAGGAGGATTTCCTATGTTCACCAACCTGATTCTCAACACTGACAGCTACAAAGCCAGCCACTTCCTGCAATACCCTGCCGGAGCGGACGTTGTGTCATCCTACATCGAAGCACGCGGCGGGCAGTTCAAACAATCGCTGTTTTTCGGTTTGCAGGCATTCCTGAAAGAAACCTTGAGCAAGCCCGTCACACTCGCCGATATTGACGAAGCGGAAGCACTGTTTGCCGCGCACGGCGTACCGTTTTACCGCTTGGGCTGGGAACAAATTGTGCAACGGCACGGTGGTTTCCTGCCCATCGAAATCGCAGCCTTGCCTGAAGGCACGATAGTCCCCACCGGCACTGCGCTGGTACAGGTACGCAATACCGACCCGCAAGCCTACTGGCTGACGTCGTATCTGGAAACGGCTTTGCTGCGGGCGATTTGGTATCCGACTACCGTTGCCACACTGTCATGGCAAGTTAAACAGACTATCCGCCAATCACTCGAAGCCACTTGCGAAAACCCGGACGCGGAACTGCCGTTCAAACTGCACGACTTCGGCGCTCGCGGAGTGTCTTCCCACGAATCCGCAGCCCTCGGCGGCATGGCACATTTGGTCAATTTCATGGGCACGGATACGGTCGTGGCCTTGCTGGCAGCGCGGAAATATTACGGCGCAGACATGGCGGGCTTCTCGATTCCAGCGGCGGAACACTCCACCATTACCGCGTGGGGACGCGATGGCGAAGCAGACGCTTACGCCAATATGCTCAAGCAATTCGCCAAACCGGGGAAATTGTTAGCGGTGGTGTCCGATTCCTACGACATTCACCACGCGGTTTCCGAGATTTGGGGCAAGCAATTGCGGGCGCAAGTCGAAAGCAGCGGCGCAACTGTGGTGATCCGCCCTGATTCCGGCGTGCCAGAAGACATCGTGCCGGAAGTGCTGGAACGCCTGTATGCCGAATTCGGCGGACGGGTAAACAGCAAGGGTTACAAAGTGCTGAGTGATTGCGTGCGGGTGATTCAAGGCGACGGGGTGGACGTGGACTCCATCGGCGTGATTTTGCAACGTATCCAGCAAGCGGGCTTTTCCACCGAAAACGTCGCGTTTGGCATGGGCGGCGGGCTGTTGCAGAAGGTTAACCGCGACACCTTGAGCTTTGCCATGAAAGCTTCCGCGATCCAGATCAACGGTGCATGGCGTGACGTGTACAAACAGCCGGTCACCGATTCCGGCAAGCACTCCAAACGTGGGCGGCTGGCGGTGATTCGCGATGCTGGCAAGCTGACAACCATCCGCGAAGATGCGCTGTCGTGGGAAAGCAATTTGCTGCGCCCGGTGTTCCGCAACGGCGAATTGCTGGTGGATGATAGCTTTGATGCAATCCGAGCGAGAAGCAACCAACACTAAGCACCTGATTACCGACACTGAACCATTTCTGCTAAAGTAGCGGAAATGGTTCTACCGATGGAGCGACGACAATGCTGGATTTAACCCACTTACGACTGGAAGACGTGCAAGGCGTCGGCACAATCGAGCTTGACCTCGAACCGGGCAAGCAGGCTTACGTCTTCATCGGCGCAAACGGCGTCGGCAAAACCAGATTACTCAATACACTAGATATTAACTTTCAAATAGATTTAAAGGAAGAACCACCCGTTGTCTTCATTGAAACACAAGATAGGGGACATTTTGAAGAAGCGGCTGAAAAGCCCGACTCTCTACGTAATTGGATAGTGGAAAGTGCTAACTTATCGAGCATCTTCCAAAAAAACAAAAACAATCGCCAGCATTATTTATTCACCCTATTAAAGTGTTTACATGAAATTGATTCAAAATATGATGCCAATTATCTAGAACTTGACGACAAAAATAATATTACCTTAAAAGTTAATAATGAAGAGAAAGAACTATCTCAACTTAGCACTGGCTTTGTTTCTATATTCAAAATTTTAACTAACATTATTTCAGAATATGGTACATCGACTAATACGCGTGATTTGCAAGATGTACAAGGTATCGTCTTAATCGACGAAATCGAGAGCCACCTCCATCTGGCATGGCAGGTTAAGATCATTCCAACGCTCAAAAAGTTGTTTCCCAATACCATATTTTTCATTGCGACCCACTCCCCGCTAGTACTGAGTCAGCTTGAAGATGGTGAAGCCTACGAACTTCGGCGTGACGCTGATGATGTCGTGCGTACCTACAAAATCAAGAATCCGGGCAACACAGCCATGATTGATTTATTGCAACAAGCATTCCATATTGATCTCAACCGTCTAGCACTTGAACGCCCTGTCAGTGATTCGCAAAAAGAAGCGAAGCAAAAATTATTGAAGTATTTGCGTGAAAGGAAAGCATCATAATGCGAAATGTATTACTGGATGCTAATTTATTGATTGGTGTATTTGACACGCACACCTCAGAAGCCGAAACACGCTTTGAACGTTTACTGGAAGAAGATGCTAATTTAGCTATCACGCCACTGATTCGTTACGAAGTCTTATGTGGAATAAAGTGGCATAAACAAGATGACTATCAATTTATTAATGAACAATTAGCTACCTTCGGACTTTTTCAAATCACATCAGAAGTGGCTGAACTAGCGGAGAACCTATTTCGCTTTTCGCAGTACAAAAACATCAAAGTACCTGATAAGAAAAAATACAAATTTGATATTTTTCACTTCGCGGCCGCCAAATACTATGCCCTTGAAATCGAGACGTTCGATGGTGACTTTGATCAATTAGAACGTTTATACGCGGATTACCAACAGGAAATGACCGCATGAAATACCCACTCATCCTCATTATCCGCTTCTACCAATTGTTCCTCAGCCCGATGCTGGGGAGCAATTGCCGCTTCTACCCCACCTGTTCGCACTACGCGAAGGAAGCAATCGAAACCCATGGCGCACTCAAAGGCAGTTGGCTCGCCATTCGCCGCATCGGCCGATGCAACCCGTGGAACGAAGGCGGGGTTGACCCCGTGCCGGAAGCCTGTAGCTGCGGAAAACACCCGCAAAAGCCACCCGACCCTGAATAGCGCGTTCATCTGCCCATCATTTACATCCTGTCGGACTGCTTATACCCTCTAATAAAAAACAGGATAAAAACCATGTCAGAGTCACCACAAGCTCAAATACCAGAACTGTTCGATCTCGTCGTCACCGGGCATAGCTCCGACAAATCGGTCGAAGCCTTGGTGCGCGACGTCCTCACCTTGCTGGATGACAATAGCCCTTACCTCGAATTCAAGCTGTCGGATGCGCTGCTGTTCAACAACGGCATGGTATCCATCCGCGAAAATATCAGTCAGGCAGAAGCCGAAGCCATCAGCCAGCAACTCAGCACATTGGCTATCAAATGCGCGATACGCCCTACCCTACAACTGGTTCCTCTGGAAGAAAATACCCAACTCACTGGCCCGCTGTACACCTGCCCTGCCTGCAAACACCAGCAAGTTCAAACCAAAGAGCACAATGAAAAATGTGAAGCCTGCGGTGTGATCGGTGACAGTTTCCTGCGCACCCAGCGCATGAAAGAAGCCGTGGAAAGCGAACGCCAGAAATACGAAAACGAACTCAGCAAAAGCATCAAGGCAGCCGAAGAAAGCGCCAAGCGTTATGAAAGCGACTCAATGTATCAAGAAGCCCGTCGTCAACTGGGCGTTGAAGACAAATCAGGCGACTCCAAACTAAAAATAGTCGCTGTTGTGGCTGCTATCGGCATTGGCATCGCCGCCCTGTATGCGTTCAATAAACCTGACAAGGCAGCAGCACCACAACCTGAAACAGTCGCGGCTACTGCCCCCACCCAATAACTCCCTTAATTCGGCGTCAGCAAATACACCTTCTCCTCCAGCCGGGTTACGCCCCGCTGGCGGAAACCGGGTTCATCAGCCAGCGCATCCAGCACCAACAGACGTTCCACCGTACACTGCTCCTCATAGAAGCCACGCACTTCCGGTTCATGCACCGCAAACGGTGGCCCCTTCATTTCACTTTGATCGTATTCCAGCGTAATCAATAAAGTCTGCACACCCGGTGGCAAGATAGCCATGAAGTGTTGTGCATAACGAACCCGCATCTCCGGCGGCAAGGCAATCAGTGAGGCACGGTCAAACACCCCGGCACATTCCCGCACATCCACAGAACTCAACTGGAAAAAATCACCCCGCAAAATCACCAGACCATCGCATTCCCAACGCTCAAACGCGCCTTGCTGGGTAACAGTTGGCTTCAAACCATTCTCGGTAAAAAAATCACGGACAGCTACCGCACTGATCTCTATCCCGGTCACGTTAAAACCTTGCGCCTGTAACCACAGCATGTCGCGGCTTTTGCCACACAAAGGCACAAAAATCCGGCTACCGGCAGGCACGACCATCCGTTCCCAGAATGCCTGTAAATGGCTGTTGATTTCAGACTGATGGAAACCAATCTGGTTTTGCTCCCAACGCTCAAGCCAAAATTCTGCTTGCATAGTATCCACTCCTTTAACGCTATCCCTGCTCCAGCCGTCGCCGGAACTCACCCATGATCCGCTGGTAAAGCTGTTTACCCAGCACCTTGTCTTCCACGCCATACTCTAGGCTGGGGTTGTCATTGACCTCAATCACCACCACCCCGGTAGCAGTCTGTTTCAGGTCGACCCCGTACAAGCCATTGCCGATCAAACCCGCAGCCCGTAATGCCGTTGCTAACACCGTAGCCGGAACAGCATCCACAGGCAAGGTTTCCCACTTGCCTTCTTTCGCCTTGCCGCCAGTATTGTGGTTAATGATTTGCCAATGCCCGCGTGACATGAAGTAACGGCACGCGTACAACGCCTCGCCATTCAACACCCCGATGCGCCAATCGAACTCCGTATAAGTATACGCCTGCGCCAGAATCAGTGCCGAATGCTGGAACAATTCCGCCGCTGCACGCTCCATTTCCTCGCGATTACTCGCCTTGAACATGCCCCGCGAAAACGACCCATCAGGAATTTTCAACACCACCGGGTAGCCCAGTTGCTGTTCCGCCTTATCCAGTTCACCTTTCGCCAGAATCAGGCTCGCAGGTGTCGCCACCCCATTCGCCGTCAGCAATTCGCTCAGGAAAATCTTATTCACACAGCGGCGGATCGAATCCGGGTCATCAATCACCACCATGCCCTCGTTGGCAGCCTTGCGGGCAAAACGGTAAGTATGGTGATTCAAGGCCGTAGTTTCGCGGATAAACAGCGCATCGTATTCCAGCAAATGCCCGAAATCCTTGGGCGTGATCAGTTCCGCTGCAATGCCCTGCTCAGCAGCCGCGCGGATGAAGGCTTGCA
Organism: Thiothrix litoralis; assembly: GCF_017901135.1. Classification (NCBI taxonomy): domain Bacteria; kingdom Pseudomonadati; phylum Pseudomonadota; class Gammaproteobacteria; order Thiotrichales; family Thiotrichaceae; genus Thiothrix; species Thiothrix litoralis. The sequence continues at coordinate 3,527,174 of NZ_CP072801.1, read as the reverse complement.
AGGCTTTCGCATCCGACGGTGGCAGCTTTTCTTCCGGGTTATGCAAAATCGCCAGATCGTAACGCGCCTGTTTGGCACTCGCAGGCTTTTGCCAACGCTGGCGAACTTGCTTGTCGAGCACTTGCAGGAAAAAATGTTCCTGCGGGTAACTCAACTTATCCAACGTTCCCGCCCGCAATTTGCTGATGCGCCAGCGCCCGTTACGGCGAAATTCCACCCGCAACAGCGGCACGCGGAACGCCTCGTAGAGCTTGCGTGCCAAGGGGCGCAGGGTTTCGCTGTCGCATTTGCCGAAATGCAGCACCATTTCAAAGCGCGAAATATCCACGCCATGTGCTTCTTGCCCCAGCGCCTTGTTGACCAATGCATCCAGATCGTCCAGCACCGGACCGTACAAGGTCTTGCGGGTCAAATCCTGCAAAGTGCTGACGGTGGGGAGCACCCGATGCCCCCGCGCTTCCGCCAGCAAGGACGCATAGTAACCGAGGCTTTGGTAAGACAAGTCGCGGCACAAATTGATGACATGCAAATGCGGACGCTTCGCCCACACCTCCCCCGTCAGATAATCCTTGACCGTCGCCAGCGGGTGTTCGGGAAAATCTTTTTTCCAATGCTTGAGGTCATCGACCAGCAACAAATAGTCAGGCATGTAAGCGTTATCCCCATCGTTCGTGTAATAATTAATTTTGGTAAATTTAAGGCTACCCCTGCATGTTTGCAACCGATATTCGTCCCGCCACCAACGCCGACATTGCGGCGCTGGTCACACTGGAAAACACCAGCTTTGATAGCGACCGCTTAAGCCGCCGCAGTTTCCGCTATTTCCTGCAACACGAGCAAAACTGTTTTCTGGTGGCGTATCAGGGGCAAACCCTCGCAGGTTATGTGCTGGCATTATTGCACCGGGGCACGCATCTGGCACGTATTTACTCCCTTGCCGTCGATACCAGCCAGCGCGGGCGCGGTATCGCCCAGCAATTGCTCGAACACGCTGAAAAAGCCTGTGCCGAAAACGGGCGCGTCAGTATGCGCTTGGAAGTACGCACCGATAACGACAGTGCCATTCGCCTCTACCAGCGTTTGGGTTACAAGCCCTTCGGCGAATACAAGGATTATTACGAAGACCATGCCGATGCGCTGCGCCTGCAAAAACGTATCTTGCACCCCAAAGCCCAAACCACCCATGTGGATGTGCCTTATTACCCACAACACACTGATTTTACCTGCGGCCCGGCAGCCTTGATGATGGGCATGGCAGCCCTCAGCGCCCAACAAACCATGAGCATGAGCGAAGAGTTGGGCATCTGGCGCGAATCCACCACCATTTACATGATGGCAGGGCATGGCGGGTGCAGCCCGGTGGGGTTGGCGTTGGCGGCGATCCGACGCGGTTACAGCGCTGCAACTTACCTGTCTTCAACCGAAACGCCGTTTATTGACTCGGTGCGCGATGAAGACAAAAAGCAGGTGATTGAACAGGTACATCAGGATTTCCTGCACCAACTGGCGGAACAGGCCGCCCCGGTGCATTACACCAATATTACCCAAGTGGAATTGGAAGCGGCACTAGAACAAGGCCATGTGCCACTGGTGCTGATCAGCACCTACCGCTTCGACCACAAAAAGACCCCGCATTGGGTCGTGGTCGCGGCGATCGACAAGCGTTTCATCTACATCCATGACCCTTACATCAATGAACCCGACTACCGCTTTGCGCTGGATAATCAGTACTTACCGATCAGTCGCAGTGATTTCGACAAGATGTCACAGTTCGGGCAATCACGCTTGCGCACGGCGGTGATTATTGGCAGGCGCGTGTAAGTGCACCACATCCCCAGTGGTTTCTTCCCCAAAGTAGATGCTTAACAGATGCAGCGGGGTGGTTTCCAGCGCCTCTGCCAGCCGCGCCATGGTCGACAATTTAGCATCAGTGACCTCAGCACTGAGTAAGCGATACCATGTTTGGCGCGAAATATCAGCACGGCGTGCGACTTCTGACTTGGAAAGCCCTAATCTAGCAACGCGCTGCCCGAGATAATCAGCAAAATCTTTTGATGACATGAGTGCCCCTCCGGCTTCTGTTTTCTTTTGAATGATACTTTTACACTCTGTCGCATAATGCACCATAACCGTTCATCAAAATGCGTTAAAAACAGACTTTTTTGAGGGATACCTCTGTCTATTGCAAGACGACGCTGTAAGACAACAAGTCTCTTTCCCCGCTACGCTCCACCGCCAACTGTACCGTTGCGCCTGCCGGACGCTGAGCCAAGGCCAGTTTCAGATCAGCCATGTTATGGATCGTCACGCCGTCCAGACTTGCCACCCGGTCGCCCTCGCGGACACCCGCCTGCGCCGCGCCGCTTTTAGTATCCAGTGCGGCAACGCTCAAACCGCTTGCCTGAGGATTCAACAGCAAACCCAGTTTTCCAAGGGGCGGCAGCGCCAATAACGGGCTGGGTAGCGTGTGATCAACACTGTTCGGCGGCGCATCCGGCGAGCTAGCACTAGCAACGGTGGCTAGCTTGATAGCTGGGATTTGCCGGATCACATCTGCGGGAATGCCAGCGCCGTCGCTGATATGCCCGACGCCCGCGAACACCACCATCTGATGCTGCGGGTGTTTTTGCACATAATTCACCACATGCTGCGCCATGGTTTCATCCCAAATACGCTGCACTGCCAGGAAATGCTCAAACTGCGCTTTATCCTCGGAATGCATCGCAAAAACCGTTTGTAGCCGCGCACGGTAAGCGGTATCTGGCGGGTTAATCGTCGCGGGTAATTGCGCTCGTTCGGTACTGCTCAAGGCTTCCAACCCACCTTTGGACACTTTGCGGGTCAGCTCGACCGGCGCATTCAGGGCAATTACTGGCAAATGGTTGGCCTTGGCGTATTCCATGATCGGGCGTAATTGGCGGTAATCGTAGCCCCAACGCTCGAAATATTCCGTGCCACGCAACAGCTCGGTTTCGTTGATTTTTCCCGCCAGAAAGTCGTTGACCGCCGCTTGAAACGGCTGCTGGAACCATTCCACACCAATCGCAATGTTAGGATTTTTTTGGTGTAATGCCCGCAATACAGCTAGTTGGTTGAGGTGGTGGTCGTAACGGTCGTGGACTTCACCCACGAATACCACCCGGTTTTGCGCCAAGGTGTCTGCGAGCGGCTGAGCCAGTGGATGTGCGTCAACATACGCCAACGCATCTTCCGGTGTTGCTTCCATCGCCCCCCAAGGCAAGCACGTAACCAACAGCATGACCATGACACGACTCATACGATGGACTAATGATTTATGCCGATTCTGAAACATCTTGTTGTCCTACTGGTTTGGTTATTGCCTGCCCTGTCAGTGGCAGACGCTTTGCCAGTGCTGCACCACAACCTGCGGGTCACACCTGACATCAAAACAGGCCGTTTGCAGGTGGAAGACACGCTGCAAGTGCCGGATAGCCTGCGGGTAAATGGCGCGTTTGAATTCACACTCAACCCCGCTTTTAAGCTGACCCCTGATATTCCCTTCGACTCCGCTCAGGGAACGGGTGAGGAAATACACCGCTATAGTATTCCACTTCTGCCAGAGCAACGGGAGATCACCCTCAAATACAGTGGTAAGCTCGCCTCCACCCCTGACTGCGCGTGGCTGACGCAAGCTTGTGTACTGTTGAATGAAACAGGCATTTACCTCGACGGCGCCAGCCAATGGTATGCGCAAAGCGCCAATGCGCTGCACACCTTTGAACTGCACACCACCTTGCCCGAAGGTTGGGTCAGCCTCAGCCAAGGCAAACAGAGCGGCGATGGCTGGGCGGAAAATCAACCGCAAGACAGCCTTTACTTACTGGCGGGCAAATTCCACGTTTACCAGCAACCCGGCAAGCACGCCACCGCGATGGTGTATTTGCAGGAAGCAGACGAAGCCCTTGCGCAACGCTACCTGCAAGCCAGCCAACAATATCTGGATGAGTATTCCGACTTGCTGGGCGCGTACCCTTACGCCAAGTTTGCCACGGTGGAAAGTTTCTGGGAAACAGGCTGGGGAATGCCCTCGTTCACGCTGCTCGGTTCGCGGGTGATGCGCTTGCCGTTTATCCTGCACTCCTCGTTTCCGCATGAAATCTTGCACAATTGGTGGGGCAACGGGGTCTATGTCGATGCCAGCCAAGGCAACTGGTCGGAAGGGCTGACTGCGTACCTCGCCGATCAGCGCATCAAACAGCAAATGGGCGAAGGCACCGAATACCGCCGCAGCACCTTGCAAAAATACGCCACGTTTGTCGGCTCGCAAAACGATTTCCCGCTCACCAATTTCCGCAGCCGTCACGATGAAACCACCCAGGCGATTGGTTACGGCAAGTCGCTGATGCTGTTCCACATGCTGCGCCAGCAGGTTGGCGAAGCGGCTTTTTTCAAAGGCTTGAAGGCTTTCTATCAGGAATACCGTTTCCGCCCCGCCACCTTTGGCAACTTGCTGGACAGCTTGCACGCCGACCAAGCCTTCCGGCAAGTCTGGCTGGAAAGCACGGGTGCGCCACGTTTGAGCATCCAGTCACACACGCTTACGCCGCAAGGTACTGGCTACCGCCTGCAACTGACCTTGCAACAAACACAAAGCGGTAAAGCCTACCCGCTGGCGATTCCTGCCCACATCCGCTTTGCTGACAAACACCCCGCGCAAGTGGAAACCTTGTCGATGACACAAGCCACCCAAACCTTTGAGTTAAGCCTGCCTGCCGCCCCCGCGCAACTGGCGCTTGACCCGGATTTCGACCTGTTCCGCCTGCCGGATGCGGCTGAAATGCCCGCCACCATTGGCGTGTTATACGGCAAAGAAACCAAGACCTACGTGCTGTCGCGCAAAACGGATGAAGCCATGCAAGTGGCGTGGGAAAGCTGGCTGGATGCGCTGAAAGCCCGCGACCCGACGCTGCGGGTGCAATACGACGATGCGCCATTGCCTGATACCGGCACGGTAATCTTGCTGGGTGGCGACAATGCGGCGCTGCAAGGCTTGCTCGAACGCGCCAAGCAACCGTTCAACATGACCGATGCCGCGTTTACCCTCAATAGCGTGAATTACACCTGCGGGCTGCACACGCTAGCGCTGGGTTTACGCGCAGGGCAACAGAATATCGTATTGCTAGATGCCTCCAGCCCCGACGGTCTGGATAAGATGCTGGCAAAACTGCCGCATTACGGCAAGTACAGCTATCTGGTATTCAATAGTGCAACCGGTGAAAACGTCGCAAAAGGGCAATGGGAAGTAACCGATTCACCGCTGGTAGTGGATTTCCCCACTCATCGCCCCTAAGGCTACGCATTTTTTCTTGCATCAATACTAAGCAACAACTCACTCTAGCCATTAACATTATTGATAGATGGGAAGAATGACTGTAAAAGGTATACCGCCCCCCCAATAAATGAGGATACAATAATGTTTAGATTTCCCTCTAAAAAAGCCCTATCAATGGCCGTTTCTATTGCGGTATTTTTAGGTGTTAGCGGCCATGCTTCAGCCAACTATAACGGCAGTACGGCTACCGGCCTTGACCAAATCGTCACCATCATCAATACCGACAAAGCACTCAACAAACGGGTAACACCTGCAAACATTGAGCAAGCCGCCATGTCTGCCGATACCATGAATCAGATTATTATTCAGGCTATTACCACAACAGGTGTTGCCAATGACGCCAATATTTCAACGGCCGACGCACGAGAATTAAACGACTATATTTTTCAGTATCACCATACAGAGTGGCTGACATCCCATGGTGATGATGAAAATGGTGTAGAAACGGGCTTTCATCTGGTACAAGGCGATGGTGCAAAAACCACCCTCTTCGGCAAAAATGCCATCAACACAGTAGCAGACGGCATTTACCATCTGGGGTTTGAATCCCACCGTAAAAACAAGCTGTTGAACGAAGACGGCACCACAAACGCTAGCTATGCCAATGTTGGTCAATGGCTCAATGCACTACTGGCTCAGGATCTAAGCGCCGGAACCTTAAAAAACCCGACCATCACCGAAGTAAACGGAAGCACAGGAACCGGGTTGGATAAGATCATCGACATTATTTATCAAGACCCCGGCTTACAGAAAAAGATCTCAACCGGTGATATACGTGAAGGTGCCGCAGCAGCAGATGCGATGAACCACATTATCGTACAAGCCATTAAAGCCACAGGCATTGCTGCGGATGGCCTCATTGCCCCAACCGAAATACAAACCCTAAGTAACTATATCCAAGCCAATCATTATGACAGTTGGCTGGTTTACCATGGCGATGATGAAGCTGGCGAAGAAACTGGCTTCCATTTGGTGCAAAGCGATGGCGCAAAAACTCAACTCTTTGGCAAAAATGCCATTAACAAGATTGCGGATAGTCTCTATCACTTGGGTTTCGGTCTGAATAACACCCAAAAACGCCTAATCAACGAAGATGCCAATCGTAATGCTACCGTCAAAAACGTGGCAAGCTGGCTCAACCAACTTCTGGCCAACGACCTGAAAAACGGTTCATTGTAACGCTTGTGCTGAAGCCCCCCAGAAAAAAATTTCTGTGGGGGTTGAAGCTAATTGGTTGTCAAATAGCCCGATGCAACCAGCGAATCTTCAGTAAATCCATAAACATCCGAATCGAATCCTTGATCGGATCAACAGTAGAACCTTCCATGTGCTCCCACTTGACCGCCACTTCCTTAATCCTGAAGCCTTGCTTGCGGGCAATGTACAAATGTTCCACGTCAAAACCAAAACCGTAAATACGCTGCAACAAGGCAATGCGCTGCGCTGCTTCGCGCCGATATGCCTTGAATCCACACTGTGTATCCTTAATACCCGGCACTGACAGGGCACGAACCGCTAGGTTGAACAGCAAACTCATCGCATCCCGATACCACGGTTTCTTTTCCACCTCGGAATCTGCCAGTTTGCGTGAACCGATGACCACGTCATAACCTTGATCAAAATACGGCAACAGCTTCTCCAGTTCCTCAATCGGGGTAGAAAGATCAGCATCACTAAACAGCACGATCTCGCCAGAGGCTTTGATCATCCCGCGTGCAATGGAAAAACCTTTACCAACATTCTTAATATTTTCCAGTAACTCACCTTCATCCTGCTCCTTGGTTTCCTTACCGTAGATGTCGATAAACTTCACCACCTCGGTGGTCAGGTCACGGCTACCATCATCCACCACGATGATTTCGCTGCGGTAGGATTGCTGTGAAAGGTAATCTTTCACCTTATAGAGCGAATCGGCAATCCGACTCTGCTCGTTGTAAGCCGGGATAATGATAGACAGGTAAGGTCGTTCGTTATTCATGATTATTTGCCTTAGTCGGAGTTGCTACCAGTGCCACACCCAGCATGATCAGCACAATGCCCGCTGTCTTACCCAACGTGAACGATTCGCCAATCTGCGGCCATAACACTGCGCCTAAATAAACCAAAATATACCCCACGCTCAGCAAAGGGTACGCTACGCTCAGTTCAAAATGCCCGAGCACATAAATCCACACCAGCATTGCAATGCCATAACACACAATGCCCGCCACCACCCACAACACTCCGCCCCATTGTTCAGCACTCACTGTGCCGGATGGCAGCGCAGGAAAAAACGCCGCTAACGCCCCCACCGCTTGCATTCCCGCCTTCATGAACAACTGCCCCAACGCCCCACAAATAATCGACGTTGCCATCAGTAACCACTTCATACGACGCCCCCAACCAACAGCGAAATCCCCGCCATAATAAAGGCCGTACCCAACCAACGGCGCGGCGGAATGGTTTCATGGAATAACTGGCGGGCGGCGAGCATGACCACGACATACCCCATGCTCAGCATCGGGTAGGCTATGCTCAATTCCAGCCTCCCCAGCACCACCAACCACAACAGCAAGCCAGTACCGAGGAAAAAAATGCTCAGCAAAATGTTCTGTTTCAGCAGCAAACGCAACGGTGAGCCGACATGCGTTGCCAGATCCTGTGCGGCCAATTTTTGGAAAATTTGTGCGGCACTGCTACACCCGATCGACACGACCAGCACTACATAAATCCATGCGGGGATACTCGCCATTACTGAAACATCACATCGTTAGCCACTGCAATTCGCGCAGGCTCAGTACTTTTGTACAACTCCAGCACGCCCTTATCCTGATGGCTCATCACTTGCGAAGTCTGCCAAGGGATTTCCAACACCTTTTCATAACCACGGCTGTGCATAACACCCCGCAAATCCTGATTGGCTTTGGGCTGGATCAGGTTATTCATGAACACATAGGTAAACTTACGATCCCACAAGGCTTCCACCACATCCTTCTTTTCGGACTTACCGTCCCTGTTATTGTCCATCCACTGCAATTCCTTGATGTGGTTTTGCGGCAAATGGCTGAAAGCGGCATAGCGCATCAGGTAAGGGTCTTCGCTGGCGATCGTGGTATTGCCATCCAGCGGCTGTGCAGCCAGCGCCGCTATCACCGGGCGCACATCCGGGTAACCGTGGTGCATATCGCGCAAGAAACTGTCATTCAATCCAATCATCGCCAGCACTACTGCCGCCGCGCCTGCTTGCGCCATCAGTGTAAAATTGAAACGTTGCATCACATTCCACAGCAGCCACGCCATTACCGGCGCGAGAAAAAACAGCGCATACACCAGATGCTTGTACAAGGAAATCATGTTCTGCCCGTGTAAATGGTAAGCCACCAATGGCAAAGCAAACACCAGCAGCGCCAGCATGATCAAGGTTGTGCGGTCACGCAGCGCCCGTCCCCGCTGGTGATAACGCTGCCAGCCCAGTGCTGCCAGCCACATCGCCAACGGCAAGGCCAGATACAAACCTTCCATACGCAAAATATCGTCATAAGGCGCATTCGCCCCGTGTACACCCAGAATCTGAATCCGATACAAACCCTGCAAATCCACCCAATGCCAAGCAACATACGCACCCAGAATCAGCGTCACCCCTGCACCGAACAACAGCCCCACCAGCGGCGACAACCACAAAGCCACCAACACCAACAACGGCACATACGCCACCACAATGTATTTACTGGTAACAGCCAGCGAAACCAAACCCACCGCGACCAGCAAAGGCAGATAACGCTGCCTGCCTGACGACTGACACGCCCGTAACAACGGCATCAGCGACAAGCTGAAAAACGCCAAGGCAATAATGTCGTAAGTGGCAAATTTACTGATGAAAATGTGCGCCGCCTGCATCGAGAACAGCGCCACACTCAAGCCCGCCAACAATGCCGACCCGTACAACTGACGCACAAAGCAATACAGCCCTGCCAATGACAATAGCCCAAACAGCCCCGCCACTGCTCTTGCCCCCAGCAGTCCGCCGAGAGCTTCGCCCACCCCCAGCATGTACCAGTTCAAGTTAGAACCAAAAATATAGAAATAGCTGCGCCACTCATTGCCCGACCATAACTGCTTAGCAACAAACAAATAATCGTATTCGTCGATGTGTCCACCATTGAAATTCAGGTACAAGCGCATCACAACGGAAAACAATAGACCGAAGGCCAGCACCGCGAGGAAGAGATAAGGTCGTGCAGCAGGCTTATGGATTGCCACAGATTTGCCCCCTGAAATTATTGTTATGTGTGTAGGGATTTAAGCAGCACCGTATGGCGGCACATGCTTGCTTACCACCATCCTAATCAATAAGATCGATTGACGCGATATAAAAACTGATAAATGGCGGTACACCATGACGACAGACACCCTGCGAGCCTCAGGCTCTTTTTCCGAGCTGATCCCCTCCAGTTGGGCTTACCCCGACACGGGCGCGACCCGTGATTTGCGCCTTGACCTGATGCGTGGCTTTGTTATCCCGCTGCTGTTTGCCAGCCATTTTGAATACTTTTCAGCCTTGATGTTTATCGGTTGGGAACGCATCGGCGTGGTATCAACGGCGGAGATTTTCGTCATCCTCTCCGGCATTGTGGTGGGGATGGTGTACGGCAAAAAGATGAAACGGGACGGTTTAAGCGCCGTCATGCCGGGTCTGATCCAGCGTTCGGTGAGTTTGTACCGCATCAGTGTGGTGATGATTTTGATCGTGGCCGCCATTCGCTACCTGCCGTGGATCGACAGCACCATCATTACCACCTTCCACGACCCGTATGGTGGCAAAACCTTCCAGCTTTACCCGCCGATGGATGCCAGTATTTTTCAGGTAATCAGCAAAGCGCTGTTGTTGCAGATTGGCCCCCACCAGTTCCAGATCATTGGCATGTATGTCTCCATGTTCATCCTGTTCACGCCGCTGGTGTTTTTCATGATCAGCAAGCAAAAAACTGGCTTGTTACTGGGGTTAAGCTGGGTGTTGTACTTGATTAATCTAGGCGCAAACCCGTCTTTCCGCCCCACCAATGCGCAGTTTGAATACGCGTTTCCCATCCTGACTTGGCAGTTGATTTATGTGCATGGCATGGTGGCAGGTTATTACAAGCAAGAACTGATGGCGTTTTTCGCCACGGATTGGGGCAAGCGTCTGGTGTATGCCTGCATCGCCTTGGCGGTAGGGTTCATGTTGCTCACTTGGAACCATCCGCTGGACCAATTCCCTGACTGGGCAAAACTGCACTTCGTGCCGCCGGATACCTTTCTGTACCTGTACAACGAATACTTCCCCAAAAGCACACTGGGGATCGGGCGATTGATTAATGCCGTGGTACTGTTCGTGGCGATTTACGCGCTAATGACACGCTGCTGGCAGCCGATCAACCAGGCACTGGGCTGGCTGTTCATCCCTTTGGGGCAAGCCTCGTTGTATGTGTTCTTCATCCACGTTTTTCTATTGCTGGCGATTGCCAATACCCCGCTGCCGGGGTATGACAATTTCTGGCTCAACACCGGCATTCATCTCGGGTTGATCGCCTTGGTGTGGGTGCTGGTGAAAAAGGAATTCCTGTTTAAGTGGATTCCACACTAACCAACGCTTAGCCTTCTTCCAGCATCCCCAGTTTCCCGGCCACCCACTTTGTGGTCGTGGCCTGGATCAGGATGGTCATCAGGATAGCGATGAAGGTGACTGAAGCCACCACATCCGCCCCCGGTGCTTTCATCCCCACCAACATACCCGCCAACGCGCCCGGAATAACCCCGGTTTCACGTGTCCAGCACATAAACAGCAACTCATTGCGTGTCCACTTAGCTTTAGGGTCGAGTGCCGCACAGGCAAACACCGTTAGCGGGCGACCAATGAACATAAGAACCAGCACGATAATCACCCCACCCACCAAGTATTCATTCATCAAGGTGAAGTTCACCTGTGAACCCAGCAAGATGAAAATAAACATGCGCATGATCAATGCTGTGGTCAGGATATAATCTTCCATCCGCTCCGCTTCACGCTCACGCATGGCAAAGCCGAACATATCCTTATTGCCCAGAATAATCCCGAAGGTAAACACCGCCATAAAGCCTGAAGCATGAGCACCATCCGCCCCCATGTAAGCACCGATCACGGCCATTAACGTCACCAACGGCGCGTATTCCAGCAAGAAACTGAAACGTTCATGGGCAATCAGTACCGCTGCCAAATAGCCGAGCACACCCCCCACAGAAATCCCCAAACAAGACTGCCACAGCAATTCGCCGATCGAACCGAACAAGGAAAACTCTGCATGGCCTGCCGCAATGCCCAATACCGTGAAGGTCGCAATCGCCCCCATTGCATCATTGAAAGCTGACTCACTCATGACCGCTTGCGCCACCCGCTCACGGATTTTGACCTGCTGGAACACTGGCACTAAGGTCGCAGGGTCAGTCGACGCAATGGTCGCCCCCAGCAATAACGCGATAATGAACGGTATGCCCAAAATCCAGTACGCCACCACACCCGTGACCAACATGGAAATCAGCACCCCTAAGGTCGCCAGAATAACCACGGTCAACCACACTTCCTTCAACACCTTGAGCTTGAGTGAAGCCCCGCCATCGAACAGGATGTAACACGAACCAAAAATCAAAATCAGTTGGTTGGCGGCTGAATCTGCCTTGATGTCTATCAGACCCAACATTTCAGGGCCCAGAAGCATTCCGACCAATAAAAAGATGGCGACATCCGGCGTTTTCAACTTTTTGGCGAGGATGCCAACAAAAGAGCCGACTGCCAAAATCAAGCCAAATGTCAACAATGCTTGTTTGGCTATTTCAATAGATGCTGAAGATTCCATAACTTATAACTGTGCACTACAAAAATAAAGCCGCATTGTAGGACAATCAAAAATCAGGTATCAGCTAAATTGAAGATCATATTCAGCGAATGTGCGTACTCATTAACACCGCCAGCCAAAACCCCAAGTGCAGCCATGCTGCCCAGCGATAACGCCGCGCCAGTTCTTCCGGCGGGATATTGGTAATCAGGAATAACTGCCCGGCTTGCGCCCCGGCCATCACATGCGTACCGGGCGCACGCTGCTGTTCACGCAGATCTTCCGCTACCCATTGTTCCGCAGCTTGGCGCACGGTTTGCCATTCGTCCGGGTCGATCTGCCCATTGCCGTTGGCGTCGAAATTCTCCAGTAACTGCTGTTGGTCGCTTTTCCATTCCGCCAACAAGGCCGCCAGCCGTTCGCGCCGATCCAGTTGCAGGTTGTCGGCACGCTGGGTGTACAGCTCACCGAGTGCATACAAGGTTTGTCCGGGGTAAATGGCGTGTAATAGAAACAGGTGGTTATCACCGGTTCGGGTCACAATTTCAGCATGTTCCGGGTAAAGCAGGCAACAGCCATGTTCGTCTTCCAGCACAAACGGCTCATCTTCCACATAACCCGGCAACCAAACGGTGACGGGCAGGTGCGGTAAACCCCGGAAACTTTCTCCCGCTGGTAACAACGCTGTACCCCGCAATTCCACATAACCTTGCGCACTGCTGCTGAGGCGCGAAGTGGGCGTATCCACAATCAAACGGTAACGCCGAAATAGACCGAGGGAAAACAACAGGCTGACAGTGGCGGGCAACAACAGCCATTCCTGCCCCACCCGCTGATACAGGAAATAACACCCTGCCAACCACGCGATGGCAAAACCCCACGTTGCCGCCAGATTCATCACGCCCCCCCGGCGCAGCACAGCAAGCCGCTGGTTTTCCGCGACCTGATACCAGTTCAGGCCATCTGCTTCAGGGTTGGAAGTGGGCGGCCACATCGACATCGCGGGTTTCCTCGGCAGTAAAACTCATCAGGCGGAAACGCTTGAAGCTGAAGGCTTTGGCAATTACCACATCCGGGAATTGTTCGATGCGGGTATTGTTGAACGCGGCGGAATCGTTATAGAACTCACGGCGGTCAGCAATGCTGTCTTCCAAGCCACTGATGCGTTCGCGTAAATGCTGGAAGGAATCGCTGGCTTTGAGTTCCGGGTAGGCTTCCGCCACTGCGAACAGATTACCGAGGCCAATACGCAGCGTATTTTCCGCCGCGCCCAACGCGCCCATATCGCCGGACTGCATGGCACTGGCTACCCGGTTGCGGGCTTCCATCACTTTTTGCAGCGTCTCTTGCTCGTATTGCATGTGTTCTTTGCACACCGCCACCAGTTTGGGCAACTCGGCATTGCGTTGCTTGAGCAACACGTCGGTATTGCTCCAAGCCTTTTCGGTATTGTTTTTCAGGGCAACCAATTGGTTATACAGCAGGATGCCCCACAGCAGCAGGCCACCCAACAGGGAAACGAAAATAAGAAGTCCGGTATTCATGGCGTTATTTTTATCAATGGTTTATCGGGTTACGCCCAGTCTAACAGCTAGCCCTGCCCAGACCAACGTGGTATAGATAAGTGGTTATCATCACAGCAAAAAATGAGGAGGAAGGTATGCGTACCCTGTTGAAATTCTGGTTGGCGTTACTGTGTCTGTTACCTGTTATCGGGCAAGCAGCCGACAATTTTCCCGCCCAGCAAACCCTTGCCGGGCAAGCCCTGACCTTGAATGGCAAAGGCATCCGCACCAAGGCATTTTTCAACCTTTACACCGCCGGACTGTATTTGCAGGCTAAAAGCACCGATGCGGCTGCCATCTTGGCTAGCGACACGCCGACGGCTATCCGCCTCGAAGTCACCTCGTCCATGATCACCAGTGAAAAAATGGAAGAAGCGGTGCGGGAAGGCTTTAAGAAATCCACTGCTGATCCGGCTATTCAGCCGCGTATCGAGCAGTTGATTGGCGTGTTCAAGGAAGAAATCAAAGAAGGCGACGTGTACGATTTCGTCTACAAACCCACCAACGTGGTCATTATCAAGAATGGCAAACCATCCGCGACGATTGCGGGCAATGACTTCAAACAGGCATTGTTTGGCATTTGGCTGGGTGAAAACCCGGTGCAGGCGAGTTTGAAGAAGGCGTTGCTGGGGCAATAAGCACGTTCGGGTTTCATGGAGTGATGATTAATCACTACGGGATAGCCTGCATACAAATCCACGCAACGGAATCAAGATTGACTACTCCCCACGGCTAAAGCCGGGGGATTCCTAATTCACCGAGAACAGGACGACGACACCGAAATGCCATCGCCACTAACATTCTCTCCAAAGGCTAACACCGCCAGCCCGGCGGCTAAAATGTTACGTGCTGCATTCACGTCACGGTCGTGGGTTGTGCCGCATTCGGGGCACTCCCACGATCGCACGTCCAGCGGCATGTTTTCTTTCACGAACCCACAGCAGGAACAGCGTTTAGTGGACGGGAAGAATCTCCCTATCTCAACGTATGTCCTCCCGTACCAGCCAGCTTTGTACGCAAGCTGGCGAGTGAACTCACCCCAACTTGCATCCGCAATGTGCTTGGCTAACGTTGGGTTCTTAATCATGTTCTTCACGGCGAGGTTTTCAGCACAAACCACTTGGTTCTCGTTAATCAGTTTGCGGGACAACTTGTGCAAGTTGTCCGAACGGTCATCGGAAATTTTCGCGTGAACACGGGCGACCTTGCGTTTAGCTTTCAACCGGTTCTTGCTGCCGAGTGTCTTCTTGGCAAGACGGCGTTGGTACTTCGCGAGTTTAGCCGCGTGTTGTGCGGTGTGGCGGGGATTACCGGATTTAAAACCGTCAGAGGTAACGAACAAATCCTTGATGCCCACGTCAATGCCTGCCTTTTTATCGGTGACGGGCAACAGCGTGGGTTCAAATTCACACAAGCAAGACACAAAATAGCGTCCGGCCTGATCTTTGGAAACAGTAACCGTGGTGGGGTCAGCCGGAAGTGCCTGACTCCACTTGATATTCAGCGGTTTATCGCACTTCGCCAGTTTCAATTCACCGTCACGGTAGCTGAACGCGCGGTACGTGAATTCAGCCGATTGGCGGTGCTTTTTAGATTTGAAGACAGGGTATTTTGCCCGACCTTCAAAGAAGTTTTTGAACGCCGTTTGCTGATTCCTCAAGCATTGTTGCAGCGGAACACTGGAAACGTCGTTCAGGAAAGTAGCTTCAGGCAGTTTTTTGATGGCAGTCAGTTGGGAACTCGCTTTCGTGTACCCAACTTTTTCCTGAGCCTGATAGTAGGCATCCGTGCGGTAACGCAAGATGCTGTTGTAAACGTAGCGCACACAACCGAACGTCTGAGCCAGCAACGTTTCTTGTTGTGGGTCTGGGTAGAATCGGAATTGGTAGGCGCGTTTAGTTTTCATTATTCACAAAATATCGTATATTTCGTGAAGAGTCAACAACCGAAGATAGCAAACCAAACGGAGGAGCGAGAAGAGGGTCGGCTGTCGCCGACGCGCTATCCCTCCCCATGCCTAAAGGCAGGGGTATCTCGCGCACGACTGATGAAGGGTTTCCAGCGTACCGTGATTATATTGCGTATACTCCTCCCTATATTGAGTTGTCATATAGGGGCGGATGCATGAACTTTGATCTCTACATTTTCCTGTCCATCGGCATACTGGTCTTGCTGGGGCTGGGTGTCGCGCTGATGTTTTTTTACAAGAGGGCGCAGAAAGACACGTCTTACGTGCGTACTGGTTTGGGTGGCGAGAAGGTTGTCATGGGCGGCGGCGCTTTTGCGTTCCCGGTGCTGCATGAAATGATGCCAATCAACATGCAAACCCTCAAAATTGAAATTACCCGTGAAATGGAGCAAGCGCTTGTTACCAAAGATCCTTTGCGGGTGGATGTGACCGCAGAGTTTTTCTTACGGGTAGAAGCACGCCCTGAAGCAATCAGCATGGCAGCACGGGCGTTGGGCTTGCGTACCTTGGACTTGGCAGCCATCAGAGAGGCGTTTGAAGCACCGTGCGTAGCAGCGTTGCGCTCAGTGGCAGCGGGGATGGAGTTGAATGAGTTACACCAAAAACGTGCTGATTTTGAACACAATGTAGAAGATGCGGTGAATGCCGAGTTCCGCAAAAATGGCTTGGAATTGGTGTCGGTTTCTCTGACAGGGCTGGATCAAACCGACCGAAAATACTTTGACCCTAACAATGCCTTTGACGCCAAGGGCTTAAGTATTTTGGAGCAAGTCACCTCCGATAACGCCAAGCGCCGCAATAATATTGAGCAAGAAACAGCGGTAGCCATCAAACAGCGCAACCTTGAAGCCACCATCAAAAAAGAAGAGATGGAGTACAAGGAAGTCGTCGCGCAGAACGAACGCAAGCGCCAAAAAGCTGAAAACGAAGCCGAAACCCAGCGCAAGATCGAAGAAATCAACATTGAAAAAGAACTCCTGATCGAACGCGCCCAGCAATCGGTGAATGTCCAGCAAGCGGCGTTGGAGCGCGAAGTGTCGATGGCTTGGATCGAAACCAACAAGGTCAAGGCCGAGTTCGAGAAAATTTCCGAAGAAATCCGTACCGCCCGCGAACGTGCTGAAGCCGAACGTTCCAAGGTCGTTGAGCTGATTAGTGCAGAGAAAGAAGCGCGTCGCCAGTACATCATTGCCGAGGCCAATGCGGATGTTGAGAAGCTGGCCTCGATGTCTGCCCAGTTGCGTTACGAAGTGGAAGCGGCGGGCAAGCGGGCGCTGAATGAGGCTTCCAACCTGCTCTCCAACGACCAGATTGCCATGCAGGTCAAAATGGAAATTGTGCGCCAGTTGCCGAATATTATCCGCGAAAGTGTGCGCCCGATGGAAAACATCGAGGGCATCAAGATCATGCACATCGACGGTTTGAACAACGCAATGGGGCGTTCCAGTGGTGGTGGCAATGGCGGCTCAGGGGGTGAGGGTAATAACGGTAATGGTAACGGCGGGGGCGGCAGCAACCTTGCTGAGCAAGTGGTGGACAGTGCCTTACGTTACCGCGCCCAAGTGCCACTGATTGAAAGCTTGCTGGGTGAAGTCGGCTTGAAGGGCGGTTCCCTCAATGATATGACCCGTGGCTTGCATGAAGAAATGTTCTCCGCCAGCAAACCGGCATCAAAACCCGCTCCGACACCTGCCCGTGAGCGCGAACAGCCTGCCATGGCGGATGACGATGATTTCTACCGGGATGAACGTGACTAAGCCTTATGCTGGAGCTGCTTCAAGTTAACGAGAATGCTGTTTTCCTGTTTGCGGGTGAGAAGTTCAAGTCGTGGAAGGCTTGCTGGGCTGTACCTTGCAAGCGCGATACATCCGCCAGCGAAATCAGGGTGATTTATCAGCCTGCCTGTAAGGCTAGTCGGGCAATGACGTAGCCATCCCCGCCATTGTTGCCTGTTCCGCAGAGGATGCTGAGTGAACGGGCGTCAGGCCAGCGGGCGCGGAGTTAGTCGAAGGTGACTTGCCCGGCGCGTGACATCAGAGTGTAGGCGGGGATGCCTGCGTCGTGGATGGCGATGTGGTCGAGTTGGCGGACTTGGGCGGCGGTATAGACCCGGTGTTCTACGGCTGTCATGGTGTATTTTCCTTCAGGGATTTGGTTGATGACGCTACACCGTCACCTTAAACAAATTCCCGTCCCGGTCATCCTCAAAATCAATGTCCGGGTACACCCCCAATGCCCGCCGAATCCCCGACCCCAAGCCATGATACGACACCAGAATCGGGTTACGGCTATTCGCATTCCCGCTACGGATTTTGGCCACCGTCAGGTTATTCGGCAAATGACCGGGGCTGATAATCTCTACCTGGTTGTCGTAGATGAAAATCCGTATGGCGGCATCAATCAGGTAATCCCGGTGTATCAACGCATTCACCAGCAACTCCTCGAAGACCACCGAGGGGATTTCTGGTGTTCCGGGGCATTCACGCCGCGCCCTGCCTGCACCTTATGCAAATTACGCATGATGAAACCCAGCGTATCATCCTCACACACCAGCTTGGTGGTGAACTTTTGTAGCGCATCGTTGCGCTTGTTTTTGATCTTGGCATGAATCGCTTTCACGCGCTTTTTCTGTTTGGCGCGTTGGGCAATGCCTAGCTTTGCTTCGAGGTTGCGGTAGAAATCACCGCGTTCTAGCTTGTCGCCATTGCTGCACGTCGCGGTGTCTCCGATGCATTCACTACCTAACACTTAACTCCAGTCGTTGCAACACAAGCCCATTCTATCCATTGCGCTGACCACTTGTCGGGATAGTTGTGCGGTATGGCGACTGGCTGACTGCAAGCTGAATGAGTATTGCCCAGATGGCTTGTCATCAGTAATTTTCAGCTTTACCATAAGAATAACTTAATCTCAACTGAACCTGATAAAGCGAGGGAGCAAGCGATGAAGTTCATGGACCACAAATATATCGAGATAGCATCAGGGTTCACTGCTGTGGCGTTTGTGATGCTTGCTTGTCAATCTTTGCAGGCGGGTGATGCTGTTGGGTATCGAGGTGACGGCGGGGCGGCGAGTGCTTCAGCAACGGTCAGGCTGGTGGTGAATGTGCCGGTGCGCACGCTGTTGCGGGTTTCTGCCGCCGGAGTTGAGGGACAGGTCAATGTTGATTCAGCCGCTGGCAATGTCTTGATTAGCCAGCCGGTATTGCCTGCTATTGATCCCCTTCTGCCGCCTGCTGCTGTGACTACAATTACGACGCTGTAAGGCGATAATATTCGCTGCTGGCTATCGGTTTTTTACTTGACTCTCCCTGTGTAGTAGTGAGAATATTTTACTATAAAATAAATTAATGATTTCTGGGAAAATAAAATAAGGGCATTGGGGCATGTTAAGAGGTAATCGTTGTGTGCGCTGGCATACGCTTTGCTGTGTGGCATTATTGGCTGCGGGTAAAGTTGCGTTCGCTGCACCTGATGCCTCACTTGCTGCGGTGACTGTCCAGAATCACACTACCAATGCCACCATCCAATCACTGAGCCCTTTTGAAGCCGAGCAGGAACGCTTGCAGCAACTGCTTGAAAGCAAACCGAAAGCCTATCAGGATAAGGTCATGTACTCTGGCGCTGAGCTGAGTGAAAGTGACGATGCGGCTAGTGAAGCGGAGCAGCCGGAGGGCTTCCGTAGTTACTCATTGGAAAGCCGGGTGGGTTTCGCAGAATCTCAGGCGACCGGTATCAATAAAAGTCAGGCCAGCGAAGTCGGAGTGCGTGGGGAATACCGTTTTGAGACCCAAAATTACGGTGAAATGGTCGGGCAAGTGGATGTGCGAACCCAAAACAGCGGGGCTGATGGCATCGGTGTCAGCGCCTTTGCCCGTGCAAACGAACAGCAAAACATGCGTGTGACCGCGCGTAATCTTGGCTTGCCTGTCACCCCGGAAACCCTTGCGGATACGTCGGTAGGTGACATTAGCAGTGAAGTGACCGATGCCTTTGGGCGTAGTTATCGCTTGTCGTTGGGAACCAGCCCGGTACGTGGGGTTGGCACGCGGGTTTACAACAATACCTTTGATTTGCGTGCCGGGTCGGGGAAACGTGGCGAACTGGCTGGCGGGCCTTACCCCGGTTTTGAGACGACGCAAGGGGATGTTGCTTGGTTGGGCTATACCCATAAATTCACTGATAAGGTGGTGGCAGGCGTGCAAATAAACCAAGCCAAGGGGCTTGAGTTAGGGTTTGATCAGGCGGCTGAGACGGTACGTAGTATTGCTACTTCAGCCCGTTATGGGCGCGATTTACAGGCGGATGGGGATAAAACAGCACGGGTCACCTTTGTGCAAAGCCAGACCGAGGGATCAGGCGGGCAGGGTAGCGACGCCCGTGGTGTCTTTCTGGAAGGGGGGATACGTGATGGGCATTACCGTCATGAAGCAGGGATTTATAATGCCGAACCCGATTTACGCTTTGGTGATAACCGCTTGACCTCGAATAACCGGGGGGCTTATTGGCGCATTGACCGTGACGATACCCGTTTGAATGTCGGCGGTGGGGTGGATGTGGAACACTATAACCCAGATCATGCCACCACCGGGGGGCGTTCGCAGCGGGTCAGTGTGGATGCGAATGCGCAATACCGTCTGGATGGGCGTAGTAGTGTCGGTGGGACACTGCATGTCAGCAATACGGATGTGGAGGCGGCAACCTCGCTGAATACAGCGGGTTCACGCAGTACCCGTGGCACGGCCTTTTACCAGACCCAAAGCAAGGACTGGGGGCGTAGCCGAGTCAGCGCCACCTTGCACCGCAATGAAACGCTGGTGAACAACGGGGCGGCAGCAACGGGTGATGAACTCCAGTGGGAACAGGAGTGGATAACGGGTAAATATGAAACCATGCGCCCGGAATTGACCACCACGCTAGGCTTGGCGCATGACCGCAGCAATGGTGACAAACAAACCTACCCGACGGCCAGTGTGACTGCGCGGCAATGGCTGGATGCGGACTGGAATATCGCGGGCAACCTGCGTTACAGCTCGCGCACCGGCAATCTTGCTACCAGTCAAGGGTTGTCGGGCACGGTGTCCAGCGATTACGAGGTCGGGGATGGTTGGCATGTCGGGGCGTCAGCAAGTGTCAATGAGGCGCGGGTCGATATTGACAGCCCGCTTGCTGGGTCGCAGGTCAGCCGTTCCAATGACAAGACGGCTTACCTGTATGTTGGTTGGCAGGGTAGTCATGGCTCGTCCTACTCGACAATGGGGGCGCGGCAACCGGGCAAAAATGGCGCAGGCGGTATTAAAGGCGTGGTGTTTTATGACGCCAACCGCGATGGTGAACAACAGGCCAGTGAGCACGGTGTGCCGGGGGTCGAAGTACTATTGGATGGGCGGTATCGCACGACTACGGATAATCTTGGATACTTTACATTTTCGCAGGTGGCAACAGGTAGCCACCCGCTAACACTCAACCTTGACAGTATCCCGCTGCCTTGGGGGGCTTCACTGGGTGAAGCGTTGAGTGTCGATGTTCCCTTGCGCGGTCAGGTCAGCGCCCGCATCCCGGTGGTGCAGGTTGGTGAATGACGGCGCAGTGAACCAAATGGCACGTTAGCATGACTAAGCAGTGTCGAATTGATAATACTGATGAATAAATAAAATAAGGTAATCACTATGAAAATGATGAAAAAACTTCCCCTCGTATTAGCTGTTGGCGCGATGCTGGCAGCAGGCACTGCTACAGCGGAAAGTACCTATGGGTACAATGAATCTGGTACAGGTACTGTTTCAGCGACAGCAAAAACCAAGGTAACGGTCAAGGTGCCGAAGTTGATTTTGTTACGGGTGGGAGCTGCGGGTACAGCCGCTGATAATTTGATTTTTAACGCCGAGCCTAATATTAGTTCCGCCCCCGGTTCTACTATGGGCGCTGATGGTAATAGTAAGGCCGCTACGTGGGATGGTGTTGCCCCGACATTTGCAGACCCAGCTAGCCAGTCATTGATCGCTTTCGGTTGGACTAATGCACTAGGCGGTGCAAACCTGACCTGTGCGACGACGGCAGATACTATGTTTACTGGGGCTCAGGGTTTGGCTTCCAGTGATGTCAGTGTCGTGAGTAGTGCTGGTGGTACATTAGCGCACCCCGGAGCAACGACTGCCTGCGTCGGTACGACCACCATGGCTAAGAACACTTTGTTGTCATCGACGTGGACGTATTCTGTATTAGGTACTGCCTTGGCAAATGCGGCTGCGGGTACACATGTACAAACGACCACTTATACTGCGACTACATTGTAAGAGGTTTGTGATGATCTCAGCCATACGCTTTTTACACCTTCATGACCAGTGGCTGCGGGCGTGGGGGCGTGTGGTTGTGGGTCTGCTACTGTTACTGGTGCTGATTCCAAAAGCGTCGGCGGTGTTTACGTTTAGCGAGTTAACCCCCGAACGCTCAATCACGATGCAAGTCGGTTCTTCCCTGTTTGGCAGGATCAATAGCGTTAAATTTGATGTGAGCAATGCAAGCATCAGCTCCAATTCCGTGCTAGTAACCGGCATACCCAGCGATACGGCGAACACCGCAGCTACCAGCCCGGCTGGCGGAATGTCGGTTCACCTGACGGCTAAAATGCCGGAAACTGCTCAGGTTACACTAAACGTCGATTCGGCTGCGGGGTTAAGCTGTGTCGCGGGCAGCGGATGTGGCATGACCATTATTCCGTTTAATACTATCAGTTGGATATCGTACAATCATAATGCGACCTATCCAACCCTTGATATTCAAAACGGTACATTCAACGGCTCAAGTAGCCAGATTCTGGCTACTTATTCTTTCTTCAACACCAGCGTCAAGATGTCGAATGTGCTGATTTTTCAATATGCGAATACCACACTGTATCCAGCAGGACAATACAGTGGACGTGTCACCTTCACCGGGAGTATGCCATGAACCGTTACGGTCGTTGGCGTGAATGCTTGCTTGCCGCTTGCTTAGTGATCACGTTACCTAGTTATGCGGGTGAACGGCTGGATGATTCTGCCTCTCCCCGGAGTCGGGTGGAAGCACCTCAAGCCATTGAAATCCCGGATACCACGCAGGTGGTGCTGAAGTTTGGGCAGGTGGATTATAAGCTCGCCACCGCCAACTTCGTCGGCAAGCAGGCACGTATTGATTATGTGATTCCTGCCAGTATTCCGGGTTTGGTGTCCCCGAATGGTTTGCTGGTGGAATGGCGCGGGAATGCGCCGTTTGAGAGTGGTACAGGTCGCCCCGGTGATCGTGTGTTGGTGTGGACAGGCATCGTCAGCGAGGCGTGGATGAGCACTCGGCTGGATTTGACCATGCAAGTTGATTTGGCTGCGTTGCGTTTGCCATCAGGCGTACCTTTTGGGTTCGAGTCTTATTTTGAAATTGAGGTTTTACCGTGAATAATAATAAAAAAATGGGGTTATTGATGGCCGGGTTTGCTAGCGTGCTGGCAACGTCTGCGGTGAATGCCGGGTCATTTGAAGTGGCGGTTTCCCCCTCACGCTTTGAGGTGACAGCCAATGCGGGGAAACGTCTGGGGCAATCTATCGAGATTCAGAACGTAGGGGCGACGCCAACCGAGGTATCCTTGCGTACCTTGGACTGGACGTATTCCCCTGATGGCAATATTACCTATTACGACGAATTGTTGCCCAATAGCTGCCGCCCGTGGGTAACGCTGGAACGTCCCAGCTTGACGGTGGCGGCAAAAAACAAAAAATCCTTCCGTTTTCAGCTTGATGTGCCCGCCAATGCGCCGCGTGGTGAATGCCGCTTTATGGTGGCGGTAGAAGGGGTGGAGCCTGCGCATAAAGCCCTGATTGAATCTGCCGGAGCCAGCTTGAGTTTGCCAGTCAGCGGGCGTATCGCCGTCGCCGTGTATGTGGCGGTGAATGGCGCAGAACCGCAACTGCAAATGAAACAAGTGTCGGTGCAAAACATCAAGGGTAAGCGTACTCCGGTCGCGGTCGTCACCAATACAGGTGATGGGCACGGGCGTTTGGAGGGCGCTTTGAGTGCGACGGATGCCAAAGGCCAGTCGTTGGAGCTGATCCCGGAAGGCACGCCGATTTTGCCGGGGCAAACCCGTACCTTGCCACTCACGCCGCAAGGTGCTGATAAACAGCCAGTGCCAGCCGTGGCATTCCCGCTCAGTAGTAACGGTACGCTGGATTGGGATAATGGCAGCTTTAAAGTGGATGCGGTTTTCCAATGAAACGGCTCGGATTTGCCATCTTGAGTCTGTTGCCACTGACGTTAGTACAGGCCGAGCTGAAATATAATAGTGCTGGTCCAACAGAGGCTGTATCTGCCAGTGTTAGCTTGGATTTTGAGATCAATATCGGCAAATTTATTTTCTTGCGGGTGGGAACGGGTGCGTACCCGACCGCCAGCAACACGGTTGATACCGTGGCGATTAATACGGCTTTGCAGATTCCCGGTGTTGCTAGCCCTCTGAGTAATGGGAATGGGGTGGCGGTGAATTGGGCGGGCGATGTGCCCACCTTGACGGCTTCCAGTGCCGTGTTGCCAGTGGAGGTGCGCAGCAATGCCGGGCAAGTGAGCTTGCGGGCAACGGTCAATACGCCGTTGAGTAATGGGGCGGTGACTATCCCGTTTTCGCGCATTGCGGTTACGTCCAGCGACAGTGGTTTGCCAGCACCGTTGATCCCGGATACTGGTTCGGGGGCGGGGGTGAATGTGACGGGTACATCCTTTGACGGTTTGATCACCGAACGCAGCGCGAACTGGACGTTTACCTATACGGGCGGGGTTATTCCCGCAGCGGGAATTTATAACGGAGAGGTGGGTTTCACCGCCAGTGCGCCGTAACGTCAGGATTTGGCGTATACTCTTCCGTAACTGTTCACGGGGTAGCGATAAAATTTTATCTTTTAATTTCAACTGGTTGAGAAATCTTAAGTTTTGAAAAATCACGAAATTCATCTAAAATTGGCTAAATCTTGCAGTTTTTTAAAAATCAGCCTGTTATGAATCAATAACTTAACCCCGTGAACAGTTACTACTCTTCCCTATATTGAGCTGTCACATCGGGGCGGATGCATGAACTTTGATCTCTACGTTTTCCTGTCCGTCGGTATACTGGTCTTGCTGGGATTGGGTGTCGCGCTGATGTTTTTTTACAAGCGGATAGTGGTGGACAGTGCCTTAACAGTGCCTTACGTTACCGCGCCCAAGTGCCACTGATTGAAAGCTTGCTGGGTGAAGTCGGCTTGAAGGGCGGTTCCCTCAATGATATGACCCGTGGCTTGCATGAAGAAATGTTCTCCGCCAGCAAACCGGCATCAAAACCCGCTCCGACACCTGCCCGTGAGCGCGAACAGCCTGCCATGGCGGATGACGATGATTTCTACCGGGATGAACGTGACTAAGCCTTAACGCTACGCTATGGCTTGCGGTATTTGCTATCAATGGCGGGGTTGTAGCTGAAAGCAGCTACATTGCGCTCTTCTACTGCCTGCGCCAGAATACTGGGGGAAAGTTCCCGCAACTCCTTGAGTAGCCAAGCGTAATCGCGGTTGGCGGGTGCTTCCCCCAGCAACAGGGTGGTTTCCAGCGCTTCAGTCGCAAACAGGATGCGGTACTGGGCGTACTGGTTATAGATCAGCGCCTGATTCCAGGCCAGGATCAAGCTATAGGTTTCTTCCTGCAAGTCGGTGTTGATCTGTTGGTATTGCTGCATGTAAGCCAGTTTGTCGTAGACACGCTTTTCTTCTTGCTGGAGCTGCTTCAAGTTAACGAGGATGCTGTTTTCCTGTTTGCGGGTGAGAAGTTCAATGAGTGTCTGGCGGTTCTGGTCGCTATAGGGGCGGAAAATGGTGTTGATGGATTGCCCCTTTTGGGGCGTGGGAAGCTTGGCGGCTTTGAGTAAATCATCGGCTGCACGCAGGTGCTTGCTGATGGCCTCTGCTTCCGCTAACTGGAATTCTCGGCTGTCGCCCAGCCCATCCTGAATACGTTTTTGCAGGCGCACGGCCTCCTCCGCAAACATTTTGCGGACATAGTGGTCTTCGCCAGTGTGGTAATGCAGCCAGAAGGCGCGGCGGCTACGGTCGATAGCCTGATAGGCTTGTTGTAATTGCTTGCGGCGTTCCCAGCGGATGTCGATGATGTCCTGGAGGAAACGGCGTTGGGCGGGTAGCCGTTCTGCAAGGTCGTTGATCTGCGCGAAAAACGTGTTGAGGTCTTGCAGTTGCTTGATCATTTCCTGACGTAGCCCGTACAGGTCCGGGTAGGTGGTACTTTCGTAAGTATCCAGATTGATTTCGGTTTGGGGTTGTTGTGCGTCTGCGGTGCTGTCTGGTGCAGTGCTGCTGTTTGTGGTGGGTGGCGTGGGCTGTTTGACCTCCTGTTTCCATAGGAAATTCAGGGCGGCAACCAGCATGACCCCGCTGAAAGCGATCAGGATCAGCAAACGGGTATCGTTTGGCAGGTTGAACTTGATGAGGAAACGGCTTAACCAGCGCACAAACAGGAACAAGCCTGTCGCCGTCGCTAACCAGAGAAGAAATAAAACTAGACCGTAGGAATCCATGTATTCAGGGGCGCTTGGGGTTGTTGTAAAGGGTTCGCTGGATTGTAGCAGAAAAAACCGAAACATTAGTTCTTGACAAAATAAAGGCAAAACGCTTTAATAGCGCCCTCTGTGGCCGGATAGCTCAGTTGGTAGAGCAGGGGATTGAAAATCCCCGTGTCGGCGGTTCGATTCCGTCTCCGGCCACCACTTCCTTGGTAATTTCCCATGTCCAAATCCCCAAAGCTGGAACTCGTCAGTTTCAAAATTTGCCCGTTTGTGCAGCGTTCAATCATTGCATTGAATCAGAAAGGCATCGCTTACACCCTTACACACATCAACCCACAAGAAACCCCGGACTGGTTCAAAGCCATGTCCCCGCTGGGCAAAGTGCCGGTATTGGTCGTGGATGGCACGCCTGTGTTTGAGTCGGCGGTGATTCTGGAATATCTGGATGAAGTTTATCCACCTGCCTTACACCCGGCTGACCCGCTGGAAAAGGCACGGCAACGGGCATGGGTAGAATTCTGCTCGGAATTGCTAGGGCGTCAGCACCGTATGTTGACGGCGCAAGATGAGGCCGGGTTTAACGAAGCACGCGAATCATTACAGCAAGGTTTGCAACGTCTGGATACGGTATTAGCCGAGCAAGCCCCCTATTTTGCCGGTGAGCAGTTCCATCTGGTCGACTGTGTGTATGCACCGCTGTTCATGCGTCTGGCCTTGCTGAAGCAAAGCTACGCGCTGGAGATAGCCTTGAGTACGCGAATGCAGGCATGGAGCGACGCGCTGTTGGCGCTGGATGCGGTGAAAACCTCCGTGGTGGAGGAATTCCCGATGGTATTCGCCAATTTCCTCAAGGCGCAGGATGGTTACATCCTCAAACGCTAGAAAAACGCGCTGTCTTTTTCCCACATGACGTTTTTCTGCTTGGCTGACGCGGCTTTCAGTAACTCGATCAGCGGGTAAGCGCGGACGTTGATACTGACCGCTTTTTCTTCTGCGTCTTGCCCTTGCGGTTTGTCTGGCTGGGCTTCCTGAGGTTTCTCTTCTGTGGTCTGCAAGGCCGCTTCCAGTTGCTGCAGAGCGGTGGCTACATCTTCGGCGCGGATAGCGCTGGGGATAGTGCCACTGTGTCCCATCATGCGGATGAGCGCTTTCGCATCCTTCTCAAACATTGAGACGCTGGCTCCGGCGGGGCTGGTAAATCGGATCATGGAGTTCTCCTTTCAGATTCGGTTGATGCTCATCATATACCGATTTCCCCAAACTGGCATGTTTGTCAGGTGCAATGACAGCCCTGTCATTTTCTGACAGGTTTGCGGGGCTATACACAATCATTCCACTCAAGTGAAAATTTTATTATCTTAATTTTATCAATGACTTAAAAATAATGTTCTTGGTTGGCACAGCCATTGCAAAATTGTTCTCAGTCAGAACAAGCGAAACGACAAAAAGTATTTATCAGCAAGCCCCAAGAGGTAGCGAGCAGGCATAAGCATCAATAACAATAAAGCGCCTGACCATACCTCGACTCTTCTAACCCCGCCCACAAAGCGGGGGTTTTTATCCGTCTTTCGCGTAAAACCTCGTCCTTCAGAGCGAGGATGCAGAGCGAGGGCAGCATCGCTGCGCCTCTTCCGTTTGTCGGCTGAAACCCGCATTTACGGTGGATTCAGGCGCACAAGGCAGAGATTTTAACCTATCCTTCATCTCATGCAACGACGCCAAGCCTTTAAATACGAACTGAAGCCCACCGGCGAGCAACAGCGCAACCTACGCCGCTACGCGGGATCGTGCCGTTTTGTTTACAACAAGGCGTTAGCGTTGCAACAAGCCAACCATGCAGCGGGTGAAAAGTTCATCGGTTACGTGGCCATGGCAGCCAAGCTGCCCGTTTGGAAACGCGAAGCGGGGCAGGCGTGGCTAAAAGATTCCCCCTCACAGGCGTTGCAGCACGCCCTGAAGGACTTGGACAAGGCCTACCAAAACTTCTTTGCCAAACGTGCCGATTTTCCTCGCTTCAAGCGCAAAGGCAGCGGCGACCGTTTCCGCTATCCCGACCCCAAACAAATCAAACTCGATCAGCGTAACAATCGCCTTTTCCTGCCCAAACTGGGCTGGATACGCTACCGTAACAGTCGCGAGGTGTTGGGTGAATTACGCAATGTCACCGTGTCCGGCAAGGGCGGTAAATGGTTTGTCAGCATCCAAACCCAACGGGAAGTGGAGCAGCCAACCCCCACCGCCACCACGAGCATCGGCATCGACTTGGGCATCGCCCGTTTTGCCACGTTCTCGGATGGCACATGGCTCGCCCCGCTCAACAGCTTCATTTCTTACACAAAGCGACGACCACGCTCAGCCAAAACCACGCGGTGGTGTTCGTCGAAGATTTGCAGGTAGGCAATATGTCAAAATCAGCGGCAGGCACGGCAGAAAACCCCGGCAAGAACGTAGCGGCAAAGTCGGGCTTAAACAAAGCCATCCTTGACCAAGGTTGGAGGGAATTCCGGCCGCAGTTAGATTACAAGACGGCATGGAAGGGCGGGATGCTGTTTGCGGTGCCGCCGCAGTACACCAGCCAAACCTGCCCCGGTTGCGGGCATGTGTCGGCGGATAACCGCCAGAGCCAAGCGGTGTTTGCGTGTGTGGAATGTGGCTACGAAAATAACGCCGATGTGGTCGGCGCGATCAATGTCAAAGAGCGGGGACACCGCTTGTTAGCCTGTGGAGATGGGGCATTACGCCTCTCGATGAAGCAGGAACTCGCCGAAGTCAGTCAGCTATCTAGCTGAATGCAGTAGGAATCCCCTTCCTTCAGGAAGGGGAGGATGTCAATGTATGCCCCGTTGAAGCAATTAATGCCGACCAGATAATGGCTGGCATCCAGTGCTTCGGCAAAGTCGTTTTTGCTGGGTTTGTAATGGCAAGGGCAGTAAGACTATTCCGCATAGCATGAGGTGCATTTTCATCGGCTTGTTCTCGGTGGCTGGTATTGCCTGAGTCTAGCACGCTGCCTGTGCTATTCGCGCTGTCACTTGTGTCACCCTTTGCCGCCATCTCTGTCGTTTTTTGACAACATTGCCGCTGTTACGGTTTGGCAGCTTGCCGATGAAAAACAACAAATTCTATATATTCAATGGCTTGAAATTATTCTCGGGTTTGGCACAGCCATTGCAATACTGTTCTCAGTCAGAACAAGCGAAACAACAACAAGTATTTATCAGCAAGCCCCAAGAGGCAGAGAGCAGGCTTAAACATTAATAACAATAAAATGCCTGACCATGCTTCGACTCCTCTAACCCCCGCCGTCAAAAGCGGGGGTATTTATTTTTCAAGGCATATCGTTGAAGGATGCCAACGACAAGCCTATAGTTTTTCCTGTGAAATTTTCAAACTTACGCTATATATAAGGACAATAACGATAATAAAGAAAACGCTTAGCTAAATACTTAACAAGGAAAAGCCATGAGTGTCACCATTCCAGAGGAAGAGACGTTAACCGGTGTCCTTAATATTCCCGGTGTGAACGGATTCACCCTGACCAATAAACTGGGTGAAGTCTTGCATTCCAGCATTGACGAGGAGGAAGTCAATGAATTTATTGCCTTTCTGACCGGAATGCTGCCCGCCATTGGTGAATCAGCACAGCTTGGCATCATTCAAGGCGCCATCTGCAAAAGCCCACAAACGGGCAATATCCTGATGATTTCCAAAGATAATTTATCGCTAGGCATAACCACCGAATCGCGTTCGCGTATGCATGAAATCAACCAGCAAGTCGATGCCCTATTACACTGGAATTAACCGAGGGATCTGATCCACATGATAGACAAGACGCTAGCAAACATCTGTGAACTGCAAGGCGTATACAACGGCTGTATTTACCATCAGCAAACCATCATGGCATCCACGTTTCCTAAGGATTCATCCGGCAGCTTATTGTCTGCCTTGCAAATGATTGAACAAGTATTTGATGTCGCGCATTCCATCAATAAAAACTATGAAGAAATTTACCTGTTGCAAGATGGCAGCATGTTAGCGGCTTATCGTATTAAGGAAGCGCATATTGTTTTATTACTGACCGATATAAAACTCAATCTGCCACTGACCCACTTGCGGGTTAAACTGCTGATCAGCAAATGGCTGGAAACCATTGATAGCCGCGCAACCTCAGTACTAACCGCCACGCCTGTTGCACCCTCTTTACTCGTCACAACTCCCGCCCCCGCTCCGCTGCTAGGAGATGAGCCGATAAACGCAGCGACGCAGCAAAAACTGGAGGCGTTGCAAAAACTGCTGATCCACCACCTAGGGCCTGCCGCCAACTGGTTATTTAGCGATGCACTCGCGACATGGAAACAGCAATATGCCCAAACCCAGACAAACTTGCCCCATTTGCTGGATGCCTTCCTGCCAGAGTTTGATGTGGATACAGATCGGCAACAATTTCAGCAACAGGCAAACCAGATCATCAACCCCTAACGCCACTCACCACCCAGGATAAGGATTCCGCCATGTCGTTACGTCTCAATAACATCCGTACCCAGATACTATTAGCCCTGTTGCTGGTTAGCCTGTTGCCTTTGCTGCTGATCGGCGGGTATGCCCTGCAATCCAGCACCAGTATGCTACACCAGCACGCTATCGAAAAAGGCGGCAGCAAGCTCTCGCTGGTGAACGAACAAATACAGATGTTCTTTCAAGGCGTGCAGGGGGATATGTTCTATTTG
This sequence comes from Thiothrix litoralis, assembly GCF_017901135.1. Taxonomy (NCBI): domain Bacteria; kingdom Pseudomonadati; phylum Pseudomonadota; class Gammaproteobacteria; order Thiotrichales; family Thiotrichaceae; genus Thiothrix; species Thiothrix litoralis. The sequence continues at coordinate 3,496,164 of NZ_CP072801.1, read as the reverse complement.
CGCGATTCCAACGATGTCGGACTGTATCTGGCCGCCCTGAAACAAGGTGATGAAGCCACCCGCAAACTCATGCTGGCCAATTTGAGCAACAGTTTTCGCCAGTTTTCCCAAAACCGACACATCTACGATCAGGTACGCTTGATCGACAACGACGGCATGGAAATCGTGCGCATCAGTCTCAACGGCGACACTGCCGCGATTATCCCCGAAGATAAATTGTTGAATAAAAAGAACCGCTATTTCGTCACCGAAAGCCTCAAGCAACCCAACGGCGGCGTGTATATTTCCCCACTGGATCTCAAGGAAAAATCACCCGGCGTGCTGGAAGACCCGCCACGTCCCAGTATCCGTTACGGCACATCCCTGTTCGATACCGACAAGAAACAGCAAGGCATGATCCTGCTGAACACACTGGGGACTGATGTGGTGGAGCTGGTGAAAAATGCCCAAAGTGCAAGCCAAACCTTGCTGTTTGTTTCCCCTGAAGGTTTTTACTTCTATCACCCCGATGCCACCAAAGCTTGGGGCGGCCCCACTGACCTCAAAACCGGCGCGAACCTGTTTACCGATTACCCGGAACTCAAAGACCGTTTGGGTGATGGCAGCAAGCCCAGTGAATTCCAGCTAGGCGAACGTTTCATCAGCACTTTCCCGGTCAAACTGAATAATGGCCAGCACACGATCGGCACCTTGATCAGCATCGCTGACAACGCTGTTGTGTTTGCGCCGGTTTGGTCTGCCTTCTGGAAATACTTGGGCATGGGTGCGCTGATTCTGCTGCTTTCTGGTTTGGTCGCTGTCCGACTCTCCCGGCATATCACCCGCCCGCTGGATGAGCTGACCGAGGTGGTCGAACGCCTTAGTCTGGGCGAAACCGATACGCCCGTGAACGTGCCCGCCTATGACAAAACTCAGGCGCTCAGTGCAGCGGTGGAACGTTTGCGCAAATCGCTCAATATACTCACCCGCCGCATCAGCAAGTAGGAGGAATACGCATGGAAATGCCACACACCGTCGCTGGCCTGCTAAGCGCTATGCTATTGCTCAGTGGGCAGGTTTACGCCGATAACAAACTGGATCAGGCAGCTTTACTGGAAGCCGCACAGGAGTTGATGGCTCCATCAGGGAACGATAAAGCGGCACAGGATACGCTGCTGGAAGCCACCAAAGTCCTGTTGGGTGGTGCGCCAGCCCCCACCCCGACCCCCACGCCGCCGAAAGCGGTTGTGGAAAACATCCCCAAAGCGCCTGCTCCAAAAGAACAGCCAGCAGTAGAACCACAGAAAACCCACGGTACACTCATTACCAAAAAAGCCGCCGATGGCACAACCACCACGTATTTCAAAGTAGCGGAAGGCTCTTCACTCTCGGCCATTGCCATCCAGATTTACGGGGATGCGCAGAAATATCACCAGATTTACGATGTCAATCAGGAAAAAATCGTCTCGCCTAACCAGATCCCGGCGGGAATTACCCTGTTGATCCCGGATACCCCACCGCTTGACGGTCACTAATAGCCTGCGGGAATCGCATCCACTTCCCGTGATAAACCATCTGTGCACATCAGCGAGTCAATCGGTTGCGCCTGCATCATTACAAACTGTTCTATTCAAACCAAAATATTGAATGTTAAAATTCAAGTCATTGAAAATAAAACAATAATTATTCAAGACATTGGTTTTCTGTGAGTCACCGCTCCTCCTCGCAAAAATGAAGCAAAGTCTGCTTTTCCATCCCGAATTATCCTGAATTCTTACCTAAAAATAGCGTAAATATCGTTGTTAAATTAATCAATTATGCTAAGGCTAAAACTAAAAATAAATTTGTTAATCACAAATAATTGATAATTAAGTTTATTTTTTTAAATCATGATCATTGAATAATTTAAACATAAAATTAACGCCTTTCTTTGCGAATCTATAGTAGTATCTCGCCCGAAAGGGATAGGCAGGGGGTGTGACATATCCCTTTCGGGTAGGCATAACACAAAAAATCTCACTGTAACTGCTAATACAATCGCTAGGAGAACACTAATGAGTACGGATTATCACGATCTTGACCCGCAAGAAACGGCGGAATGGCAAGAGGCCATCGATGTGGTGGTGGAACGCCTTGGTGCGGAACGCGCTCGCCACTTGTTACAAAAAACCATTGAGAAGGCCTTCGAGTCTGGCATTGAGCCACCCGACATGCAAACGCCTTACGTCAATACCATTCCAGTTGGCCAACAGCCTGTTTATCCAGGAAATTTAGAGCTGGAACGCCATATTTTGCGGGCATTGCGCTGGAATGCCACCGCGATGGTGGTACGCGCCAACCGTAAACCCGCCTCCCCCGGCGGTCACATTGCCTCCTTCCAATCTTCAGCGATTATGTATGAAGTGGGTTATAACCACTTCTGGAAAGGCCATGACCATCCGAATGGCAGCGATATGCTGTTTATTCAAGGACATACTGCCCCAGGTACGTATGCCCGCGCTTTTCTGGAAGGGCGTATTGGCGAAGATCAGTTGGAAAACTTCCGTATTGAAGCGGGCGGCAAGGGGATTTCTTCCTATCCGCACCCGTATTTGATGCCGAATTTCTGGCAGTTTTCCACCGTCTCGATGGGCTTAGGCCCAATCATGGCCATTTACCAAGCGCGTTTTTTAAAGTATTTAGAAAACAGAGAGTTGACGAAGAAAGCTGAAAATCATGCGGAAGGCCGTAAGGTTTGGGCGTTTCTGGGCGACGGTGAAATGGATGAGCCGCAGTCCCAAGGCGCGATTGCACTGGCTTCCCGTGAAAAACTCGACAATCTGGTGTTCGTGGTTAACTGCAACCTGCAACGCTTGGATGGCCCGGTACGCGGCAACAGCAAAATCGTGCAAGAACTGGAAGGCAACTTCCGGGGCGCGGGCTGGAATGTGATCAAGGTATTGTGGGGTTCAGGCTGGGATCGTTTGCTGGCTGATCCGCAATACGGTCAGTTGCTGCGCAAGTTGATGATGGAATGCATCGACGGCGAATACCAGAACTTCAAAAACAAAGGCGGCGCGTACATCCGCGAACGCTTCTTCGGCAAATACCCTGAGCTGAAATCGATGGTTGCCGACATGAGCGACGACCAGATTTACTACGACTTGATTCGCGGCGGTCACGATCAGGATAAAGTCTACGCGGCTTATCACAATGCGGTGCATTCTGTCGGTCGCCCTACTGTTATCCTCATGCATACCGTGAAAGGTTACGGCATGGGCGAAGCGGGCGAAGGCATGAATATCAGCCATCAGCAGAAAAAACTGAGTTCCGACCAGTTATTGAAACTGCGCGACCGTTTCAACATTCCGGTTTCCGAGCAACAAATCGAAAGTGCGGAATTCTACAAACCAGCAGCAGACTCGCCCGAAATGCAGTATCTGCACGAACGTCGCCAAGCCTTGGGGGGTTACTTACCCAACCGTCCGCATAATTTTGAGACGCTGGCCATTCCTGAGCTGTCGATGTTCGATGCACTCTTGAAAGACACCGGCGAACGCACCCTTTCCACCACGATGGCAATGGTTCGCGTCATGGTAGCCATTGCGCGTCACAAGGAATTGGGGCCGCGTTTGGTGCCAATCGTGCCGGACGAAGCGCGTACTTTCGGGATGGAAGGCATGTTCCGCCAAGTGGGTATTTACTCACCGGAAGGCCAGAAATACGAGCCGGAAGATGCCAACGACATTATGCCGTACAAGGAAACCCAAAAGGGTCAGTTGTTGGAAGAAGGCATTAACGAAGACGGCGCGATGTCGTCATGGATTGCGGCTTCTACCTCTTATGCCAACAACCATAAGATGATGATTCCGTTTTATATTTTCTACTCCATGTTCGGTTTCCAGCGCATTGGTGACTTGGCGTGGGCAGCGGGCGATATGTTGGCACGCGGCTTCTTGGTCGGCGGGACTTCAGGGCGTACCACGCTGAATGGCGAAGGCTTGCAGCATCAAGACGGGCACAGCCAATTGTTCGCGGGCTTTATTCCGAACTGCAAATCGTATGACCCGACCTTCGCGTATGAAGTGGCGGTGATTGCGCACGACGGCATGAAGCGCATGTATCAGGACGGTGAAAACGTGTTCTATTACATCACCACCCTGAACGAAAACTACACCATGCCCGCGCTACCGGAAGGTTCGGAAGCAGGCATTATCAAGGGCATGTACCCGTTCCGCACTGCCACAGGCAAAGCGGCGAACCGCGTGCAATTGCTGGGTTGTGGTTCAATCTTGCGGGAAGTGATTGCGGCGGCTGACTTGTTGCAAGCTGATTGGGGCGTAGACGCTGACATTTGGGCAACCCCAAGCCTCAACGAATTGGCACGGGATGGCGCGGCGTGTGCACGGTGGAATTTGCTGCATCCTGATCAGGAAGCACGCAAACCGTGGGTCACGCAATGCCTGGAAGGTCAGCAAGGGCCAGTGATTGCCTCGACCGATTACATCCGCACCTTTGCGGAACAAATCCGCGCGTATGTGCCGGGGGATTTCCATGTACTGGGAACAGACGGTTTCGGGCGTTCCGACAGCCGGGAGGCGTTGCGGGCGCATTTTGAAGTTGACCGTCATTACGTCACCGTCGCTGCCTTGAAAGCGCTGGCCGATCAGCAAAAATCCAGTAAAGCCAAAGGCAACATCACGCCGCAGACGGTGCTGGACGCGCTGGCAAAATACGGCATCGACCCTGAAAAACCCAACCCGCTGTACGCTTGATTTGGAGTGACCCTGATGAGTATCGAAATTCACGTTCCCGACATTGGCAATTTTTCCAACGTCGAAGTTATTGAAATCCTGGTCAACGTCGGCGATACCGTGGCGATTGACGATTCCTTGATTACGCTCGAATCCGACAAGGCGGCGATGGAAATCCCCGCGCCACGCGGTGGGGTGGTCAAAGCCATCAATATCGCGATAGGCGACAAGGTGTCCGAAGGCACGCTGATCCTCTTGCTGGAAGACGCGGGTGAAGCCAGCGTCAATGTCGCTTCCGCCCCGGCACAGCCGAAAGTGTCCGGCGGTGCAGCAGCTTCAGTACCCGTTACTGTTGTGACCCCCACGGGTCTGGAAGAAATCTGCGTGCCAGACATTGGCAACTTCCATGACGTGGATGTTATTGAGGTGTTGGTGCGCGAAGGCGATGTGGTCGACGCGGAAACCTCGTTGATTACCCTCGAATCTGACAAAGCCGCGATGGAAATTCCTTCTCCAAAAGCGGGCGTGGTCAAACAACTGAAAATTGCCGTGGGCGATAAAGTCTCCGAAGGCAGTTTGATTCTGGTTTTGGAAGTGGCAGGTGCATCCCCAGAGGCGGCTCCGGTAAATGCCGTAGCACCTGTTGCTTCCGCTTCACTTACCCCAGCGGCCAGCGCCCCGGCAGTGGATGCGGAAAGTTTCCGCCGCGCTCATGCCAGTCCATCGGTGCGGCGCATTGCGCGTGAATTAGGCATTGATCTGGTGAAAGTCGCCGGTACAGGCGCACACGGGCGTATTACCGAAGCCGATGTGCGCAATTTCGGCAAAGGTGGCCATGCAGCCGTGGCACAAGCGCCAGCGGCCGCCAAAGCTGCACCAGCCGCAGCACCTGCAAACAGCATGGGTATTCCGCTGATTACCCAGCCGGACTGGACGCAATTCGGCGCGGTCGAAACCATTCCAATGTCACGCATTGGCAAGCTTTCCGCCAAGCATTTACACCGTGCATGGCTGAACGTGCCGCAAGTCACCCATTTCGACGAAGCCGACATTACCGAACTGGAAGCGTACCGCAACAGTTTGAAAGACAAGGCAAAGTCGATGGGTTTCAACTTCACCCCGCTGGTCTTCATGCTGAAAGCGGTGGTGGCAGGTTTGAAGGAATACCCGAAATTCAACTCGGCGCTGGCGGATGATGGCGAAAACCTCATCCAACGCAAGTTCTACAACGTCGGCATTGCGGTCGATACGCCGGATGGCTTGGTTGTCCCGGTGATCAAAGACGTGGATCGTAAAGGCTTGTTTGAATTGGCGCGTGAATTGGGCGAAGTCTCCAAAAAAGCGCGTGAAGGCAAGCTCAAAGCGGCGGACATGCAGGGCGGTTGCTTCACCATTTCCAGCCTCGGCGGGATTGGCGGCACCAACTTCACCCCGATTGTCAATGCGCCGGAAGTCGGCATCCTCGGCTTAACCCGTGCGCAAGATCGCCTCAAGCGCGTGAATGGTGAAATCGTCGATCGGCTGATCCAACCACTGGCGGTGTCTTACGACCACCGCGTGATTGATGGCGCGTATGCGGCACGTTTCGTTAGCCATATCGCGTTTGTCTTGTCCGACGTGCGTAACCTCATTCTGTGAGCGGGAGTGGAATCATGAGTAACTTAAAAGCAGATCTTTCCTGCCAACTGTTGGTATTGGGTGCAGGCCCCGGCGGTTACACCGCTGCGTTTCGTGCAGCCGATTTGGGGTTGCAAACCGTGCTGGTGGAACGTTGGAGCACACTCGGGGGGGTGTGTTTGAACGTTGGCTGCATTCCGTCCAAAGCCTTGCTGCACGCGGCAAAAGTGCTGGACGAAGCGCACGATGTCGCGGATTGCGGCATTGAATTCGCCCCGCCAAAAGTCGATATCGACAAACTGCGCGGCTGGAAAGAAAAGATCGTCAACCGCTTAACTGGCGGTCTGTCGGGCTTGGCAAAACAGCGCAAAGTGCAAGTGGTCAACGGTGTCGGCACCTTCCTCGACCCTAACCACGTCGAAGTCATCGGCAACGACGGCAAGAAAACCGTGGTGCGCTTTGAAAAAGCCGTGATTGCAGCGGGTTCAGAAGCGGTGAAACTGCCCTTCATTCCCGACGATCCACGCGTGATCGACTCCACGGGGGCGCTGGAATTGGCGAGCGTACCGGAACACATGCTGGTCATCGGTGGCGGCATTATCGGGCTGGAAATGGCCACGGTTTACGCCGCATTAGGTTCAAAAATCACCGTGGTCGAAATGCTGCCAAACCTGATTACTGGCGCGGACAAAGACGTGGTGAAACCGTATTTCACCCGCATTAAAAAGCGTTACGACAACATCTGGTTAGAAACCCGCGTGACCAAAGTCGAAGCCACGGCGGCGGGCATGAAAGTCACCTTTGAAGGCAAGCAAGCCCCCGCCGAACCGCAACTGTATGACCGTGTATTGGTCGCGGTCGGGCGCACGCCGAATGGTAAGCGCATCGGTGCGGAAAAAGCCGGTGTGGCGGTGGATGAGCGTGGTTTTGTGCAAGTGGTGGATACGCAAATGCGTACTACCCAGCCGCACATTTTCGCGATTGGCGACATCATTGGGCAACCGATGCTGGCGCACAAAGCGGTTCACGAAGGCAAAACCGCTGCCGAAGTCGCGGCGGGTTTACCTAGCCACTTCGATGCACGGGTGATTCCATCCGTTGCCTACACTGACCCCGAAATTGCGTGGGTCGGTGTGACCGAAGAAGAAGCTAAAGCCAAAGGCATCAACTATGGCAAAGGCGTCTTCCCGTGGGCAGCCAGCGGACGAGCGCTATCCATCGGACGGGACGAAGGCATGACTAAGCTGATTTTCGATGCGGAAACCGAGCGTGTGATTGGCGCGGGCATCGTCGGCACGAACGCCGGTGATCTCATTGCCGAAGTCGCGCACGCGATTGAAATGGGGTCGAATGCCACGGATATTGGGCTGACGGTGCATCCGCATCCGACGCTTTCCGAAACGGTCGCCATGGCAGCGGAAATGTTTGAAGGCACGATTACCGATTTGATTGCGCCGAAGAAAAAACACTAAACTGAGATTGGTTTAGGTAAAGAAAAGGGCGAGGAAACTCGCCTTTTTCTATTTTGAGTCCGTATGATCTAGCATCGCTTTCACTTCACTGATGCTATATGCGGGGCTACGCATGTGCAAAACTGCATGGCAGTTTGGGCAGACTGGTCGTAAATCTTTGATAGGATTGACACCATACTGAGCTTTGATTTCTGAAAGGGGGCGTAAATGTTGACTTCCTCCCCTCCCTAAAGGAAGGGGATTCCTAATTCATCGAGAACAGGACAACGACACCGAAATGCCATCACCGCTAACATTCTCTCCAAAGGCTAACACCGCCAGTCCGGCGGCTAAAATGTTACGTGCTGCATTCACGTCACGGTCGTGGGTTGCGCCACATTCCGGGCATTCCCAAGACCGCACGTCCAGCGGCATGTTTGCTTTCACGAACCCGCAGCCGTTACAGCGTTTGCTGGAAGGGAAGAACCTGTCGATTTCGACATACGTCCTACCTGCCCAGTGGGCTTTGTACACCAGTTGGCGGGTAAATTCCCCCCAACTTGCATCGGCAATGTGCTTGGCTAATGTTGGGTGTTTAATCATGTTCTTCACAGCGAGGTTTTCAGCGCAAACGACTTGGTTCTCGTTAATCAGTTTGCGGGACAGCTTGTGCAAGTTGTCCGACCGGCAATCGGAGAGCTTCGCGTGAACACGGGCAACGTTGCGTTTGGCTTTCAGCCGATTCTTGCTGCCGAATTTCTTCTTGGCAAGACGGCGTTGATACTTCGCCAGTTTAGCCGCGTGTTGGGCAGTGTGGCGGGGATTGCCGGACTTGAAGCCATCGCTAGTGACGAACAAATCCTTGATGCCCACGTCAATGCCCACCTTTTTATCGGTGACGGGCAGCAGCATGGGGTCAAATTCACACAGGCAAGACACAAAGTAGCGTCCGGCCTGATCTTTAGAAAGGGTAATGGTGGTGGGATCAGAGGGAAGTGGTCGACTCCACTTAATGTTCAGCGGTGTAGCACACTTCGCCAGTTTCAGTTCACCATCACGGTAGCTGAAAGCGCGGTAAGTGAATTCAGCCGATTGGCGGTGTTTTTTGGATTTAAAGACAGGGTATTTCGCACGGCCTTCAAAGAAATTCTTAAACCCCGCTTGTTGGTTGCGCAAGCATTGTTGCAGCGGGACACTGGAAACGTCGTTCAGGAAAAGCAGGTCGGGCAGTTTTTTGATAGCGGTAAGCCGCGCATTGGCATCCAAGTAACTGACCTTTTCATTGGCCTGATAGTAAGCATCGGTACGGTAACGCAAGATGCTGTTGTACACGTAGCGCACACAACCAAACGTCTGAGCCAGCAACGTTTCTTGTTGTGGGTCTGGGTAGAATCGGAATTGGTAGGCGCGTTTTGCTAGCATAACTCACAGTATAGTTCATACCGTGTGATTTCTATGTGTTTAATCAAGCTCAACAGTGATGACTTCTCCCGCCAAAACCAAGCATGGGGTTAGGCAGCAGCCTTCCTGAACGTCTGCTTTAACGCCTTGATTGTAGGTGTTTTCCCGCTGTTAGCGGTTCATGTTTGCCCTTCATCGTCCTCATCGCCGTTGACGGCCTCCCTAATTCGCCACCAGAAGGCTTTTGGGGGAGAACGCAGTAATTGCCGTGCCAGTAGTGGTGCTAAAATCTGTCGCACGGTGTTCTCGGAAGGCAATTCACGGGAACGGGTGCGCAAGTACAAGACCTGCTGCTTCCAAAGCCCCTCGCGGTACTGGAAGGAAAACAGTTGCAGCAACCCCGTGGCAATGGAGGCACACAGCACAAAGGTTTCCATCGCCTGCCAGCAGGCTGCCACGGTGGGGAGGTGCTGTGCTTGGGGGGCTTTGAGATGCCGGTTGGCGGTAGGCCGCCGGGAATGGCGCGGCAGGTAACGGCTCCAGAAGTGGAAACGGAATGCCCCCAGAGTATTTTTCAAGGTGTCAAACAGGGTTTCAATCCGGGTACGTCGGCAGTACAGGGTGAGGATGGTTTCCGCGTCTAGTGCCAAATCCGAACACATCAGCAGGATCGGCCCACGGGCGGGGAAGTAAGCCACGTAGTTCTTTTTGGCACGGGTGATGACCTGCACCAGCGGCTGTTGCAGCGCCACCGACCAAACCGAGCGTGCCAGCCGGAACACCGGGGCGGTTGCAAAAAACGCATCCAGCACCAGCCACACCGGGCGGTCATTCATTTGGGCGAATGACAATGCCATCTGCACCACCCGCGTCCCCAGCTTGAGTGCCGGGTCATTGGCATCTTCCTCCCCCAAATGCCGGAAGCCCTGAGGGATCTGCAAACTCAGCGGCAGGCAGAAACAGGCAGACAAGGTTCCCACCAGTAAACCCACCGCACCCCAACACTGCCCCCGGAAATAGTCCGGTTTGCTTTGCGTCTCCGAGGTTTCCCGCAAAGAAACCACTCCCGGCATCCGTCCGCCATCCTTGACTACGTAGGTATGGGCGCCCAGCACCACCGAACGCCCCGCCACTTCCACCAGCGGCGCATGGGACAACACCCACCGGTGCCAGCTCGCCCGTAACCGCTCAGGATGGTAAGACCCCGCACGAAAAAAATGGGGCAACCGATGGTAGCCCCGTTCATCCGATAGCCAGTAGCGGCACATCGACGTGACCCCGCCCATCTCGGTGGCGGCCAGAAAGCTCAGGATGATGGCACAAAACAGCAGCCATGCTCGCTGGCGCGAGAATTCGCTTTTAAAGTGGTGAAGGCTCTGGGATAGATGCAACTAGCATGATGTCCCTTGGATAATAGGTCGCTGGTAACGCCTACTCTAAGGGATTTCGTGCTGCTGGGGGGAATGGGGAGACCTTACGACTGTTGAGCCATCACAGTACATACCATTGGCGGGGTGTCGTTAAGACGCTCCCACCAATTGTACGGCATTTCGCAAATCTTGCACTGTGCGTGTGGCGTTAGCCAGAATATGCCCCCAGCAAATCCGCCCCTATCGTGCCACGCAAGCTTTCCAGATACGCACCCGTGCGAATATGCGCCAGCTTCGTTTCGGCGTGCGCTAACCTTCCGGCAATATCCATGCGTTCCGCCACATCGCAGTGGGTTTCCTTGGCGAGGAAGGCTTGCAGGTAGGCGCAATGGCGTTCCCACAAGGCGGTATCACGCTGCTGCTTGGTTTCCAGACGCTGCTGATACCAGCTTGAGGCCAGCAAGGCTTCGCGGGTAAACAGGGCGCGAATTTCAGGATGATGCGCATCCTTACCCTCGTATTTGCCGGTTGCCATGATGTGCAGCAAGGCTTTGAGCGGCGGGCAAGCGTCTTCAATGCTGCCGTCATTCAGGTAGTTTTGTGCCACGCTTTGCTGCGCTTCGACGATATTGTTGATGCCATCCACGAACACGTCCATGCCTTGCGTTTCCGGCTTGAGGATGTCTTCGCCGAACACCACCGCCGGGTTGTCGAAGATTTTACCCATAAAGGTCGCCACAAAGCGGTCGGTAATCCGATACCCCAAACGGCTGGCGTGTACCCATTGCCCGTGATGCTCGAAATCTTCCAGCGGTTCCAGAAAACCGTTTTCGATCATGTATGTCGGGTCACGCTCGTGTTCGCGCAAGCGTGACCAGATTTCAGGGATCAGCAAACTGATGTCGTGATCGACCCGCAAATTCGCGCCGATATAACCTGCCGCGCTGGAAAACCCTGCATAACCGCTGATCATGAATGACACCAGCGCATTGTTCAGATCCGCCGTGGTGCGCAAGGCGTTAAAGGGGCCTTTGGTCAAAGCGCCTTCGCTGCCCGCACCTGTCGTCGATGGCGATTTGCCGGTCACGCTACAGATGAAATCCATGAACAGTTCCGGCAATTCCTGATAATGGATCGGGTTAAACACCGCCAGCGGGCGGATGCCCTTGCCCGGCGGATTGTTGCGTCGCCCGGTCAGCACTGCATCCACCGGCGTCATCAGCGGCTGTTCCAGCGGCACGCGCCGCAGGAAACGCGCCCCCATTTCCCCGATGTATTTACGCATGGGCTGCTGCAAATCAGGGCGGATTTGCAGGTAACGCGGGTTTTCGCTGGGTTTGCCATTCACCAGACGCGGGTTGGCGGAAGACACCACGTATTCGCCGGACTCGTGCGCCGCTTGCAGCAAATCGGCCATCGGCGCGGTGTATTTCTGGAACTCGACCACATCCTCAACGATGTCAGTGAGGTTATCGCCTTGCAATGGCTCGAAATTGGCAATGAAGTTGCCCGGTTGCGCCATGTCAAACTCGGTTTGCTTGTCGAAACCGCGATGAATCGCCTCATCCGGGCGCTGGAACAAGCGGTATTCGCAGTTTTTCACCAATTTGACGCTGGGGTTGGACGATTTCGGCGAACGGTTCGGCAACCTATCGGCACTCACCACCACCGAAGCACTGATGTCGTCTTCCATCTGCACCTTTTCGGTGGCGATGAAATCCTGACGGACCTTGTAAGTGCGCCAGTTACCGCCCTTGCCCAAGCCGACCCGCAGGTACGAGGCCACCAGTTCGCGCCCGTTGTGCTTGAGCGCATTGCCCGGCATCCCGTTGATCACGTCTACCGAGAAACGGTCGCGCCAAGCGTTGCCCCATTCCGGCTTGTACATGCGTTTGATGATGAAGGCTTGCGAAAAAATCCGCGCCGGAATCCGCGCCAGCCACGCATTGTAAGCCTCGGTATGGCTGGGCGAGGGCGTCAACAGCTTGATCACCGAGCCGAGGCTGCGCTCTTCGCTAAGGGGCTGACGGCTCGGGTCACGGTCTTCATCGGCAAATTCCGGCAGGAAACGGTTGCTGTAGTCATAGCCAAAAATCGCCGCGACCTGATCCATATCGGTCTCGAAATCCTGCACGAATACCGGGCCGTAAATCACCGCATCATTCAGCGATTTGGAAATTTCAGACTTGCCGCCGCCCGACACGGTACACGGTTTATGGCAGAACGTGCCTTCCGCATCCGTGCCGATAATGCGCCAACTCGGGGCAGAAGGGTGTTTCTGCATCTCGGTCTTGTAGCCGTTGGGCTGCATGTAAACCTTGCCGGGGCGCAATTTCAGGCTTTGCTCACCCTTGTCATTTTTCCAGCGAATGCTTTGGGTGCGCAAATCCATGCGGATGTCGAGCGGCAGGTAAATCAGGTCAGGGTATTGCTGGTCGATGGCGTAGCCTTCCGGCTGCACATTCATGCACGCGCCATAGGTTTCCACCATATTGTCGAAGGTGTAAATATCCGGGCGTTTGCGGGTGCGGCTGTCCGTACCGTATTCCTCACCGTGGTTGCGGCGCTGGAACGCGAGTGCGCCACCGGCGTGTTCTTCTTCGGCCAAGCCAAACAGGTTGGCGGAATAGCTGATCTGGGTTTTGACTTCTTTCTTGCAATAACCGTAATAGTTGTCGGCGAGGATGGTGACAATCACCCCACGGGTATCGCGGGCAGTGACCTTGAACGCGCTGCCGTCATTGTACAGTTCGCCTTCTTCCTTCCAGCTCATGCCGTCTTGACGTTGGCGTTCGGTGGCTTGGTCATAGTGCGGCAAACCCAGCGCTTTTTTGGTCAAGCGGGTCAGGTGCGGGGCAAGGATCACGCAGCCGGTGTGGCCTGTCCAGTGTTCCACATCCAGCGCGGCGTCGTGTTTGGGCAGGTTGGGGTTGCCTGCATTGCCGAAAATGCTTTCGACGAAATCGAGGTTGCTGACCAGATTGCCGGGCGCGAAAAAGCGGATTTCCATGCTCTTTTCAGCTTCAACACCGGGAATAGCCGGGCATACGGTCGGGCGCAGCAGCAGGGACACGAACAGGCGGGCTTTTTGTGCTTCGTTCGCGGTGAACGGTAGCGCCAGCAATTCATCCGGCGGGTTTAGTGCGTGCGCCAACATCCGCGCATAGGCGAGTTTCGGCACGGCTTTTTTGTCACCGGGAACCGGCAAGCCGCCTTCAGCAATGTGGAACGAGCCTTTGGTGGTGCGGCGGTCATTCGCCGGGTTGTGCAAAATGCCCTGCTTCAGGCGGTAGCTGGACACGATGTCGGATTTGAAAACGTCGCCGTCAGATGGCAAGGAAAGTTCCCGCGCCACGCCGTAACGGTCGAGCACAATGCTGTTGCAAGGCAGGCGTACCTTGCCATCATCGCCGCACTCTTGCAGATAACTGTCGAGGAAAGCCTGAATGCGTTGGTCAATCGGGCATTGGTAATTCATCAACAGGCGATTTTTTTCGCGGTAACTGGCAAGCAGGTCAGCGGCAATGGAAAGGAATTCGTCATCACCAGAATGGGCGGCAGGTTGCCCGGTGGAAGACAGTTTGAGGTTAATGTAAAGCTGGAGGCGGCTGCGTTCAGCCTCGGTGTCAAGGCGTGACTTGCCCAGACCCAGGGATTGTTCCATGTTCATGTGGGGCGATTCTCTTTGGTGTGCTAACGGTGGTTATCAGGCGCAGATTACCGACAAGCGGCGGGAAATGCCATATCCCCCGGATAGAGTGAATATTAGCAAGTGATTATTAAGCAAGGGATTTGGCGCTGTATGCGCGTGGACGAATGGTGTGAATCTATAGGGAGCAAGTGTTATACTTCGCACCCCTAACAGCTTGCCCCTAAACACTCAAACGATCATTCAACTATGCCAAAAATTCCACAGCAATACCTTGTCGTTCTCTTATCGATTGTATTCGTGTTTTTACCGTTACGGTCTAGTGCTGAGGAAACCTTACAAGTCGGTATTAAGCTATCTGAACCATGGGTCATGTACGATAATGATGTGCCTCTTGGCGAACGCCGCCCCACAGGTTTTAGTATTGATTTATGGCAGGCTCTCGCCAAAAAACTCGATGTAAAAACGGAGTGGGTCTATTTTGATACGACTAAAGCCTTGGTAGATGCTGCCGCTAACGATCAGGTCGATGCAGCTATTTCAGCTATTACGGTCACTGCTCAGCGTGAAACAGAGGTGGATTTCTCAAACTCCATGTATGAACTCGGTTTGCAAATCATGGTGTCACCTGAGCTTCAACGGTCAAACCCTTTTACGGTTATGTTACGTGAAATGGGTAAGTTATTTTCTTGGCAATCGACGCTGTTTTTTTTGCTGATGCTCTTGGTAACGGCGAACCTGCGTTTATGGACGGACCGTTACCAAACAACACAGCCTTGTTTTCCTGCTGGCTATCTGGCGGGTATCCGGGAAACACTGTGGTGGAGCGTGACCATGCTGTTGACGTGGGAAACACCGCACAGCCGTGGTTTGGCGCGTATCATTGACCTGATGTGGCATTTTATTGGATTGATTTTACTGAGTATTTTGACAGCAGTAGTGACCAGTGCACTGACCGCTCAAGCCGTGAGTGGCACTATTCGCTCAGTCAAAGACTTGCCAGGCAAACGGGTGGTCGCGGTAGCGACAGATTCCCCCCGTATATGGTTAGAACAAAACGGTATTAATGTTAAACCCGTAGACAGTATTGAAGCAGGTATTAAGCAAGTACAGGCAGGAGAAGCCGATGCATTAGTGCATGATGGTCCGCGTTTAAAATACTTGGCTAATCAAATTAACCAAAAAACGGGGCGTAAAGCACTCGCTGTCGTACCTGCTTCCTTTAATCCACAAAATTATGGCATCGCGTTTCCTAATGGTAGCGAGTTACGTGAATCGGTCAATCGCGCACTGTTAACGTTACGTGAGTCACAAGAAGGGAACATGAGTTTCCATGAGGAGCTGCGGGCGAAATGGATTAAGGATTAATGGCGGCGTCATCTCAACCCTCACACCTTACGCTGCGCATCAATCACTGACGACAACTGCAACAGCTTTTCCAGCACATCGCCGAGTTGCTCCACATCGCGGATTTCCAGGGTGAAGTCCATCACTGCGAAACACGGGTCGTTGGTTTCACGGGTATGCAGGCTGTGGATATTGACCTTTTCCTTCGCCAACAAACTGGCAATGTCGCCTAATACCCCGGACTTGTTGTAGGTGGAAACCGTGATGTCGGCTACATAGGCAGACGTATGCGAACCCCAGTCCACGTCGATAATGCGCTCTTCGCGTTCCTTACGCAGGTTGGCGAGGTCGGGGCAGTTCGCCCGGTGCACAATGACGCCGCGCCCTTGTGACAGGTAGCCAACAATCGGATCGCCGTTCATCGGGTGGCAACACGTCGCTATCTGGCTGTAGATCTTGCTGACACCGCGCACTTCAATTTCGCCATTCAATACTTCGGTGTTGCGGGTCTTGCGCAGCTTGAATTCAGGCTCATGGGTGTTTAACAGGAAGTTGCGCACTTGTGCCGAGGAAATGTCATCGCGCCCAATCGCAATCAGCAAATCACGTTCACTGGTACGGCCGAACTGTTTGGCAAGTTCAGCGTAATCCAGCTTGTCAAGATTCAGCAGGTGACGCTCTTTCTGGAGAATGCGTTCGCCATCCTTGATATTTTGCTCGTGGTTTTGCTGGCTGAACCATTGGCGCACTTTCTGCCGGGTGCTGAGAGCTTTGATGAAACCCAGCTCTGGCTTCATCCAGTCCTGACGCGGGTGCTCTTTATTGCTGGTCAGTACTTCCACCTGATCGCCATTATTGAGCACGTAGTTAAGCGGCACGATGCTGCCGTTGACTTTGGCTCCCCGGCAACGATGCCCGACGCTGGTATGCACATGGTAGGCAAAATCCACTGGCGTTGAGCCTTTCGGCATGTCAATAATCTTACCCTTGGGGGTCACCACGAATACCCGGTCACTGAATACTTCGGTGCGGAAGTCTTCCAGCAAGTCACTGTCGCTGTCGTGGGAATCCAGCAGACTGCGCATCGAGTTGATCGCCTCACCCATCGCCTGATCTTGCTTGCCACCTTCCTTGTAATGCCAGTGGGCAGCCACCCCCAACTCGGCAAAACGGTGCATCTCGCGGGTACGAATTTGCACTTCGACGTATTTACCGCCGGGGCCAACGATTACCGTGTGGATCGACTGATAACCGTTCGGCTTTTTGTTGACAATGTAATTGTCGTATTCATCGGGGTGCCACCACCATTCCTCGTGCACGACACCCAGCGTGTGGTAACAGGTGTTGGTATCGTCCACGATGATGCGCACTGCCCGCAAATCGTAGAGTTCATCCACTTCGACATTCTTGCGGCTTTTCTTTTTCCAGATGCTGTAAAGGTGTTTGGGGCGTCCGTAGACTTCGCCCTTGATGCCATGCTTATCCAGCAACTCCTTGAGGACATGGATGAAATCAGCAATGTATTGCTCACGCTCAATACGCTTGCCCTCCAACGATTTGGCAATGTCTTTGTAGGCTTCAGGTTGCAGGAAGCGGAAAGACAGGTCTTCCAGTTCCCACTTGATCTGGCTGATCCCCAGACGGCTCGCCAATGGTGCATACAAATCCATGCTCTGGCGTGCCACACAGCGATGCAGGTCGGAAATCTCTTCACGCGCCAGCAGGCGCAGGTATTGCAAGCTCCACGCCAGCTTGATCAATACGGCACGGATGTCCTTGATCATCGCCATCAACATGCGCCGCAACTGTTCGCCCTGTTCCTTGCGTGAGGCACTTGGGTCAGTATTTTCCACACAATCACGGAAACGTTGCAGGTTGCGGATGTCTTCGCACAACAAACGGGTAGGCTCACCGTACTGGTATTCCACCTCCTCCAGTGTCAGCGTTTGCTGGAAACGGCTGTCACACAACAACGCCGCCATGATGGTGGTTTGATCAACATCCAAATGACGCAGGATCTCAGCCACATCCAGACTACAGGGCTGTAAGTGATCAGTAGGCGGGGGCATCAGAAAAAGACTGTCAATAATCTGCCCTAACAGGTAGAAATCCCGCTCGTTATCGGATACCCAAAAACGGTCAATCCATGCTTGACGGGTACGCGACTCGGTGTCGCTGGTTCGGCTATGTCGCATGTTAGTAATGCATCCTCTTTGCCAAATAATAGTTATTATTTATAGTTTTGTAATGACAGTCTCCAATTGCGCAAGATTCTCAATCACCGCATCCGGTTCCTGTCCGCCTGGCCAAGCCTGACCTTCGGGATTAAACCACACGGTGCGCAAGCCTGCACTGGCTGCCCCTTGAATGTCCCTCACCGGGTCGTCGCCTACATAGACGGCCTGATGCGGTGCAATGCCCACCTGTGCCAGTGCCTGATGAAAAATCGCCGGGTGTGGTTTCGCGACCCCTGCTTCCGCAGCACTGTGAACAAACTGGAACAAATGCCCCACCCCGATGTGGTGGACACTGGCATTACCATTGCTGATAACCCCTAGCGAAAAGCGTGCCGATAGTGCCTCCAACACTGCCAGCGCACCTTCAAAAAATGTCACTTCATTACGCGCCAGCCAGAATACTGCAAAGCCCTGTTCCACTAATGCGGGTGGATAATCGTGCTCTGCGGCCAGCAAGGCCAACCAATCCTGACGTAACCGGGTAAGATTATAGTGCAATTCAGGGTATTGCTGCATGTAGTTCATACGTTTTTTCACCAGTTGCTCTGGAGAGTACCTCTGAGTGATACGCGGATAATGGGCTTGCAGCCACGCATAGAAACGCTGTTCGGCACGTTCAATCACAGGCTTGCACGCCCACAGGGTGTCGTCTAGGTCAAAAGCAATACAACGTATAGTCATGAGAAAACTCTAGTCTTGCGGTAGAATTGAGGGATAATATTAGAATCAGCTAACACACGATAACGATTAAGCGGGAGGGTTACATGAAAATCCGTCATTGGATAGTACTGGCAGCAGGCCTGTTGTTATTCCCAACAGCTTTGTGGGCGCAAACAGTCGTACTGGTACACGGCTTCCAGTCCAGCGGTATGGATTGGCGCAAGCAAGGCGTCACCCCGGTGCTGCAACAGTATGGCTGGGTCGATGGTGGCAATGTCGTGCTCACCTCACAAGGCGTTTACAACCCCACCAACCCCAAGGAACGGTCAGAACGCATTTTCTATACGGTGGAATTGCCACGCCGCACCCCCATCAGGCTACAAGCCGAATGGCTGGAACGCGACCTGCAATACATTTACGCCCAACGTCAGGAACCTTTGACGCTGGTAGGGCATTCGGCAGGTGGGTTGGTCGCCCGCGACTGGCTGGTGAGTGCCAACAGCGTACCCGTGGATACCTTGATCACGATTGCCACCCCGCATGTGGGCACACCCAGCGCTACGATTGCCAGCCTTGCCACTGATACCCCAATGGGCTTTTTTGCCGAAATGATGGGCATGGGCAAGTGGAGTGCTGACGCAGAAAATTTGTACGATGACATGCGCCCGGAAAAACCGGGGCGCTTCCTGTATTGGCTGAATCACCAGCCACACCCGGCGATCCGCTACGTCTCGGTGATACGCGACAACCAGCTACGCCCAGACAAGTTTGATTTTGT
The DNA here is from genome assembly GCF_017901135.1 of Thiothrix litoralis. Classification (NCBI taxonomy): domain Bacteria; kingdom Pseudomonadati; phylum Pseudomonadota; class Gammaproteobacteria; order Thiotrichales; family Thiotrichaceae; genus Thiothrix; species Thiothrix litoralis. The sequence continues at coordinate 3,476,942 of NZ_CP072801.1, read as the reverse complement.
AGTGCCGACTTACAGTCAGGACATGAACAATACCTTCGCCCTGCACGGCAAGTCTGAGCGTTGGACGGATAAAGGTTCGCACTTCCTCGGCATCCCGGATGGGTACGTGCTGGCAAGGATTTTAGCACGCTAAAGCCGGTCTTCCCGCGTCTGCTACCACTGTTCGTACCGGCTATCAACAGGACAGCGATGGGGTGATAGCGTGCACTTATGTTAAGCCTTGAGTCTGTTGCATGAGTGCCACCACTATCCTGTCCGCCTATTACCGGCATAAGCAAGGCGGCTTTACCACCCGCCTTTACCGCGCTTACCGCGCTCTCGATGCAGCCGGTTATCGGGTCATTTACGTCGCCACCGAAAAGCTGCCGGTTGAGGGTGAACACATCCAGCCGGTCATTTTACCGATGCGCTCCAAGCCCTCCTCGCTGTGGTATTGGCCGGAATTCTACCTGCGAGCCATGCGCGAATTACGCCGCCTGACCCGTGAACATCAGGTGCAACAGCATGTGATGTTTTCGTTTTTCTACGCCACCCTGTCGATCCTTGCCAGTTGGGGGCTGGGTGTAAAAACCCTGACCTTCGTGCGCGGCGATGACATTTTCGATGCAGCCAAAAAGCGTTTTGCCCGCCCGCGCATCTGGGCACACAGCCTGCTGGAAAAACTGGGGATGCGCTATTCGCATCAGGTGATTACCACCAGCGACACCATGAAAGCCAGCATTAACCAGCGCTCCGGCGGTCAGGAAAAAACCGCCAGTCTGCCCAACAATATTGTGACCCAGCCGCTCGACATTCACCTGCCGAATATCCGCGCTGACACGGTGCGCATCGCCACGGTATCAGTGCTGAACCCGCGTAAAAACCTGATGCTGGTGTTACGGGCGCTCAGCCAATTACCCCCCGACCAACGCTGGGAATACTTACTGATTGGCAGCGACAACAGCGGCAAACACTATCTGGAAGAACTACAAGCTTTTACCGCTGAAGCCGGGCTAAGCGACCGAGTACATTTCCTCGGCTGGCGCGATGATGTCGCCACCCTCCTGCAAAGCTGCCACCTGCTGGTGCTACCCACCTTGCACGAAGGCTCCCCGAATGCCCTGCTGGAAGCGATGGGTTACGGCCTGCCTTGCCTTGCCAGCCATATCCCGGAAATCCGCGAAATCTTGCCTGACCGCGAACTGCTGTTCGACCCGCACCACCCAGCGGAACTGACCCACAAACTGGAACGTTTCCTCCAGCTACCGGGCTATGCCGGGGTAATCAAGGTGAAAACGGCACAATGCAAGGCACGTTACACCTTCGATTGGGATCAGCGCATGGTGGCCTTGGTCGACGCAGCCAATGGCTAAGGCAATCACCAAGGGGTATGCCAGTTCCACCGTGATCCGCTTGCTGGCGATTGGCCTCAATGCGGTGGGGGCACTGCTGCTGTTGCCATTTGTGCTCAAGGCACTGGGGGCAAACGATTTTGGTATCTGGGCGATGGCGACCTCCATCACCGGCTACCTATTGCTGCTGGATTTTGGCATTGCACTGGCCTGCACCCGTTACCTGTCGGTGAATGCTGAAGATCAGGCGGGCTGGCGACGCACGTTCAGCAGTTCATTCGCGCTATCACTAGGCTTGGCAGCCCTGTTGTTACTGGTAGCCGGGCTGGTACAAGTGGGCGTTTACAGCGGGCTATTGCCTGCATCCTACCAGCCCATGCCGAATGTCATCAGCCTGTTGCTGGTGGAAGTCGCGCTATCCATCCCCTTGCGCCTCTACCAAAGCATTTTGCGGGCGGAAGTGCGTTATGTAGAAATCGGCCTGTTTGAAATTGTGCGCATCGTACTGCGCTTGCTCGGTATCCCGCTGATCTTGTGGGCAGGCGGCGGGCTAATGAGTATTTTGGTGTATGCCTCCGCCGTCAATGTGCTGTTTTTTGCACTCATGCTGATCAATGTTTACCGGCGTGACCGCACCCTGTACATCGACTGGCAAACGGTGGACTGGGCGCATGTGCGCGAACTGTTTAACTTCAGCAAATACGCCGCTGTCACGCAGGTCGCAGAATTTTTCAAATACCGCACCGATAATGTGTTGGTGGGAATACTGTTAGGGGTCAGCGCGGTTGCCCCTTATGCCATTATGGTGGTGGTCGTCGATATGCTCACCCAAATCCTGATGCGTTTCCAGAGTTACTGGGACACTATCATCATGCGCCATGCCGGGGAACGCCGCCTCGCCAGTGCCTTGGATACCACCCTGAAATCACTGAAAATCGGCGTGTCGCTGGCCTTGCTGGCCACCTTTGATACTTGGTTGCTAGGAACGCATTTCCTGAGCCTGTGGGTCGGTGAAACCTACGCCCATCTGGCGCTACCGCTAACCCTGTTTACCCTGATTTTGCCCGGTCTGGCAGTGCAGTTGGCAACCTCACCTTACTTCAATGCACTGGGAAAACAACGCAGTAATGCGGGGCTGGCCTTGCTGGAAATCCTGATCAAACTGGTCTTGCTATTACCGCTCACCAAGCTGTTTGCAGCGGATGGCGTCATCTACGCCAGTGTATTAGCAGCATTTGGTGCTGCCGTGCTGCGCTTACGCGTCATGGCAGGTATCGTGCAGTGCCCGCCCTTGCATCTGGCACGCATCGTCACTTGCAAATTAGTGCCGGTGCTGGCGTTGCTGGGCGTATTGTGGAGCCTCACCCTGTTGCTGGAATTGGCAGGTATGCCGCCACTGTTCACCGCAGCACTGATTTTAGCATTGCAGCTCATCTGTTTATTATTTTCTATCAAAAAACCTGCTTATACGCATCATCCAGCACTTCGCGCCATTTGTCCAAGCCCGCGTAGCACTAGCTGACAGCATTCCCTATTGTCAAGGCTACCGAAATCATCAGAAACGAGCATACCTTGAAAATCGCATTCATTGCCATCAAAGGGATTGACCGCATTGGCGGTGTCGAAACCTATACGGTAGAGCTGGGAAAAAGGCTGGTGGACGCAGGGCATCAGGTCATTGTGTACACGGCGAAAACCCCGGCACACCCTGTCCCGTTTTACTATCAGGGGATGCGGGTTATTCCGTTATCCACCATTCACCATAAATATTTTGAAAAAATGGTGCTGGTTATCCATGCTAGCCTGCACCAGTTCTCGGTAAAGGGTATTGACGTGGTGCACTACCATGCCGTCGGCCCCAGCCTGTTTTCGTTCCTGCCGCGCCTAATCGGGCGTTACACCGTTTTCCAGAGCCACGGGCATGAATGGGAACGCAGTTCGTGGAACGGGCTGGCACGGCTGTTTTTCCATGTGTCGGAAAAGCTCACCTTCTGGTTTGCCAATGACGCTACGGCGGTTTCCCGTACTCTCCAGCAGTATTACCAGCAAAAGTATGGCAAAAACGTTACCTACATCCCGACTGGCATTACGCCGCGCTTACACCCGGCGGTACTCAACAAAATTGCCCGTTACGGCGTCACCCCTGGCAGTTACATCCTCTACGTCGGGCGCTTGTCGCTAGAAAAGCGGGTACATGACCTGATTCAGGCATACCAGCAACTGCAACAGCCGCGTGTCAAACTGGTCATCGTCGGTAGCGCCCGCGCCCAAGACCCTTACGCCGCCGAACTGAAAGCACTGGCATCCGGCAATCCCGACATTCTGTTCACGGGCGCGGTGTATGGCGAGGAACTGGCGGAGTGGTACGACAACGCTTACGTGTACGTGCTGCCCTCGCAGATGGAAGGTTTGCCCATCACCCTGCTGGAAGCCATGAGCCTGGGGCGTTGCTGCATTGCCAGCGATATTGACGCCAATACGGAAGCACTGGACGGCAAAGGCATCCTGTTCCCAACAGGCGATACCGCCGCATTACGCGACCGTCTGCAAGAGGCGCTTGATGACCCGGCACGGGTGCAACAGATCGGCACAACCCTGTATCAGCACGTCCTCAACCATTACACCTGGACACTGGTCACTGACCAGTTCATCCGGTTTTACCAAAAAGCACTTCCCGCAGCAGTTAATAAAGGCACTGTCACCATCATGAAAGGCAACGGCACATCCATCCCCCATTACCCTGCCAACACCGTTGAATCAGCCCGTAATGCCCCACATTTGGTACTGGCAGACCCAGCACCGGGACGTGATTACACCGCGTATGCGACGCCACCCAAAATCCCGCTGTCACATTATTGGAGCACCTTGCGCCAGAATACCGGGCCGATCCTGCTGACAACCGCGCTGATCAGTGCCCTGATGCTGGGGTTGGCATGGCTGACCAACCCGACCTACACCGCCAAAAGCAGTGTCAAGATCGAAACCACCTCGCCCAAACTGTTGGAATACGATGTGGATACGGCTCGCCCGCCGTCCTACATTGACGAAAACATTTTCTATAACACCCAGTACAAAATGCTGCGTAGCCGCGATCTGGCCACCGAAGTCATCGACAAGCTGGGCATCCGCGACACCCTGCTGCAAGAACGCGGCTTCAAAGACCCCGCTTACTGGCTGATTGACCCTGTAAAAGCCATCGTAGCAGACATCCGCAAACTATTACCCGGCAGTGAACGAGCCGCTTGGGATACCCCGGAAATAACCGCTGAGGAACTTTTTCTGGAACACCTAACCATCAACCCGGTCAGGAATTCACGCATCATTGACATCCATTTCACCTCAACCAACCCGATCATGGCGCGAAATGTCGTACAAGGTATGACCGATACTTTCGTGGACTTGCAACAACGTGGCAAGCAGGCAGCAGCGGAGCAAGCCACCCAATTCCTTGACAAGCAAATCAATGAAGCACGCGACAAACTGCAAACCAGTGAAGCCGCCCTGATCCGTTACGCCCGTAATAAAAACATCGTCGACACCAACTCAGATGAACCCATCATTGCCAAAAATCTGGAGGCACTCAGCAGCGCTCACATGGCAGCCAAGGAAAAGCGCATTCAAACCCAAAGTTTGTACCACAGCAAAGGTAAAGTGGCAGGCTCCTTGAATGTGGACGATAGCCCACTGATTCAGGAACACAAAAAGGAACTGGGTAAACTACAAAGCACCTATTTGGCGAACCTTGAGCTATTCAAACCCAATTACCCAGCCATGCTCTCCCTGCAAGAACAAATTAACAGCCGTGAAGCCCTGATTGCCAAGGAAAGCACCCATATCCGTTCAGACACAGCCATCAACCTCAAAGCCTCCTATGAAGCCGCGATGTCAGAAGAGCGCAAGCTGGACGGCGAGATCAAACTACTGGAAAAACAATTGCTGCAATTCCGCGATGACAGCATCGGCTATGCCAACCTCAAGCGCGACGTGGAAACCGGGCGCAGCCTCTACGACGGTTTGTTACAACGCGTTAAAGAAATCAATGTCGTGGAAACAGCCCAAACCGGCAGCATTTCTGTCGTCGACAAAGCCATTTTACCCTCACGCAAAGATGGCCCCAGCTACGCCAAATACCTGTTACTTGGTTTGCTGTCCGGCCTGTTCCTCAGCGCATTGGCCGTCATGCTACGCGAAACTTTACAACCCAAAATACGCCTGACCGAAGACTTGCAGGAAATCGGCGGCAAATACCAAGTGCTGCACTCCCTGCCTTACAGCAAAGCACTCTTGAACCGCAGTCAAGCCGAATTGCTCAAGCAACAGCCCGACCAGATTTGGGTAGATGCACTGCGCTACCTGAAAACCTCGCTGGTACTCGCCAACAACGGACGCTTCCCGCAAATCCTGCACATCACCAGCCCCCTGCCGGGTGAAGGCAAAAGCACCACCGCCGTCAATCTGGCGCTGATGCTCGCCAACACCGGCAACAAGGTCTTACTGATTGATGCGGATTTGCGTAAACCTACCATCCATAAGCACCTAGAACTCGATAACAGCTACGGCCTGACCCATTACCTGACCGGCACTGCCCGCGAAAGCCCGCTGACACGGGTCAAAGGTTCACGCCTACTGTTTGTCATTTGTGCAGGCCCTGCCGTACCCGATCCGGTAGAAGCGCTGTCAGGAGCGCACATGCAAACCTTGCTGGATAAATCGCGGGAAGTGTTTGACTACGTGATTGTGGATGCCCCACCGATCCTCGGTATGGCCGACTCCCTGCTGCTCGCCAACCGCTCAGATGGAACCCTGCTGATTGTGGCCAACAACCGCTCCAGTAAACAGGACGTGCGCACCGCCATTGACTGTCTGGAAAAGAGCCATGGTAAAATATTGGGACTGGTACAAAACATGGTTCCCAACAAAGCTAACAGCACCAGCAACTACTCTGACGGGCGCAGCATGATCGTTCACGCCTAACCCAGAGCTGCCTTTTACCTCGCAGACACTGCTGTCCCAGAAGCAGCGGTGTTTTGCCGGTACAGCTCATACAACATCACCGCAATCACCATATCCATGAACAGGTCGTTACTCAGAATCCCCGCATTATGAAAAAGGGAGTTCACAAAAGCGCCCAGTATAAACACCGCCCGATACCAACTGCCCGCGATCAACCGATACACGTAGTAGACCAGCAAAAACACCCCGGCAAACCCGAAGGTATGCACCAGATTGAGAATGGAATTGTGTACCGGCACGATAAAGTGCGCTTTCTCACTGGGATCATAATTGAACAGGTTCTGATCATTCACGAAATATTGCACCGCGTACTCAACCGTATCGAAATTAAAACCATAGCCAAACGGCTGGCGCAAGAACAGTTCAGTGCCGTATTTATACAAGGTACTACGCCCGGCTGCCGAAGCATCATCCAGACTGATCATCCGGGAATCGATCCCCGCCTTGTCCGCCAGCAACACAAAGGCAAGCCCACCCAACAACACCAACAAACCCGTCGCCGGAATCACCCGCGCCGGAAATAGAAACAGGTAAATCAACGCAGGCATCAGCAAAGCCGCCCCCATTGCCGAACGGGTTTCCGACGCAAAAATCCCCCCCGCCAGAATCAACCCCACCACCACAGCCACCATCTGGAAACGCGGGTTATAACGGTTCTGAAGCACCAGATACAGGTTAAGCATTAACGCCCCCAGCAGCATATAAGTTTGTGGAATCGCATACAAACTCAAACCGGGCGGACGCAGCAAGGCTTCGGTAATCTGCGACTGGATTTCATCGCTGAGCTCCTTGTTCTGAATACCCGCCAAAGCACCTTGCACTTGCCACGCAAACTGCACATCCAACGCCTGCATAATCCCCACCAGCGCCGAAGGCAACGCAATCCCTACCACCAGATACCCCAGCGTGCGGAAACCGAATTGCTCCACCACAAAAAAGCTCACCAAAATCATCAAATACGACTGCAACAGCTTCAGCTCGCCATTGGCAATATTACCGGGGGTAACGTTATTCGCGAGTGACACCACCAAGCCCAGCATCGCCAGCAACAGATAGACCTTGCTGGCCAACCCTATCCGAAACAGCGTCGTATAATCACGCATCACCACCAGCCCACCCGCCAATAGAATCAGGAACGACCTAACCGGCAAGCCCGCCACATACACATTGTTCAGGTAGGCCAAAAAAATGAAATGCAGGGCAAACACCCCCAAAATAACAGTACGCATCGCTTATGGCTCTTGTTCTAGGTCAATCAGGTTAAGGTAGGCCGTGCCCGGTTCGGGTTCCGGGTCGTAGCTGGCATGGGCATGGTAATCCGACACGAAAAACACATAACGCCCGGAAGGGGAGCTAGCAGCACGGGCTTCGCGCTTGTAGGTGGTCACTTCACCGTCGCGGGTAACACCCCAGCGGCGGGCAGTTTGCTTGCTATCGGCGTGGCGAGGGCCGCGCCCTTGCCGGGAATTGCCGACATAACGGGCAGGCGTTTTGCCATCGAGAGAAACCTGATACAAGCGGCCATCCTGATGGCGTGACATCAACACCCAACCCGGCTTGCCCGCGATACGCGCCACATGCCCGGAAGCACTGGCACGGGCATCCGGTTCCGCTTCTTCCTTGGTATCAGGCCAAATGCGCTGGCTGTGGGCATCGGCCAGTTTCACCTTGAACAAACCACGCCAGTTGCCGTAGACCAGCCAAGGGATGCCTTCACGGTCGAGGGCAATGTCGCTGTGTTTCACATCATCCAGCAATACCCGTGGGCTGGCTGTCGCGGTTTCAGCAAACGGAACCACCAGCATGGTTTCTTGCGGCGCGTGTTGTGCAAACAGCACGTATTCGCCGGTAGGGTCAACACTTGCCCAATCAAAGCTATCATCCCCCACGCTAGCGGCAACCTTGCGCCACGGCAAAGCGCGTTTATCTGCTACTTCATAGGGCTGGATATACATCCCGGAACCGTCCTGTGCCGCGCCTGCCAGCACCAGACGTTTGCCATCGTCGGAAAAATTCCCCTCACCCATCCCAAAGGTAATCCACGCAAAGTCCGGGAAATGCGCCCATTCCTGCACACGGGTTTTATAGGTGCTGAAGTCAATGCTGGCACGCATCAGACGATTGCCATCGGTAAACCAGTACACATTGTCGGCTTGCCTATCCCACAACAATTGGCGTTGCTGAAGGTCGGCCTCCTGTTCGGCAGTCGGTACCCAGCCAACCAAACGCTTGTCGGACAAGCGCCACAAAGCGGCATAAGGGTGGTTTTGTCCCGCCGACCCCAAAGCATGGGTTTCGGTGCGGTTCGCGGGGGAAGTGCGGCTGTAAAAGTGTTGGGCGTGTAACAGGGTAATATTGTCTTCGCCATCAGGGTGAGGGCATTGCTGCTGCATTTCCGCAGCACTGCCACCCAGCCGCCACACGTTGAAATCGGTATCAGGGTCTAGCGTAAAACCCGCCAAGGGAGGTGCAGCCGCATTCCCGGCAGAACACAGGAGCAGATTAACAAGCAGCAGGAACACCAACAGGCCAGAAAACTTTATCATGGAAGGATTTTTCTTGATTTTTCACGCCTGTATAACGCAGCCCACCCGTATTCGCTATTTTTTTTCGACCAAACGCTAACACTTTACGATAGCCGGATTTGATTCGCTAAGCCGCCAACGCATCGGGGCCGGAAAATCCGACCCCTGCTTTATTCACCAGCTTGCGTAATTGACGTTTGTCTTCCTGCCGCTTGGCAGAATGGCTTTTTTCGTGGACACCCCCCCGATGGATAAACAAGTGGTGCGCGACGGGATTGCGGCTACGCCGCTGCTTTTTTGCCATGAGGTTTCTCCTGTGTTGGCAGTTTGAACCATTGCGCCTTACCGTGCCGTTGCAGGTAATGCAGATAGCGGACAGGTTTGAGGAAGTCCGGCGCTTCGCTGGTTTTGACGAAGCAAAATTTTTTCGGTAAATCGGTGTACAAATAACGCGGCGGCTTGCCGTATTCGTAATAGCGCTCAATGCCCTTGAGGCGATTGCCAGTGTCGTAGCTGTGGTAAAACACTTCACGAATCCCCAGTTCACGCCGGATAAAACACAGTGCTGCGGTCAAAATCGCCTCATCCCATACCTTGGAGTAAGGGCGTAACACTTCACGGTATTGCTGCATCTTGTCAGCACCGTACTGCCAATCCTGATCACTATTTGCCGCATTCTTTACCCAATCGGACTGGATTTCCTCGATCAACGCCTGATTGCTGGCAAAATCAAGGTCGATCCGCGCCCATGCCAGTGTTTCCAAACGGCCATCCTTACGTACTGGATGACCGTGGTAAGAAAACGGGGCAACACCTCCATCCGTATGGATCAGCGTTTTGAAAGGTTGCTGGTGGTCATTGGCAAAATTGAGTTGCAGCACCAAGTCGTAACCGGGGCGGCAAATCTGTTTCCAGTGACGGTCGTCCTTGTCATCAGTACCCCATTCGTCCAGCGTCAGGATGAAATTCAGTGGCTTGTGGGTACGGTATTCCGCAGCAACGGCTTCCAGATGCCAGGGTTCCAGCACGCCGTTGCCTGCCAATGCCAAAGCTTCCGCGACAATGGGTTTGGTCAACAGTTTGGCGTAAGGGGAGCGACGCAATGCGCCAATCCCCATGCCGTTGCCGATGTAGTCCTTAAGCAATTGCAGGGCGTAGCTTTCCGGCGCGTAGTGGAACACCGTGCGGCTGCCGCTTAAGCATTCGCGAATCATGTCAACTTGGGTTTTTTCCATGATGCACCGCCTTTAACCTTTCACGCAAATGACTTGACGCAGTGTATGTACGACCTCGACCAGATCGCTTTGGTTCTGCATCACCACGTCGATGTCTTTGTACGCGCCGGGAATTTCATCGACCACGCCTTTGTCCTTGCGGCATTCGATACCCTTGGTCTGCGCTTCCAGATCGAGGGTGTTGAAACGCCGTTTAGCCTCGGTGCGGCTCATGCGTCGCCCCGCACCGTGCGAGCACGAGCAGAACGATTGCGCATTACCCAAGCCGCGCACGATGTAGGATTTCGCGCCCATGCTGCCGGGAATAATGCCGAGCTGCCCCAGTTGTGCACTGATGGCACCCTTGCGAGTCAGGTAGACTTCCGCACCGAAGTGCTCTTCCTTTTGCACGTAGTTGTGGTGGCAGTTGATCGCTTCGCGGGTGGTAGTGAATGCGGGCAAAGCTTTGCTACGTTGCAAGGCATCCAGCACCAAGCGCATCATTTCGCGGCGGTTGACCGTGGCGTAATCCTGCGCCCAGCCGACCGCTTCCACGTAATCGTCGAAATGCTGCGTGCCTTCGGTGAAGTAGGCTAAATCCTTGTCAGGGAGTTGACCCAATTCGCGACCCACATCCTTTTTGGCCTTTTCGATGAAATAGCGCCCGATGGCGTTACCTACCCCGCGACTGCCAGAATGCAGCATGACCCACACGTCGTCGCTTTCGTCGAGGCACAGCTCAATGAAATGGTTGCCGCCGCCGAGTGTGCCGAGTTGCTTACCCCATTGGCGGTGAAAGTTTTTCAACATTTTCACCAGACCGGGGTGCTTGTCGGTAATCACATCCAGATGCTTCCCCATGTTATTGAGGGTAGAACCGTTGAGGGTGGGGCGCACGTGTTCATCAAAACCCGTGGGTACGCGCTGTTCAATCGCGCTGCGGATGTTGTACAAGTTATCGGGCAAGTCGTGGGCTTTGAGTGACAAACGCACCGCATTCATCCCACAACCAATATCGACCCCCACCGCCGCCGGAATAATCGCGCCGCGTGTGGGAATCACTGAACCCACGGTCGCACCAATGCCGTGATGCACGTCTGGCATCGCCGCAATGTGGCTGTGGATGAAGGGCAGTTGCGACAAATTCCCCAATTGTGTCAGCGAGCCGCTGTCCACATCGTCGGTGAAAATCTTGACCGGAACTTTGCCCTTGTTGAGCATAAAACTGATAGGCATAAAAAAACCCCGTTGGTTTTTACGCCATCCGGGGTTTTCGACATGCTGTACACAAAGCACCGCATTCCCATACCGGATGACTGACATCAGTCCCCCGGCACAAGTGCGGGAGACACTAAATGATTAAATTCCTTTGTGTATATCCGTTCAGCATGGGTGTCTCCGTAGTTAAGGTTGATAATGGTTGGAAAGTGTAGCGGTAATAGCGTCAATGTCAATAGACAATTTGACGAACGTTTATAAACCCGTCGGTGCAGGCTTGCTCGCCCAAGGCGTCACCGTCGCCAATAACTGCTGTACTGCCACCAAGGGGTCTGTTTCATCAGTGGTTTTTACCCGCACGCCGTATTGCTTCATCTGATTGATGAAACTTTTTCCGCAAGGTCCGGTGATCAAATAATCCAGCACCAACAGCGGGTGATCACCGCGTTTGTCCCAGGCGTGGATCGACATATCCATCGACAACTCAATCGGCTCGACCGCTTGGAGGGGTTCCCCGCCAACCGATTCATACACCAAAAAACTCCGCGCTTTGCTGGCGTGCCCGGTAATGGTACGCAAATTCTGACTGGTAACGCCGATTTTCATGCTAGGACTCTCTTAATAATGCAGGGGATTTGTACAATGGTACACGGATGTTACCCGCACAGACCAGCTTAACGCGGTTTCGCATGAGCCGGGCGGAACGCCTTGCATTGCGACGGGTCAGCTTCCAGATACGCCGCTTCAATCAAATCAAGGCAATACGGAATTGCTGGGAATACCGCTTGCAAGCAGTCATCAATTGCGGAAGGCTTGCCCGGTAAATTAACAATCAAACTGCGTCCCCGGATGCCAGCGGTCTGGCGCGACAGGATAGCCGTCGGCACAAACTTCAGCGAAGCCGTGCGCATCAACTCGCCAAACCCAGGCATCAGCTTGCTGCATACCGCTTCGGTTGCTTCCGGCGTCACATCACGCAAGGCGGGGCCTGTGCCGCCTGTCGTGACAATCAGGCTGCAACCTTGCACATCACTCAGTTCACGCAACGCAGCCTCAATACCGGGCTGTTCATCGGGAATCACACGGGCAACCGCTTCCCACGGGCTGGTCAGCACCCGGTTGAACCATTCGCTGATGGCGGGGCCACCCTTGTCTTCGTATTCGCCCCGGCTGGCGCGGTCGGAAATCGTCAAAATGCCAATGCGTGCAACAGCCTGTGTCATGTCGTCAATCCTTTATCAATCTTTGAAAAACACCCTATTGTAAGGCAAATCGTCTCCACAACCGAAGCGGAATGGCTAATCCAAGGGGCGCTTGCATCCAAACGAGTGCAAGCAGCGTATATCCCATACTGGCGACTGATTGGCAGGAGCTGGTGAAAGAGCGTGGTTTGAACGTCTTCGCCCGCATTGACCATGCTGCGGGGGCTGCCAAAATCGGCAAAACCCTCCGCCCCACCGAACTGCTGACTTTTGGCAATCCGCAAGGCGGCACACCCTTCATGGAATGTGCGCAAACGGTTGCCATTGATCAGGTTGCGCGGCAAACCCCGTCCTTCAGGTCGGGGAGGATAGCGCGGGTGGCGAAGCCGCCCTATGTTCGGAGTGTTTAGTGTGGTGTCTGCTGCTGCTCAATGTATTGGCGAATGAGAGAAATAGGGGCACCGCCACAGCTACCCGCAAAATAACTGGGCGACCATAAAGCACCGCGCCAGAGTTTCTTATGGAGGTTAGGGTAATTTTTCTTGCGTATCACTCGGCTAGAAACCCCCTTTAAACTATTGACCAAAGCCGAGACTGCCACTTTTGGCGGATAGTTTACCAGTAGGTGAACATGGTCATCCTCGCCATCGAATTCCAGCAATTCCGCTTCAAAGTCGGTACACACGCTGGAAAAAATACCACGCAAGTCATCCAGTATGGCTTTGGTAAATACATCTCTGCGGTATTTTGTCACAAATACCAAGTGAACATGTATTCTAAAAACACAATGTCTTCCATGCCTAATGTCGTTGTCATTACTCATAGACCAAACTATAATATGAGGATGCAACGACTACAAGCCTTCAAATACGAACTCATGCCCAATAGTGAAACACAGCGTCAACTACGCCGTTTTGCTGGGTCATGCCGCTTCGTGTACAACAAGGCATTAGCGTTGCAGCAAGCCAATCATGAAGCGGGTGAAAAATTCATCGGTTACGTGGCAATGGCAAAACACCTTGATTTCCCCCGCTTCAAGCGTAAAGGCAGCGGTGACAGTTTCCGTTACCCCGACCCCAAACAAATCAAGCTCGACCCAGACAATAGCCGAATTTTTCTGCCAAAACTCGGCTGGATACGCTACCGCAATAGCCGCGATGTGTTGGGAGAACTACGCAATGTCACGGTTTCCAGCAAAGGCGGCAAATGGTTTGTCAGCATCCAAACCCAGCGCGAAGTGGAATTGCCAGCCACACCCGCAACCACTGCTATCGGTATTGACCTTGGGATAGCGCATTTTGCGACGCTCTCCGACGGCCAGTACATCGAACCACGCAACAGCTTCAAGAACAAACAAGCGAAACTCGCCAAATACCAACGGCGCATGGCGCACAAACAAAAGTTCAGCAGCAACTGGAAAAAAGCCAAAGCCAACGTTCAAAAAATTCACACGCAAATCGCCAACGCCCGCCGCGATTTCCTGCACAAGGCGACGACCACGCTCAGCCAAAACCACGCGTTCGTGTTCATCGAAGATTTGCAGGTACGGAATATGTCGAAGTCAGCGGCTGGTACAGTAGAAAACCCCGGCAAGAAGGTTTCCCAGAAATCCGGCTTAAACAAAGCCATTCTCGACCAAGGCTAGGGTGAATTTCGACGGCAACTCGACTACAAAATGGCATGGAAGGGCGGCATGTTGTTCGCTGTACCGCCGCATTATACCAGTCAAGAGTGCCCAGAATGTCATCATGTAGCGGCGGATAATCGTCAGACGCAAGCACGGTTTGTGTGCGTGCAATGCCACTATGAAAATCATGCCGATCATGTCGGCGCGATCAATATCAAAGAGCGGGGATACCGCTTGTTAGCCTGTGGAGATGCGGCCTTAAGCCGCTCTGTGAAGCAGGAACCCACCGAAGTCAGTCAGCTATCTAGCGGAATGCAGTAGGAATCCCCTTCCTTCAGGGAGGGGAGGATGTCAATTGCCCCTCAAAGCACTGGTTTGGGAAGACGCCGACTCACAAGTCTGGCTGGGTTACAACGACCCCACTTTCATCGCCGAACGGCATGAGGTGACGGATTGCCCAGTGGTTGAAAAATTGGCGAAAACACTGACTGGCCTTGCCAATGAGGTGATTGACAAAAAACCGTAAGAAATCGTTATTGGTTTGCATCCAAACCAACACAAGCCCCGTATAAGCACTACCTGTCACAAAACGGACAGGCAATCTAAAAAATCTGTTTTAAACGTATTGAAGGAGTTATCCCATGAATATCAACAAACCAGTAATGGCTGCGGCACTGATGGCTTTAGGCATGGCTGCAACGTCCGGCACACTGTTCGCTGCTGACATGGCGGCTGACGGAGCCAAAGCGGCGGATGCCAAAGTCGAAATGGAACATTGCGGTGGCCTGGTTAAGGCTGGCATGAATGATTGCGGCGCAAATGGACATGCGTGCGCGGGTCAGGCCAAAGCTGATAGCGATCCGAAAGAGTTCATCGCACTGCCTAAAGGAACGTGTGAAAAAATTGCAGGCGGCATTGTGTTGTCAGAAGACAAAAAAGCCATGTAAGTAACCTTTCCCCCCTCCATAACGCAGCCCCTCCCTTCGGGGAGGCGGCCTGTCAGCCCCCTTAACGGCAATCGCCAACATAAGGAATTTCTGATGAAAAACCCAATAACACTGCCTAGTTTCCTAATGGGTGAATGCTGGCCTTTGGACAGTTTTCTGAAACCCTTGACCCTGTTGGGTTTTCGCCTGTATGTGGCATGGGCATTTTTTGCCTCCGGCCTGACCAAGATCCAGAGTTGGTCGAGTACGCTTTACCTGTTTCAGGATGAATACCACGTCCCGCTGTTGTCACCTGAACTGGCTGCCTATCTGGGGACAGCGGCGGAACTGGTCTTGCCGGTACTGCTAATCGTGGGTTTACTATCACGCCCGGCAGCGTTGGCACTCTTCGTATTCAACATCGTGGCGGTCGTCTCCTATCCTTACCTGTGGACGATAGATGGCGCAGGTGGCTTCTGGCAGCATGTCGTGTGGGGTGCAATGATCTGGATCGTGTTTGTATTCGGGCCGGGTAAGTTGTCGCTGGATTACCCTCTGAGCCAATATTTGCGGCAGCGGTACGGCTAGAGTTGCCCGCTTCTGACCGGTATGCATCCAAACCCGGACAAGCTCCGTATAAGCACTATCTGTTTCAGCGTAGGGAAAATCTTAGCCCATGAACCTAAACACAACGATCAACCACCCCGTCAGCGGCTGCGGGGTGGGCTTGCGCCCCCAGCACATTGACCAGATTACGGATACCAAGCCCGCCATTCCTTGGCTGGAAATTCTCACCGACAATTACCTGTTACCCGGCAGTGTGCAGCAGGATTACCTGTTTGAAATCGCCGAACATTACCCGCTGACCTTTCACGGTGTTGGCATGTCGCTAGGCTCAACTGACCCGCTGAATAGCGAATACTTTAAGCGCGTCAAAGCCTTGGTTGAGCGCGTGAACCCGGCATGGGTTTCCGACCACCTGTGTTGGACATCGGTACACGGGCTGGTAACGCACGACCTGATCCCCTTGCCTTACACCGAGGAAACCATCCGCCATGCCGCCAGTCGTATCCGTCAGGCGCAAGACATGCTGGGGCGCAGGCTGGTCATCGAAAACGTTTCCAGTTACCTGCAATACCAGCAGTCAACCATGAGTGAATGGGATTTCCTGTGCGCCGTGGCGGAAGAAGCCGATTGCCATATCCTGCTCGACGTGAACAACATTTACGTGAGTGCCTGCAACCATGATTTTGCCCCGCTGGATTACTTGAACGCGATTCCTGTAGAACGGGTGCAAGAAATCCACCTCGCGGGCTATGAAGATCGGGGTACACACTTGCTGGATACCCACGGCTACCCGGTCAGCGATGCGGTATGGGAATTGTATGCGCAAGCCATCCAGCGGCTGGGTGCAATCCCCACCCTGATTGAATGGGACAACAACGTGCCGGAACTCGGCACTCTACTGACCGAAGCCCGTAAAGCAGCAGAGGTACAAGCCCATGCCCTTGCCTGAACTTCAATACCGTTTCATCAACGCCATCTTTGACCGTGACCAACGGGATGCCGCAGCAGCACTGGTAAAAGCCCACGGCGCACTCGATGCAGTGCAACGGGTGGGTATTTACCGCAACAGTGTCCACGGCATTTTGCTGCAATACCTCCGTTCACTGTATCCGGTGTGCCAGCAATTGCTCGGCGATGACTTTTTTGAAGCTGCCAGCGACAGGTATATTGACCAATCACCCCCAACCCGTCCGTTTCTCGCCGAATACGCTGACGAGTTTGCCGATTTCCTGCACCACCACCCAGCATTAAGCACCATGCCGTGGATAGCCGAGATAGCACGGCTGGAATGGGCGCGGCATCAGGCATGGAATGCGGTTAACCAGCCCCCCTCGGATTTTGCCCAACTGGCGCTGCTGGATGCCGGGCAACAGGAACGCCTGACGCTGCACACCCCAGATTCCGCCCACCTGTTGCAATCGCCTTACGCCATCCATCCCATTTGGCTCGCACACCAACCCGAAGACCACCCCGATAAATTGCCACTGGAACGCCTTCAGATTCAGCAAGCAAGCACTGTCTTGATATGGCGGACAGGGCGGCGTTTACAACAAGTTGTGCTGGATAAACAGGCGTGGGATTTTCTTGCGGCAGTACAGCAGCGGGCAACACTGCCCGAATTGGCCGAGCGTTTTCAGGAACAGCTAGTGACCTTGCTGATGAATGCTGTGCAACGGGGCTGGATACTGTCTTTCAGGTCGGGGATATAGGAGATGGAAGCAGCAAATGGAATGCCAGCGCTTGGAACGTTTTATAGCCGACACCCGTCAGGTACTGGTCTAACGGGCCTGATCAGCCACCTACAAAGCAGCCAGTTCACCACTGAACATCACCTTACCCTTCGGAACAAGGCTGGCAGGCTCATCCATGCGTTCCATACTGATCGCAAACTCACTAACATTCGCCATGTCCTTCCACATTTTGCGGTCGATAGGCATCCGGTGGTCACCACCTTGCGCCAGTGTCCCCATGCGTATGAGCGGCAGATTTTTATCCTTGGGAATGCACCAGACCGTGGGAACCATGCCCTTGTCAGCAGGCAGCGCCCCGGCGGGCATATCGAAAGAAATCTCCATCGTGTCATGGCTGACCATCGCCACCATCATTTTGTCTTGCTGTACCGGGGATTTCAGCATTGCCATGTAAGCCGCCGGTTGGCTATTGATGTTCAGCAACAACACCGTCATGACAGACGCAGCAATGGAAGCAAACGCAGCCACTGACCACGGCAGGTAATTCTTAAGGTTTGCCAGCCAAGAAGATCGGGAAACCTTGGCCTGCTGATCTAACTTGAGTTCCTTGCTGATATTATCCCAGACCTTTGCCGAGGGTTTTTCAGCGGGCAGCAGCACTAGCAACGGGGAAAATTGTTGCTGGTAAGCGTTGGTAACAGCCCGCAGGTACAGGTGTTGTTGCTGCAACTTCTCGAAACGCAAGCGTGCTTTACCCTGCAACGTTCCCAATGCGTAAGACATGGCAAGGTGCTCAAAAATATCCGGGTTTTGGTAACGATTCATTGTAAGCATCCCTTGAGTTGTTCGAGTCCACGACGTATCCACGCTTTCACCGTTCCTAATGGTTTGACCAAGTTGCGGGCCAGTTCATCATGGGTTTGCCCGTGGTAGAAGGCTTGCAGGAGGCATTCACGCTGTTCAGGCTTGAGTGTTTCCAGACAGTGCCATAGGCGCTGGGCATCCTCACCCCATTGGTGCAAGGCATCGGGGCCAGGCTCCAGCGAAGCAAATTCCAAGGTTTCGTATGCCACCTCGCCACTGGATTCCGGGCGGCTGTTGGCTTGACGAAGCTTATCCAGCGCCTGATTGCGCACAATGGTGGTCATCCAGGTCATGGCGCTGGCCTTGTTGGCAGAAAAGGTCGCGGCATGGTTCCAGATCTTAATGAAACCTTCCTGCAACACGTCTTCTGCCAAGGCTTCATCACGCAACAAACGTTTGCACACCGCAAACAGGCGCGGGGACGTGGCCGCGTACAGTTGCCGGAATGCTGCTGCATCTTCCCGTCCGCTGCGGATCAGCAGTTCATTCAGTGAATGCGGCTCCATGATATTCCTTTGGTTTTACCTTAAGTACGTTGCGCGGCAAGATTTGGATTCAAAAACAATCATTGTAGTGGAAAGTGCCAGCCGTTACTTTGAACTTATACAAACCTGAACATCGTCAAATTTGCAGTCAAATTCCTGCTTCACTGGGGCTGGTTTCGCCTTTGGCTTACGCCCAAGACCAGAGCCATCCCCTCCACAGGCAGACACCGTGTAACTCACGGCGTAGTTGGCTAAGTTAATAGCCGCGTTCACATCCCGATCGTGGCTTACGCCACAGGTCGGACAATCCCACTGCCGGACTGACAGGGGCAGCTTTTCCACCTTTTCACCGCAGGCAGAACAGGTCTTGCTGCTGGCAAAGAACCTGCCTGCAACTACCACGACACCACCGCGCCTATCGGCTTTGTATTCCAACTGGCGGCGAAACTCAAAAAAGCCCATATCACTGATTGCCCGAGATAGATGGCGATTTTTCACCATGCCAAACACGTTCAGCTCTTCGATGCCAAGGGTGTGGAAACGGCGGGTCAAATCCGTCGTGAGTTGGTGCAAAGCGTTCTTGCGGATATTGGCAATACGCGCATGGAGTTTTGCCAGTTTGCGCTTGGCTTTAGCGCGGTTGGTACTGCCGTTGACCTTGCGGGATAGGCTGCGCGAGAGCCGTTGCAGTCGGGAAAGCAAGGCTTTATACGGCTTCGCACCCGTCACCACTTCCCCCGTTGACAGTGTTGCCAGTGCGGATACGCCCAAATCCACGCCCACTACGCCTTGGTTTTCGGCGGGTGGCACGTGACTGGAATCGGTATCCACCGTGATGCTGGCGAACCACTGGTCAGCGGTGCGGGAAACCGTGGCAGAGAGGATTTTGCCGGAAAAGCGTAACGTTTCCCGCATCCGCACTGACCCAAGGTGGGGGATGCGGATGCGGGAAGTGTCAACGGAAAATTGGTCGTTGGTCAGGGTGAAGCTGTCATGGCTTTTGCCTTTCTTTTTGAATTGCGGGTACTTGGCGTGACCTGCAAAGAAGTTCTTGAAGGCTACGCCCAGTTGGATGATCGCCATTTGTGGGGCGTTTTTGGTGACTTCCAGCATCCACGGGAATTGCTCGCGTTTGATGGCATTGAGTTGTTTGCGGAGTGAAAACTGCGAGGGTTTGGGGAGGTCGTTATCGTCTTTCCATGCAGCGTATTGGGTTTGCCATTCCGCTAACGCCCAGTTGTAGGTAAACCGTGCAGTGCCTGCGGCTTTAGCAAAGTAAGTGGCTTGTTTGTTGTTAGGGTCAAGGCGAATTTTGTGGCTGATGATCATGTGCGGGAATCTTCCACGGCTTGCTTTACACCGTCCAGCAGTTTTTTGTTTTTGCGGGAACGCGAGCCGTATAAACGGGCAGAAAATACCGTGATGATTTCCAGCACGTCGCTTGCCAAGTCTTCTTCAAACGTGGTGTCTTCTCCCTTATTGATGATGATCACCTCAACTTGCTTGGCTTCGCAGATGGAAAACACCAGTTCTGCACCAAACCGCAGCAGGCGGTCTTTGTGGGTAATCACCAAACGCCCAACATGACCTGCAATAATCTCATTTAGCAGGCGTTTCAAGCCTTTTTTGTCGTAGTTCATGCCTGAACCCAAGTCAGACACCAACTCAAACGTCCAGCCCTGTTGAGCGCAATACAGTTCCAGCACTTGCTTTTGACGTTCCAGGTCGTCCTTTTGGTCGTGGCTGGATACACGGGCGTAGGCAAGCGTCTTGCGCTCTGATGAGGGCAGGAGGGCTGCTGTCGGGTCAACTTGGGAAAGGCGGTAACGGCGTTGGTTGCCCGCCGTCCTTTCTGGCATCAATTTGCCGGACGCTTCCCAGCGGCGCAGCGTCATTGGGCTGACACCTAACCATTCTGCCGCTTCACCGATGGATAGTAACTTGTCCATGTTGTGTATATTAGTATAATTATGTATAAGTTTCAAGTGAACTGTAACTTACCCCAAACACAAAAAGACACCCCGGCGGATGCCTTTTTGAACACAAAACACCGTCAGACTTTTGCCAGCTTGCCCCGCGCCATGACGCCGCCAACGGCTGATTCCAGTTGGTTGCGCATCCACTGGTGCGCCGCATCGCCTTGATGACGCTTGTGCCACAGCATGAACATGAAGACCGACGGCATATTGAACGGCGGGGTAATGGATGAAAACCCCGACAATGCCCCCATGCGTAACATACCCGGCGCAATCGCCAGCAAGTCACTGCCGCGCATGAAACTCGCCATATCCGAAAAGTTGGGGACACGAATTGCCACTTGCTGCTCCAGTTCCCGCGAAATCGGCGCTGCCAACGGTACAACGCGCTGCCCGTCAATCAGGTTGAGACCAACGTAGCGGGCATTACGGAAATCAGCCAAGGTACGCGGCGCTTCGCGGGCGCTGCTATCGAAGAAACAGCGGGACTGATCAATGAATAAACGCTTGTAGAGAATATCTCCACCTTCGGGCGCTACCGGGGAAAGCAGCAAATCCGCCTTGCCAGTCCGCAGCAAATCCAGTGATGGGTATTCTGAAATAATGGTACGCAAGGAAAATTCCTTGGTTTCACCCGCAACCAGCCGATACAACTCCGGTAAAATCAGGTCACGCTGGAAATCATTGGTTCCCACGGTGAAATGCACCGCCGCTTGCTTGGGTTTGAACACTTGCTCGGCGGTTAATTGCTGCATGTCCGACAACACCAGCCGCATCCGCTCGCCGAGGCTTTCGGCAAGGGCGGTAGCGACAATTTCCTGCCCACCGGTACGCACAAACAAGGGGTCATGAAAGATAGAACGCAGCTTGGTAAGGCAATTACCAATCACTGTTTTGGTAATACCCAGTTTATCTGCGGCATTGGCGATGGATCCCTGTTCCAGTACGGTCAGGAAAACATGCATCGAATGGCCATCCAAGGCGAGGTAGTTATCATTTTTCATACTAATGATGTTAGCAGTTTGTTTTTATTTGTAAAAATATATAAAAAGAATTTCGTGATTAGTTTTTTTGTGGTCAATAACCAACAGATCAAAAAACAACACCATTCATCACCAAAATGCCAGAATCAACAGCACCAGACCAACAAACACTAACAATAAAACAAATAATAGTGATACCACGCCCAATACCAGCGACAGCGGGTTCACCAAGGTGCCAATGCTGATATACGAGCCAACCAACTCACGTGCTTCACTCGCCATCGAACCAATGCTCCACAAACTTTTCGCGGAACGCAGAAACCCCAGCTTTTGCACCTGACCGGCACGAATACCTTGCACCGTTTCCTGAATTTCACCTTGGGCATCTGTCATCATACGCTCGGCGATGTTCGGCAAATCCTTGATCTCCTCCAGCGCCCACCAAAAACGTAGCAGGATCAGGAGTGGCAATAACACCACACCCGCCACCATCAGCGCACTGCTCAGCGAAAAGCCTTTGAGGAAAAACAGCCAGACAAAAATCCACACATCCAGCCCCAACCCCAGCAAAGCAGCAAAGCGCACCTTGTCGGACACGCTATCCACTAACGGTAACAAATGGTCAAAAATGACCAGCAAACGGGCTTGTTTGGTGTCTACTTCTGACATACCAGACCTTTAAGGTAATAGCCTTCGGGAAACGCTAGCCGTGTCGGGTGGTCAGTGGCCTGATCCAGCTTGTGCAAGATACGCGCATCACACTCGGCATCCACCGCCGCATCCGCGACAATTTTCTGGAACAGCCCGCTTTCCATCAGACCCGAACAGGAAAAGGTGAACAGCAAACCACCCGGTTTGAGCAGCTTGAAACCCAGCAGGTTAATGTCTTTGTAACCCCGCGCAGCCTTATCCAGTTGCTTGCGGTTTTCAGCAAATTTGGGCGGGTCGAGCACCACGATGTCAAACTGACGACCTTCATTACGGTATTCGCGCAGCAGTTTGAACACATCACCACAAATATTATCCATTTGTTCCGGCTGAAAACCGTTCAGGGCAGCGGCTTGCGCCGCCAGATCAAGCGCGGGCTGGGAAGCGTCAATATTGGTGGCCTGTAACGCCCCACCGTGCAAGGCTGCAATCGAGAAACCGCCGGTATAGGAAAAGCAGTTCAATACCGTCTTGCCTTGCGCGTATTGTTGCAAAGCACTGCGATTGTCGCGCTGGTCGAGGTAAAAGCCAGTCTTGTGACCGTTAATGACATCGACGCGGTAATGGCGACCTTCTTCCATAATATCGAGGGAGGCCGGTGGCATTTCACCCTTGAGTAACCCGCTGGTGGTTTCCAGCCCCTCTTTTTTGCGCACTTCCACATCGGAACGCTCGTAAATACCCCGACAAGGAATAGTGGCGGCTAGCGCATCCACCAGAGTGTGTTTCCAGTATTCTGCACCTGTGGTGAGGCATTGCATCACCAGCCATTCACCGAACACATCCACCACCACACCGGGCAGGCCGTCAGATTCCGCATTGATCAGCCGGTAGCCGGAATTCTGCTGCGGAATGCCGAGTTGCTGGCGGTATGCCAAGGCTTGCTGAATGCGGCTGATGAAAAAGTCGCGGTCGATCAGCGCTGCTGCAAACGTCCACAAGCGTACCTGAATTTGCGAAACGGGTGACCATGCCCCCATCCCCAGCAAGTCGCCGTTGGCAGCACGCAGCTCGACCGTTTCGCCCGACTGCGGATTGCCTTTGACGTGCTGGACAGCCCCGGAAAACACCCACGGGTGATGGGAGCGGACATTTTTATCGCGCCCCTGCTTGAGGACGACTTGCCCGCTTACCACGGGATAATGCTGCCGTCGATGTCGAGTAAGTTGCCTGAATCAGCAAGCGTGACGTTCGCCAGATTGCGCTTCAACGACGTCACCGATTCTTCCGTAGACAATTCGCCGTTCGGCCCGCCCATGTCGGTGCGTACCCAGCCGGGGTGCAAGGCAACCACAGTAATGCCCTTTCGCGCCAGATCGTGCGCCGCACTTTTGTTGACCATATTGAGCGCGGCTTTGCTGGAGCGGTACAAATAGCTGCCGCCGGAGGTATTGTCCGCCACGCTGCCCATCTTGCTGCTCATATTGGCGATGATCTTGTGTTCACTCAGCGCCACGTTATCGGCGAAATCCTGCATCATCAGCATTGGGGTAATCACGTTAATGTGCAGCACATCCAGCCATTCCTGCGTCTGGCAGTGCCCGAAACCTTGCGTACCCCAGTTGCCGGAAACTCCGGCGCTGTTGAACAGAATGTCGATGGGCTGGTCTTTGAGTTGGGCTGCCAAGGAAGCACGTTGGGCATCGCTGGCGACATCCAGTAGGTGAATGCTGACCTTGCCACCGGATTGCGCCACCAGCTTGTTCAGGTCATGGGCATTTTCCGGGGAACGGCAACAGGCCAGCACGTTCCAGCCGTCGGCGGCGTACTGGCGGGTCAATTCCAGACCGATGCCGCGATTGGCACCTGTGATCAGAATAGTGGGCATGGGGATCTCCTCGGTTTTAATCGTTGGCAAAGTATAGCAGTGTCGTTGCAGCCTGTGGTATGCCCTGATCATGGAAGGCCAATTTATCATTTTAATTTATTCTACTAATTGGTATATAATATAAATTGATAAAAATTTTCCCAATGACTAATAACAACAGGGGTTCTCCATGAATACGGGTAAAATTCTGCCAATTTTTCTAATGTCCAGCGTACTGGTCGCTTGCGGGGGTGGAACAGGCGCTTCGCTTTCCGGGGTAACGACTGGAACCAATGCATCCACGAGTACTTCCACCAGCACCACAACCACTGGTAGCGGCTCCACCACTACGGACAGCACCAGTACCACCACAGGCAGTGGCGCATCGGAGAGCACCAACGGTACAACCACCGACAGCACGGCCAACAGCAACACTTTGTCACTGACCCGCAATGCAGTCGATGCTGAATACAGCGATGCGCTGGAACGTTTGATCACGGTCAGCTCTTCACCCGACAACGCGCTGAATATCATCAACCCGACAACCGGCGAGCAACAGGCAGTGCCGCTGAACCTTGCCCCCACCAGCTTGGCGATCAGCCCGGATGGCAAAACGGCGGTGGTCGGGCATAGCAGTGGCGTTACCCACATCAACCTGCAAACTGCCAGCGTACTGGACTTCTACGACAACATTGGTTTTAGCGTGTTTGACATTGCCCTGAGCGGCAATGGCATGGCGTATGCTACCCCTGCCAGCAATGCATTGTGGGGCGTCCTCAAAGCCATTAATCTGGGGACAGGCGAAGTAAAATCGAGCCTGTCCGTGGTGCAAATGGGCGGCTCTTACCTGCAACTCGCCCCCAACCAGAATGTGCTGTATATCTATGACAAAAGTACACTACCTGTCGATTTGATTAAGGCCGACACGGCTTCCCCACCCGCTGGATTATACGACTCCCCCTACAACGGCGAGTATGATATTGGCGGCAGCAGCGGCAAGGGCTTATGGCTAACAGAAGATGGCGGCTACATCCTGACCGCAGGCGAAACCCTGTTCAGCACAGCTACCACGCAAGATCAGGACATGCTGTACCAACGCAGCCTGTCGGACGACGACAATGACCCCAACACCCGGCTGCTTCACGCTGACAATTCGCAGGAAGCTGCAAAGTTCGTGGTGATTCTGGACAAGGGCATTACCGGCACTGGCTCGGAGTACAGCCTAAAAACCTACGCCATGCCAACGCTCAATCTGGTGGATGAAAAGCCCGTCAGCGACCTGAAACCGACCAGCACCAGTGACGACCCGGTGATTCCACAGTTCGTGTTTTTCAACAGCGATGGCACAAAACGTTACGCAGTACTGAAACAGGGTACTGGCACTTATTTAATAAATTTCTAATTATTAATCAATAGTATACATTGAAAATAGGGGGCTATCTCATGAAAACCAATCAACTTTTGCCTGTACTCGTGGCAGGCACACTTTTGAGCGCGTGCGGTGGCGGCACAACCACCTCCAGCACCACAACGGGGGGCACGACCACCACCAGCCTTACCAACAATGGCGTCAACACCACCCTGGCAGATGCCAGCAGCGTCTACACCGGCAGCCGCATTCTGGCTTTGCTCAACACCACCAACAGCATGGATTTTGTCAATCTGGTGCTGGGTACGGAAAACATCAACGACAATATCACCGCACCACGTCCAGCGAATAATGCCACGCCCAGCAAGACCAGCCTTGCCAGCGCGGTGCAAGCTAGCCTGTTGCAACCGCAACGAATTTTATCTGCCCTCGCTGCCCAACAAATTGCCGCACAACATTATCAGGCACGCTCGGTCAACATCAATGACACCTGCCCCGGCGGCGGTACCGCTGCCGTCACCGGGGAAGTCAGCGACACCACGTTCACCGGCACGCTGCAAGTCATTTACAGCCAGTGCAAGAGCGAAAATGTCGTCACCAATGGCACCGCCATGCTGGTAATCCATGCGTTCAACGTGCCGACGCTGCAAGCGACTTCCTACACCGTCAGTATGAAAGGCTTGGGTATCCGTGTGGATGATGTGCCCTATACCACGACCGGCACCTTGCGCACCGACCTCAACCTTGCCACCGGACAAAGCACCTTGCTGGTCAACCAGTACCAGCGCAACCTGAGCACCGGCAAACAACAATTGGCCGAAAATATCACCATGCTGGTGGAAAACAGTGGTTATACCAACATCAGCGGCAAGTTCTGCGAAGGCGTGCAAGGTTGCGTCAATGCCACCACCGTCAAGCCCTTCCTGTTTGCCGCCGATGGCGTGCCACTTGAAGGCGAAATCCTCCTGAACGGTGCCGCCAGCAGCAAAGTGCAAGTGATTGCGCAAGGTTATGACACCTCCACTCCACCGCAACGTAACTTGCAGGTCAATCTGGATACCGACGGTGATGGCGTGTACGAATCACCTTCCGTGCGCAATGAATCGGTGCTGAAAAACTTTTCCATCACGCCCAATGTTGCCCCGCAAGCCGTCATCGCTGCGTTGCCTGTTTCCACCACGCTAGGCGCGACACTGACACTGGATGCGAGCCAAACCACTGACCTGGAAGGCGATTTCCTCACTTACCAGTGGACGCTGGAAGCTGCCCCGCAAGGCAGTAACGCTACTTTGACGGCGGCTGACAGCGTGACGGCCAGTTTCACACCCGCCCAGCAAGGCACGTACACCTTCAGCCTGAAAGCGACCGATGCTTTCGGTAACACCAACCTCGCGACCCGCGACCTCACGGTGATGAATACCGCTAATCCCTTGAGTAGCAATGCGGTGGATGCCGCTTACAGCGATACGCTGGATCAACTGATAACGGTCAGCAGCCTACCCGGTAATACCCTCAATATCACCAACCCCACCAGCGGCAGACAGCAAAGTGTAACCTTGCAACTGCCGCCGACCAGCCTTGCCATCAGCCCCGACGGCAAAACTGCTGTGGTCGGGCATGATGGAGCCATCACCCAAGTGGATCTGGAAACGGCTGAAATCCTGAACTTCTACGGCAATATCGGCTTCAAGGTCTTTGATATTGCGCTGGGCAGTGACAGCAAGGCTTACCTGACCCCGCCAGCCAGTATGCAATGGAGCTATTTGTATGTGGTTGACCTCACCACCGGCGTGGTACAGGAAGACCTGAGCACTACCACCAGCAAACGTTTGTTTGGCGGTACGCACCTGCAAGTCATCCCCGCTTTGCAAGCGGTTTACACGCTGGATACCACCGGCTCTCCCAGCAACAACCTGAACCGCTACGACACCAGCACCACGCAACCCGTGTGGCTGTATGACTCGCCTTACCAAGGCCAGTACGATTTGGGCGGAACAGCCAGTAATGTCTGGGCAACGGATGATGGCATGTACCTGCTCAGCGCGGGCGGAACCCTGTTCCAAACCGCCAACCAGCAAGCAGCCGACATGCGCTACCAACGTACCCTGTCAGATGATGATGGCAAGGTGGAAACCTATCTGGTACACGCCGACCATTCCCAGAAAGCCGCCAAGTTTGTCGCGATTGAAAAGGCCACTGCTTACCGCCTGAAAACCTACACTACGCCCTTGCTGAACCGCGAAACCAGCGTGTCACTGCAAGGCATGAGCATTGATGGCAGCAGTGAGGTGGTCAAGCCGGTGTTTGTGTTCTTCAATGCCAACGGTACCGAGCGTTATGCCGTGCTGGAACAGGGTGGCAAGAGCTATTTGATGGCGTTTTAACCCCAATATTCGCACCCCATAAAAAAACCCCCGCCAGTCACCCGGCGGGGGTTTTTCATGCCGAAGGCGGAGAGTCTTACTTCTCAGCTTCCAGTGCTTTCTTACGCTCTTGCGCTTCCTTGATAACCTGTTCAGAAACAGATTTAGGGCAAGCGGCGTAATGTGAGAATTCCATCGAGAACTGGCCACGACCGGAAGTCATGGTACGCAAGTCGCCAATGTAACCAAACATTTCGCTCAACGGCACGTCAGCTTTGATACGTGCACCGATGGGAGCAGTATCCTGATTTTTGATCATCGCACGGCGACGGTTCAAGTCACCGATAACATCACCTACGTGGGAATCTGGTGCGAATACGTCAACTTTCATGATCGGCTCAAGGATTTGCGGGCCAGCTTTTGGCATGGTTTGACGGTAGCCGCCTTTCGCCGCAATTTCAAACGCGATGGCAGAGGAGTCAACCGCATGGAAACCCCCTTCGCGCAAGGTGACTTTCACGTCAACCACAGGGTAGCCAGCCAATGGGCCTTTTACCATGCTATCGCGGAAGCCTTTGTCGATCGCAGGCCAGAATTCACGTGGTACGGAACCACCCACAACCACAGATTCAAACGCATAACCTGCGCCGACTTCGTTTGGTTCGATGGTGTAGTCGATTTTACCGTATTGACCAGAACCACCCGACTGCTTCTTGTGGGTATAGCTGTCTTCAACGCGGCTGGTGATGGATTCACGGTAAGCAACTTGTGGTTTACCAATGTTCACTTCCACACCATGAGTACGCAGCAGGATGTCGACCTTGATGTCCAGATGCAACTCGCCCATGCCTTTGAGGATGGTTTCGCCAGTTTCTTGGTCAGTTTCGATGCGGAAAGACGGGTCTTCTTTCGCCATCTTGTTGAGAGCAACACCCATTTTTTCTGCACCGGCTTTGTTCTTTGGTGAGATAGCCAAAGAGATAACCGGATCAGGGAATACCATCGGTTCGAGAGTAGCCGGATTCTTCACATCAGACAGGGTATGACCGGTTTGTACGTTCTTCAGACCAACCAGCGCGATAATGTCACCTGCTTGGGCGAAGTCGATAGCGTTGGCTTCATCCGCGTGCATTTCCACCATGCGGCCTACCCGTTCGGTTTTGCCGGTGAAGGTATTGAGGATGGTGTCGCCGGTTTTCATGGTACCGGAATAGATACGGGTAAAGGTCAGTGCACCGTATTTGTCATCCATGATCTTGAACGCCAGCGCACGCAGTGGGCGGTTAGCATCAACAATCGCGAATTCGCCAGTCGGGTTGCCTTCGAGGTCAACTTCAGGCTGTGGTTTAACTTCAACCGGGCTAGGCAGGTAATCAACCACGCCGTCGAGTACGTTTTGTACGCCTTTGTTCTTGAAGGCGGAGCCAGCAAACGTCGGGAAGAAGTCCAGCGCGATGGTACCTTTACGGATGCAACGCTTGATGTCTTCAAGGGAAGGTTCCTCACCACCGAGGTACATTTCCATCATGTCGTCGTCTTGCTCAACCGCTGTTTCGATCAGCTTTTCACGCCATTCTTCGATCTTGTCAGCCATGTCCGCTGGTGGATCCTGAATTTCGTAGCTCATCGGGTCGCCGGAATTGTCCCAGACCCAAGCTTTACGAGTCAGCAGGTCAACGATGCCACAGAACCCGTCTTCAACACCGATGGGCAATACCATGACCAGTGGGCGTGCGCCCAGTACGTCTTCTACCTGCTTCACAACGCGGTAGAAATCAGCACCCAGACGGTCAAGTTTGTTAACGAAGATGACACGAGCAACGCCGGAATCGTTGGCATAACGCCAGTTGGTTTCAGACTGAGGCTCAACACCGCCGGAACCACAGAATACGCCAATACCGCCATCCAGTACTTTCAGTGAACGGTACACTTCAATGGTGAAGTCAACGTGCCCTGGAGTATCAATAACGTTAAAACGATGGTCTTTCCAGAAACAGGTCGTTGCCGCAGACTGGATAGTGATCCCGCGTTCTGCTTCCTGCACCATGAAGTCGGTGGTCGCCGCACCGTCATGTACTTCACCGATCTTGTGGATTTTGCCGGTCAGCTTCAGGATACGTTCTGTGGTAGTAGTCTTGCCCGCGTCAACGTGGGCAAAAATGCCAATATTTCGGTAAAGTGTTAAATCAGTCATTTGTCCAAATCTCAAAGAAGAAACGCAGGAACTGCGGATAAGGAGGCGATTGTAAAGCATCTTGGAGCATGGAGTAAGAGCAAATTCAAGCGTAAATTGCAGAAAGCCATGATTTTTCTATGACAGGCTGGGGGCAGAGATGCCTTGCAAGGCACTCCTGCACACAATCTGCAAACTTTTTCCGAGGTATCTCCACAATATCGGAATAAAACCTGCACACACTGGCAGTAGCATACGTTCCTGACACTACTCACCGAATCGGGTACTGACACGATGACAACAATAATCTTCACTTACGGTCAGTTTCCCGATGGGCTTGAAAGTATTAGCCCAGAGACTCCTGAACCCCGACCGGCGGTACGACACCCGTCAGTTGGGGTTTATTATTTTCTGTTAGTATCAGCACCATGAACAAACATATCCTCATTGCAGACGACGACCCTCATATCCGCGATGTGATCGGCTTTGCGCTGGAAAAAGCGGGAATGCAGGTCACGCAAACCGAAGACGGGCGACAGGCACTCGACACGTTCCGCCAGCACCCCACCGACCTGATGGTGCTCGACATTAATATGCCGGAGCTCGACGGGCTGGAAGTCTGCCGCGAAATTCGCAAGTTTTCCGAAGTGCCGATTTTGTTCCTGTCTTCGCGTGATGATGAAATTGACCGTATCTTGGGGCTAGAAATCGGCGGCGATGATTACGTCACCAAACCCTTCAGCCCGCGTGAACTGGTGGCACGCATCAACGTCATCCTCAAACGCACCCAGCAACAGCACAGCAAGCCTGCGGCTGAATTACCGCAAGGAACCTTGTGCCACGGCAAGCTCAGCATCCAGCCCGAACAGCACACTGCCTGTTGGGATAGCATCGCCTTAAGCCTGACCGCCACCGAATTTGCCATGTTGCAACTGTTCGCCCGCCAACCCACCCGCGTATTCAGCCGCGACAGCATTATGGGCAATGCCTATGACAGCAATGTGTATGTCAGCGACCGCACCATCGACAGTCATATCCGCCATATTCGCCAGAAATTTGCCGACGCAGGCTGTGAAAATGTGATTGAAACCGTGCACGGGGTCGGCTATAAACTCGCGGCTTGCCAATAGGCTTACTGGAAACTGATCGGCAGCGACACTTCCTGACCGTTGCGGGTGATATTCAGGTTGATTTGCGAAGCAGTTCCCGCTTCCTGCAACATGCGCATCGCAATCGCAGGGTTTTCCAGTTGTGTACCATTCACAGCAGTCACAATATCACCGGCCTGTAGGCCCAACTGGTTGAACATGGCGACATTGCTGCCAGGGCTTAACTGAAACCCCAGAAACTTGCCATCACGCTCATAAGGTTGTGGGCTAGCCACTTCCATCAGGCGCATATTGTTATTGAGTACGGACTGACGGAAATCGCCCAAATCATTAGCCGAAGCCGCCGGTATCGCGGGCTGTTCCGGTGCTGGCTGCTCCATCTCTGGCTGTGGTGGTGGCACTGCACCTTCACTGGGGGTAAACATATCGGGCGGCGGCATCATCTCGGGTGGCGCAGAATACTCAGTCATGGGCATATCGGCTGGCGCACTATCCAGCCCCGCAGCAAAAGCCATGCCGCCACCGCTGCTTTCCGGTTTAGGCAACATCAGCTTTTCCAGCAAGCCATTGCGCCGCAACAACACATGGTCTGCCAGCACCTGTTCCAGCGTCGCCCCAGAAGCACCGATCTTGTCACCGATCGCATAGGTTTTTTGCTGGCCTGCATCTTCGATCACCGCAAAGCCTTTGTTCCGGGAAGGAGCGTACACCCCTTGCAGTTTCAGGGCGAGTTGCGTCTGCTGAATATTGGTAGGGGCAGGTTTGCTGCCATCGGCCTGATATTGCCCAAATAAATGGTAGCTTGCTAGCTTGTCCCCCAAGCTGTTGGCTGGCGAGGCGGCACTGCCAACGCTGCTTGACGCGGAATCGTTAAGCAAGGGGCGGGGTTCCGCCGGGAACAACATCCACGTCAGGCGTGCCAGCAAAAAGCCGAACACAATCACCAACCCGAAACTGACATAATCCGGGGCGCGACCCAGCAAGCGCTCAAACAGGCGTGAATGTTGCGTACCTTGCATTTGAAACCTCGTTAACAGCGTTAAACTTGATAGTATTCACGATACCACTGAACGAAGCGGCGTGTCCCCTCATCGACCGACATACTGGGGCGATAATCCACATCTTGTACCAGTGCATCCACATCAGCGTAAGTGTCTGGCACATCACCGGGTTGTAGTGGCAACAGGTTAAGCTCGGCTTTTTTCCCCAGTGCTTCTTCAATGGCGCGGATGTAATCCATCAACTCAACCGGATTCTGATTGCCGATATTATAGACGCGCCACGGCGCTTTACTCGTGCCGGGGTCGGGTGTCATCCCGCTCCACTCAGGGTTCGGGCGGGCGGTGTGGTCAAGCGTGCGGATTACCCCTTCCACAATGTCGTCAATGTAGGTGAAATCACGGCGGTGTTTGCCGTAGTTAAACACATCAATCGGCTGCCCTGCCAAAATCGCTTGGGTGAATTTGAACATCGCCATATCCGGGCGGCTCCACGGGCCATACACCGTGAAAAAGCGCAAACCCGTGGTCGGCAAGTTATACAAATGTGAATAGGTATGCGCCATCAGCTCGTTGGCTTTCTTGGAAGCGGCGTACAAGGACAGCGGGTGGTCTACGTTATCATGCACCGAAAACGGCATGGATTCGTTCGCCCCGTACACCGAGCTGGATGACGCATACACCAGATGCTTGACCCCGTTATGGCGGCAACCTTCCAGAATGTGCCCAAACCCCACCAGATTACTGTCGATGTAAGCCAGCGGGTTTTCAATGGAATAACGTACCCCGGCTTGCGCGGCAAGGTTTACCACCGCATCCAGCCCTTCTTCGGCAAACAGTTTCGCCATGCCCGCACGGTCAGCCAGATCGAGGCGGATGAATGTGAATTTACCGGCGGTATCAGCATCCACCACGCGCTGTAAGCGGCTTTCTTTCAAGCGGACATCGTAATAGTCGTTGAAATTGTCGATACCGACGACTTCATCCCCACGCTGCAACAGTTGCAGGGCGAGGTGCATTCCGATGAAACCGGCAACCCCAGTGATCAATACGCGCATGGCTTATTCCTTTTATTGTAATCGTTATTTTGTAATTAAATCGGCAACTTCACGGTATTTGGCGGCAGTTTTGTCAATAATTTCAGCGGGCAACTCAGGCCCTGGCGCAACCTTCCCCCAATCCAGTGTTTCTAAATAATCCCGCACGAATTGTTTGTCAAACGATGGCGGACTAATGCCGGGTTTGTACTGATCAGCAGGCCAGAAGCGCGAAGAATCCGGGGTGAGGATTTCGTCAATCAGCACCAGCTTGCCATCCGCATCCAGCCCGAACTCAAACTTGGTGTCGGCAATAATAATGCCGCGTTTGAGCGCGTATGCTGACGCTTGGTGGTACAGTTCCAAACTGACGCTGCGCACTTGTTCGGCGAGGTCTGCGCCAATCCGCGCCTGCATCTCGGCAAAGCTGATGTTGATGTCGTGATCACCCACGTCGGCTTTGCTGGAAGGGGTGAAAATCGCCTCAGGCAAACGGTCGGCCATTTGCAAACCGGCAGGTAATTCAATGCCGCACACTGCGCCGGTTTGCTGGTAATCCTTCCAGCCGGAGCCGATCAGGTAGCCGCGCACAATCGCTTCCACCGGCAAGGGTTTGAGGCGTTTCACAATAATGCTGCGGCCTTGCAGCTCGGCTTTTTCAGCCGCCGTCAGCGTCAAATCATCCAGCGTCAGGGTGCTTAGGTGATTGGGGATCACGTCTTGCAGTAAACCGAACCAGAAGTTGGCTACCTGCGTGAGGATTACCCCCTTCTGCGGGATCGGCGTCGGCATGATGACATCGAAGGCTGATAGGCGATCCGTGGTGACAATCAGCATGTGCTGTTCATCCACCGCGTAAATATCACGGACTTTGCCCCGCGCAATCAGGGGAAGGGAAGTAATGTGCGTCTCAAAAACGCTGTTCAGATGGCTGCTTGTGTTCATTGCTTGCTGTTAGTTAGTGCGTAAAGGGTACATCACGTTATAATATCAGATTTTGCAGGAAAATAAGGGGAGCATCATGACTCAACCCAGTTCGGTGGTCGTAGTAGGGGTTGTCATGGGAAGCAACAGCGATTGGCCTGTCATGTCCAAAGCGGTTGAACAACTGGAAAAGTTTGGTATTGCCCACGAATACCGCGTCGTTTCCGCCCATAGAACACCCGATTTGCTGTTTGAATACGCGGAAACCGCCCGCGAACGTGGCCTGAAATGCATTATTGCGGGTGCAGGCGGCGCTGCGCACTTACCCGGCATGTTGGCAGCGAAAACCACCCTCCCAGTACTCGGCGTACCGGTGACGAGTCGTGCCTTAAACGGGATTGATTCACTGTACTCCATCGTGCAGATGCCCAAAGGTGTCCCGGTTGCGACGTTTGCGATTGGCGAAGCCGGTGCGGCGAATGCTGCTTTGTTTGCTGTCGCCATGTTAGCGAACGAAAACCCGGAATTGGC
Organism: Thiothrix litoralis; assembly: GCF_017901135.1. Lineage (NCBI taxonomy): Bacteria > Pseudomonadati > Pseudomonadota > Gammaproteobacteria > Thiotrichales > Thiotrichaceae > Thiothrix > Thiothrix litoralis. Next base: position 3,442,301 of record NZ_CP072801.1, on the reverse strand, counting down.
GGCGAAACTCACGCAGTTCCGCGATGAACAGCGGCGTCAAGCCATGAACATGAAACTTCCACCCGAAACCTGATGACCATTATTTTATGACACTACTTCCCGGCTCAACCATCGGAATGCTCGGCGGCGGGCAACTTGGGCGCATGTTTACTGTTGCGGCTCGTACCCTCGGCTACCGCGTCATTATTCTGGAACCCGATTTCCAAAGCCCGGCTGCCCAGCTTGCTGATGATCACCTTATTGCCGCTTACGACGATGAAACGGCACTGGCGGCCTTCGGGCAACGTTGCGATGTGATCACCACTGAATTTGAGAATATTCCAGCGCAAACGCTGGAGTTCCTGGCGCAATTCTGCCCGGTACGCCCTTCCGCTCATGCGGTGCAAATGGCGCAAGACCGCAGGGTGGAGAAGGAATTCGTGCGAGCCTGTGGCTTGTTGCCCGTGCCATTTGCAGCGATCCATACGGTGGCGGATATTCTGGCAGCACCATCTAGCATCCAATTCCCCGCCATTCTCAAAACGGCACGCATGGGGTACGACGGCAAAGGCCAGATGACGGTGCATTCGGTTGCGGAAGCCGAAGCCGCTTTTGCGCAATTGGGCGGTGTTGCTTGCGTGTTGGAGCAGCGGGTGGAACTGGCGTGCGAAATTTCCGTGATCCTTGCCCGCAGTGTGGGCGGCGAGGTGCGTTGCTTCCCGGTCGCAGAAAACGAACACCGTAATGGCATTTTGCACCAGAGCATTGTGCCCGCACGGGTCGATGCCGCATTGGCACAAGCCGCACAAGCGGCTGCCACCCGTCTCGCCGACAAGCTCGATTTTGTTGGGGTGATGGCGGTGGAATTCTTTGTTACCCGCCAAGGCGAATTGCTGGTGAATGAAATGGCACCGCGTACCCATAACAGCGGGCATTACACCCTTGATGCTTGCGTCACCTCACAATTTGAACAGCAAGTGCGCATGGTCTGCGAGTTGCCTTTTGGGGATACGCGTCTGTTGTCCCCGGTGGTGATGGTCAATATGCTGGGTGATTTATGGCACGATACGCACCCCGACTGGTTGGCTTTGCTACAAAGCCCCAAGACCAAGCTACACTTGTACGGTAAACACGAAGCCCGCCCCGGTCGTAAGATGGGGCATTATTGCACCCTAGCCAGTGAGCTTGATGAGGCTTTAGTGGCAGCGGATCGGATTTTCCAACAATTGCAATAAGGACGTACCACATGGATACCAACATGCTGATAGTCAAAGTACACGCCATCGTTGCCTTACTTTCGGTCGTCGTTTACTTGATTCGGGGATTTTGGATGTTGACCAACAACCCGGCAGTGACCGGCAAAGCAGCGCTCGCTAGTGCTTCGTTATCCATGCTGCTTCTGCTGGGGACGGGGTTGTGGCTGGCGCTGATCAGTACGGCTCATGGCGTTGATAGTTTTGTCATCATTAAAGCGGTGGGTCTGATCGTGTACGTTGTACTCGGTGTGATTGCGCTAAAACCAGGTTTAAGCAAAGCGACAGCAACGATCTTGTGGTTGGCTGGCCTTGCGACCTTTATCTACACCTTTTTATATGCCAAAGGCATAGCACCGGCGGTACTTTAAATGGCTGATATTCCTTATTCTAAAAGCTTGCGGGATGATATCCGCTTTGATGCTGAGTTGTGCGGTAATCGTTTTACCTTTCTATCAACGTGGGGGATTTTTTCACCACGTGAAATTGATGACGGCACGGACTTGTTGCTGAAATATCTGGAAATCAACCCGACCGACGATTGTTTCGACCTTGGTTGCGGCTATGGTCCCGTCGGTCTGGTGATGGCAAAACTGGCTCCACAAGGCCAGACCCTGATGGTCGACAAGGATTTCATGGCAGTGGAATACGCTAACCGCAATGCAGGCGTGAACAAACTGGCCAATGCTCGCGCGATGCTGAGCAACGGTTTTCAGCATATCGACAAGGATGCCCGTTTTGATGTGATCGCTTCCAACATTCCGGCGAAGGTTGGTAAGGAAATGATGAGCATTTTGTTGCACGATATGAAGCACCACCTCAAACCGGGCGGGCGCGTGTATTTGGTGACGATCAATGGTTTGCGCGAATACATGAAGCGTAATCTGAAAGAAGTGTTCGGTAATTTCGACAAGCTCAAGCAAGGCCAGTCGTATACCGTGTCGTATGCGGAGAAGCACAAGTAGACCAGAAAACCCCTCTCCCCTTGAGGGAGAGGGGTTGGGGTGAGGGGGAATTATGCTTGGTTATGGTAGCTCGTGACCAATTCCACTTCATTACGTGAACCCATTACCACGGGTACACGTTGGTGTAGGTCAGTTGGCTGAAGTTCCATAATGCGGGTGTAAGCCGTGGTCGCTAGGCCGCCAGCCTGTTCAACGATGAAACCCATTGGGTTAGCTTCGTACAATAGGCGCAGCTTGCCGGTTTTACCTGATGCTTTCATTTTGGAGTCCATCGGGTAGATGAAAATGCCGCCACGGGTCAGGATGCGGTGAATCTCAGCGACCATGGAGGCAACCCAGCGCATATTGAAGTCTTTGCCACGCGGGCCTTCAACGCCTTGCAGGCATTCGCTGATGTAACGCTGCATGGGCGGTTCCCAGTAACGCTGGTTGGAAACGTTGATGGCAAATTCCTTGGTGTCGGCCGGGATTTTCACGTCTTCGCGGGTTAGCAAGAATTCGCCGCAATCCTTGTCCAAGGTGAACATGTTCACGCCCTTACCGGTGGTCAGTACCATCATGGCGGAAGGGCCATACAGGCAATAGCCTGCTGCGACCTGCTTGGTTCCCGGCTGCATGAAATCGGCAGCGGTCGGGTTTTCCACGCCTTCAGGCGCTTTGATAATGGAGAAAATCGTACCAACCGATACATTCACGTCCATGTTGGAAGAGCCATCCAGCGGGTCGAACGTTACTAAATAGTGACCGCGAGGAACATTACCGGGCAAGTTATACACTTCATCCATTTCTTCGGAGGCCAGTGCCGCTGCGTGTCCACGGGAAAGTGCTTCAATCATCACGTCATTGGTGATGATGTCCATTTTCTTCTGTTCCTCGCCCTGCACGTTCTCGGAACCGGCGGAACCCAGCACGCCGATGAGGTCGCCCTTGCTGGTCAAGGCCGCAATTTTCTTGCAGGCCAGTGCAATGTCGTTCAGTACGCAACTGAACTCGCCCGTTGCGCCGGTGTGTTTACGTTGTTCTTCGAGGATGAATTGTGTGAGTGTGGTGCCAATTTGGTACATACCAGCTTCCAATAGTTGAAAAGAAAAATTGTATATAAGCTGATTATGATATGCTAATGAGTGGGTTGTAAATAAAAAAAAGGCGGATCCGAAGACCCGCCAGACTTGCGAGGGAGTATTATAACTTTTGAAATATTACTAATTGAGTGTGTAGTGTTAACAGTGAGTCGCTGCCATCAGGTAAGCGGTTCAACGAAAGTTGAAGAAAAGATCATTTATTATTTTTTTGGGGATTGGCCTCAATTAATTAGAACCAAACTGACAGTGAGAGCGACATAAGAGATGAAAGGCCCCTCATCAGGCAACAAACAACCGGCAGAAACAGCCAGCAAACTTAGCGATGAAGCTCTCATGGCGCTCATTAGCCAAAGGGATCAACAGGCATTCAGTCAGTTATACCTGAGATACCAGCCCAAGCTGGTTAAGTATTGCGCAAGAGTATTGCGTGATGATGTTGCTCAGGCCGCAGATCTGGTGGATGAGGCCATGTTTGATGTTTGGCGGTCAGCGGAAAATTTTGCAGGCAGGTCTAAGGTATCGACCTGGATTTATTCGATTGCCCGCAACAAGGTTGTGTCGTGGTTACGTAAAACCTCGGAAATCACCTTGGATGATGAGTCTATACTGGATTCCATGATTGACCCTGCCGCCAGCCCTCACGAGGAGTTGGCATTGGATGATATGAAGCAGCAGTTGCTACGCCTGATGGATCAGTTAACGGAAGAACATCGTGAGGTTATCAGGCTGACCTATTTTGAAGACAAGTCGGTGAAGGAAGTGGCCAACATTCTGGATATTTCCGACAACACCGTCAAGACGCGCATGTTTTATGCCCGTAAGCGCCTGGCACAGTTGCTGGAAAAGGCAGGCATTGTTGGTTTTGACCTTTAAAAGGCATTTGAGAATATTGTTGTATGAGCCAATACCCACACGGTGACCCAGTTGAAGAAGCACGCCTGCTTTTACCTTGGTATATCACCGGAAAATTGAGCGACCCGGAACGCAAGCTGGTAGAACACATGCTGGCACAACATCCTAAACTGAAGGAAGAGTATCACCGTGAATTGAATATGGTGGATATGATCCGTGCCAATACCGGGTTGTTGCAGTTGTCTGCGATGGATACCACGCACTCTCGGCTGGACAAGCTGCTGAAGCGCATCGGGCGCGAGGAGCAGGCCAAAGCCAGTGCAACGCCCGGAACAATACCCCGCCCGCCGCCAGAACCTAAAGCGGCTGCACGAGGTATCAAGACATGGTTAACGGACTGGTTGCCAACGTTTGAGTGGCTGACGCCGGGAAATACCGCTTTCGCCTTGTTATTGCTGGTTCAGGCAGGCTTTTTGGGCTGGTTTGCCAACTCGATGATTTCCCCGACAAGCAATGTTTACAACGTTGCCACTGTCGCCGATGATCAGGCTGCGACTTCTGTTGCCAAGGGCTTGGTATTATTGGTAGATTTCAACGAGGAAGCTCAGGTACGTCAGGTACGGGATTTTTTACGTCAGTGGGATGCCCGCATCCTCGATGGCCCGGACGACAATAACCTGTTTAAAATTGAGGTCAAGGGTATCCAGCCCCATGACCAGCAACAATCCAGCACTGTCCTGCAACAAATGGAGCAGGATAAAACCGTGATTGCCTTTATCGGACGGGAATACTGAAAACCATTATGCCAGTACTGCGCCTTCTTCCGCTCACCCTCCTTGCCCCCATCCTGTTCCTTGCCGCTTGCAGCCCCACAGAATACAAAGTTATTGGCAAAACCAACAATTCCCCCGCTTGCCAGCTCAGCAGCAGCATTTGCGTGACCACCCCCGTCTTTCGCCGGGTCGATTACGCCAAGGATGAAATGCTGCTTACCTATGACAGCCAGCAACCCGCCGAGAAGGCAGATGCCGTGCTGAAAAAATATAAATTACGCGCCAAGCGTAGCGATAATCTGGATTCCATCAGCACCACCCTGATTACCGCTGCCACCAATGGGCAAGACCCGTATGATCTGGTTAAATCCATCAAAAGCAGTGAAAAAGACGTAGATGCCAGCACCAGCAACTTCTACACAACATCAGCCTTTAACAGGACAGATGCGCAAGCTTATCCCCTTGGCCTGACCGGCGTGCAAACAGTACGGCAACGCACTGGCGGAAACGGTGTTGTCATCGGCATGATTGACACTCCCATTGATATTACGCACACAGCGTTTGGGCCTAACGTACAGCGCCTGAATATGATCCCCGCTGGTAACGACAGCAACCAATTGCATGGCACAGAAGTCGCAGGCATTATTGCCAGCAAAAATCCGCGTATTGGCATTGCACCCGATGCCAAATTGATTGCCATCAGCGCGTTCAGCACCAATGCCAGCAATCCTGATGAACGTAGCAGTAATTCCGGGTTGGTCGCACGCGCCTTGCAACTGGCGATGGATCAAGGGGTGCAAATCCTCAACTTGAGTTTTGCGGGCGGCTCCGACCCCGTGGTCGACAAATTGGTGCAAGCAGCGCTTCGAAAAGGCATTATCGTTGTGGCTTCCGCCGGAAATAGCGGGCCCGGCGCAGCACCCGCCTATCCAGCAGCCATACCGGGCGTCATTGCCGTGACCGCCGTGGACAAACGCGAAAGCATCTTCAGCCGCGCCAACCGTGGTAATTATATTGCCTTGTCTGCACCCGGCGTAGGCGTTTTAACCACCGCACCACGGGGTGCATTTCAGGTATCCACTGGCACATCTCTAGCAACGGCGCACGTCACTGGGGTCATCGCCTTGTTGAAATCCCTCAACCCAAACTTCAACCCTGAAGTGTTAAACACCACTGCCACTGATCTGGGCAATCCGGGGCGTGACAGTGATTACGGCTATGGCCTGATCAATACCGTGCGGGCGCTCAACCTACCCTAACAAAAAGCACAAAAACTTGATCTGTAGCAAGGAAGTAGCGCTTCCCCCGATCTCATTTGATTTTGCGCAAAGCAACTTCCAGCGCTCACCCTTACGATGAGTACATGTTTCACCGTAAGGAATCAACACCATGTCACACTTTTTTTCCAGCTCTCAAGGCATTGTTTTCATGTCTGTTTTCACCATCGTTTTCATCCTAGGCTTTTTGGGCTATCTGGCTTGGAAATTCTACAAATTGTCCGGTCACAAGCCAGAGCCGGGTGAAAAAAGCTGGTAAGTTAGCGGCGCTGTCAGGCTTCCGCCAACCAGTCACGATGGCGTAAAAAGTCGCTGTAAAGGCGAGCTTCTTCACTGCCCGCTTCCGGGTGCCAAGCGTAACGCCATTTCACCAGTGGAGGCAGTGACATCAGAATGGATTCAGTGCGCCCACCGGATTGCAGGCCAAACAAAGTGCCCCGGTCATAGACCAGATTGAATTCCACGTAACGCCCTCGGCGGTAAAGCTGGAAGTCGCGCTGGGTTTCGGTGAATGCCAAGCCTTTACGCTTGCTGACGATGGGGCGGTAAGCGTTGATATAACTATCGCCCACGCTGCGCATGAAGGCAAAGGTGGTATCGAAACCCCATTCATTCAGGTCATCGAAAAACAGGCCGCCGATCCCGCGCGGTTCATTGCGGTGCTTGAGGAAGAAGTATTCATCACACCAGTGCTTGTAACGCGCATACACATCTTCCCCAAAGGGGTCGCAAGCTGCTTTCGCGGTGCGATGCCAGTCGATGCAATCTTCCTCGAAACCGTAATACGGGGTCAGGTCGAAACCGCCACCAAACCACCACACCGGTTCCTCGCCTTCCTTTTCTGCAACGAAAAAGCGTACATTGGCGTGTGATGTCGGCACTAAAGGGTTATGTGGGTGAATCACCAAGGAAACCCCCAACGCCTGAAAACTGCGCCCCGCCAATTCCGGGCGTTGCGCCGTCGCAGAAGGTGGCAGTTTGTCACCAAACACGTGTGAAAAGTTGACGCCGCCTTGTTCAAACACCGCGCCATTGCTGATCACGCGAGTACGCCCACCGCCGCCACCGGGACGATCCCACGCATCTTCCATGAAGGTTGCCCCGCCATCCTCGGCGGCTAACTGGCTACAAATATCATCCTGCAAGGCCAGCAAGTAGGTTTTGACGGCGGCAATATCCACGTGCGACATGGTGTTTCATCCCTTGATGCTTGAAAAACACCTATTGTAACGGGAAATGCGCGGTGGCTCTAATAAGGTTTCTGCCCGGTATAATTGCCCGGTGGATTGTAATTACATACCCAAATCTGACCATTATCGGGGCAAATAGCCATGGCGCAACCAACTTCCGTGGTATTTTTCCACACTATCTGAGTGTAATGCCCACAAATTTTGCCATCAGTACAGGTATTGGTATCGTAATTATAATCAATCTTTTCACTACTCCAGTCATTGGCAACGTAGGTAGGGGTAATGGCCTGTAGGGTCGGAGGGCTATTGGTCGATGTTAGCGGACTCGCCCAGAAAAGGTTCTCGCCAACGCCCAAGGTATTCATGCCCGCAGCGGAACGGTGCTGCATTTGACAACCATTTTCGTTGGCCAGATGAGTTGCCCATTCCTGCGCATAGCTGCTCATGGTGCTAGACCATGTAAGTGGCAAAACAGCAACATCAGCCCGTACTTGATTATGAGTTTCCAACATTCCCGTCATGGACTCAGGTTCTGAGGCAGGTGAAAGGGGAGTGGTGGATGCTGTCGCAGTTGTCGCTACCGGGGGGGAGGTAGATGAACTAGAAGAACCGCCGCACGCTGTTAGCAACAGCGTCAGGCTCAGCATTGCAATATTACGCACTTTATCGTCCTCGCGTTACGGGATAAAGGAGTTGTGGCGGCGCTCTTCGCCGATGGTCGTGGTTGGCCCATGACCCGGAATGACGATAACATCATCACCCAGTGGCCACAACTTAAGCTTTATAGACTGAATAAGCTGCTGATGGTTCCCGCCCGGAAAGTCACTGCGCCCGATAGAACCGTTGAACAACACATCCCCCACAAACGCCACCCCCGCTTCCCGATGGAACAACACCACATGACCGGGCGTGTGTCCGGGGGTATGGATAATCTCCAGTTGTTGTTGCCCAAACCGTAAGGTATCCCCCTCCTGCAACCACGTATCCGGCACGAAAGCCTCACAATGTGGCAAACCAAACTGTTTGGCCTGCACGGGCAGCGCATCCAGCCAATACTTATCCGCCTCGTGTGGGCCTGAAACGGGAATCTGGTAATGCTTAGCCAGTGCCATCGTGCCGCCCACATGATCCAGATGCGCATGGGTCAGGAAGACGCCAACAGGTTTCAAACCCTGCTTATTTACCGCTGCCATCAACTGGTCGGTGTCACCACCGGGGTCGACAAACGCGCATTCCCGCGTGGTTTCGCACCAGATAAGGCTGCAATTTTGTTGAAAGGCCGTAACCGGAATGGTGAGATATTGCATAACATTGCCCAAGGTCAGAAAATTTACAAACGCGCTTAAAGCGGGTGATTATACGTGGGAATGGCGCTGCGGTAACGCGCCAAAAGTGCTACAGTAACACCCCATTACGCCCCATCAGATTTCAAGAGGATTCCCAGTGCTAGTTGCTGCCAATGTCACCATCCAGTTTGGTGCTAAACCACTATTCGATAATGTTTCCGTCAAATTTGGCGACGGCAACCGCTACGGCCTGATCGGTGCGAACGGGTCGGGCAAATCCACCTTCATGAAAATTTTGTGCGGCTTGCAAGAAGCAACCGCAGGCAACGTTTCCAAAGACCCGCACGAACGCATCGCCTATTTGCGCCAAGACCAGTTCGGTTTTGAAGACGTGCGCGTGCTCGACGTGGTACTGATGGGGCACGAGGAAATGTGGAAGGTCATGTCTGCCAAAGACGCGATTTACGCCAACCCCGACGCGACCGAAGACGATTACATGAAAGCGGCGGATCTCGAAGGTCAGTTCGCGGAAATGGATGGCTACACCGCCGAATCCCGTGCTGGTGAACTGCTGATGGCGGTCGGTATTCCCATCGAACAGCACAATGGCCCGATGAGCCAAGTAGCCCCCGGTTGGAAATTGCGCGTCTTGCTGTGCCAAGCCCTGTTCGCCAACCCTGATATTTTGTTGCTGGACGAACCGACCAACAACCTCGACATCAACACCATCCGCTGGTTGGAAGAAACGCTCAATAACCGCGATTCCACCATGATCATCATCTCGCATGACCGGCACTTTTTGAACCAAGTGTGTACGCATACCGCCGACCTGGACTTCGGTAAAATCCAGATTTACTCCGGCAACTACGATGATTTCATGGAGGCTTCTACCCAAGCCCGTGAGCGCCAAGCCAATGCCAACGCCAAGGCCAAAGACCGCATTCTGGAATTGCAAGATTTCGTGCGGCGCTTCTCTGCCAACAAGTCCAAAGCCAAGCAGGCGACCAGCCGTCGTAAGCTGATCGAGAAACTCAAGCCGGAAGACATCAAGCCGTCCAGCCGTCAATACCCGTGGATTCGCTTCGAGTATGACGAAAAAGAACGCCTGCACCGTTTCGCGGTGGAAGTCGAAAACCTCACCTTCGGCTACGAGGGTATGGATAAGCCGCTGATCAAAAACTTCAGCTTCGCCATCGAAGCGGGTGAAAAAGTCGGCATCATCGGCGAAAACGGCGTGGGTAAAACCACCCTGCTCAAACTGCTTGAAGGCCAGTTGCAGCCACAAACAGGCAGCATCAAATGGGCGGAAAAAGTACGCATTTCCACCTACGAGCAAGACCACGAAGACGACTTCAAAAGTGACATCAGCCTCACTGACTGGATGGCCGATTACGTGCGTAAAAGTGGCTACGAAGGCGAAGACGCCGAAACCCAAAACCGTGGCACACTCGGCCGCTTACTGTTCGGTGGCGATACCGTGAAAAAGCCGGTGCGCGTGTTATCGGGTGGTGAAAAAGGCCGAATGATTTTCGGCAAAATGATGTTGTCACGCACCAATGTCATGTTGATGGATGAACCTACCAACCACTTGGACATGGAATCCATCGAATCCCTCAATGGCGGTTTGGATCGCTACGATGGCACGTTGATGTTCGTGTCGCATGACCGGGTATTCGTTGGCTCACTGGCGACGCGTATTTTCGACGTCAAAGGCGACGGCACGATTGTCGATTACCGTGGTACTTACGACGAGTATCTGAGCAGCCAAGGGCTGGAATAGAAGAAAATCCTCTTCACGGGCACGGAAATGCGGCGAGCTTAGCCTCGCATGTGCTGACTTTTCCGCCGGGTAGTGGCAAAGCGTCTTGCAAAATTGCACACGCTGACGCTTTCGCACCCTTTACGCCGTAAGTTTCCAGCAAGGCCAGTTTTTCGATGGCCTTGCTGGTATTGCAATCCCGCTTTCTGTCCGCGCTGAGCGCTGCCTGATAGGTAGTCGCAGCGCGGTCATATTGCCCTTCGCTTAAATAGCGCTCCGCTACGGCCAAATAAAACTGCTTGTCGAGAATGACCTTGTTTGCTGGGCTCAAGGCGCGGGCGGCGTTACAGGCATCATTGTTGATGAGGCTTTCCATCGTATCCAGCGGTGCTGCTAAGGCACGGGCAATGCACAGATTGTTTTGTACCCAGTCAATGCGTTCATTGATGCTGACCGCATTTTCCAGCGCAAGCTGCGCCTCTTCAGCGCTACGTAACGGCGGATCAGCAGATACCAGCAACACCCCCAGATTCGCCCAAGCAAATACATTGCCGCAATTCTGTTGGATAGCCAACGCATATTTTTCCAACGCTTGTAAGGGACGGTTGTTGTTGAACAGCAGGGTTGCATCGCCTTCGGTGCTGTTGGATGCCAGCATATCCTGTGGCTTGGCGGGCGGACTGTTGGCGCATTCCGCCAGCAACGTCCTGACCGATGGCAATTCCACCAGCGGTGCACTCGATACCGGGGCTACCCGGATCATGCTGCGCATGGTCAACGAGTCCGTCTTGAAAGCGCTCGCATCCGGTAAAGCCGGAAACAGCGATGTCATTGCCGCTGGCGCTCGCAGGGGTTCGGGAAGGCGCAGGGCGATTTGCCCGGCTTCCGGTGTGGCATTGGCTTTACAAACCTTGGTAACGGGGTAGTCCGGGCACAGCAGACGGGTCTTATCCAGCGCATTGCCGGTCGTCTGCCCCAGAATGTGCCGCAAGGTGTCGTTGCCATTCGCCATTTGCCGCACCCGCGCAGAATGCAGGTCATTCAATAAGCCATCGAGTTCATTCGGAGTCATCTGGCTGCTTTGCAGGCGCGAACAGTAATCAAACCACTCGCTTAATTGACCATCGCTGTGTTCCACCGCATCCGCTTCCCCGCTGCAATAGTAATACAGATTGTGGCTTTCCGAAGCGACACTCAACAACTGGATACGGGCTTCACGCAGCATGTCGCTGATCAAATCCATGTTCAGGGCGTTGGTGTCATGCCCCGCCAGATCGCGCTCGAAGGGAAAAATACGCCCATCCAGCTCCACTTGCAGGAACAGCTTGCCCTGATCCTGATAGACCGAGCCGGTAATATTGCGCCGCCCGAAAATGCTGGCGATGAATTCCACCACGTCGTTAATGGAGATGCCGGTTTCAGGCAGCTTGATGTCAGAACCCAGCAAATAGTCTTCGCTATTGCCCGTCACCGCGCCGATATTCACCTTACGATTGCGGCTGGTGCGTTTGACGGTGTTGTAAATATCGTTTTCTGCCAGCAATAACTCCTGTTTCAGGGCATTGGCAATGATACGCCCGGCATCCGCATGGCTATTGCTCATGCTTTGCGGCACTGTGAAGGGCTTGACCAGTACCAAACGCGAACTTTCCACTGCCTGATAGACAACGAATAGCACAATCAGCAACAATCCCAAGGTGGCAAACAGCCGCAGGAACCCCATAATGCGCTCGGTGAGAAAGTGCATGAGGTCGAGGGATTTGCTGACCCAGCCACGCAAGCGTTTGCCCAGTGCTTGCCAGCGGGATGTCGGGATGGGGGGATCGGCGTTTACTGTTTCAGTCATGACAGCCCATTTCCTTCACAAGGGTTTATTGGAGTATAGGTTATATAAACCCGACGAATGGAAGTGTGGCAAAATAGATGTATTACAACCAAGGGAGTAATTACCATGAATATCACCGTTAATGTCGAGATGACACCAGAAGACCTACGCCGCATCATGGGGCTACCGGATGTTCAGGAGTTCAACCGCGAAGTCATGGCTCAAATGCTGAAAAAAATGCAGGAAGGCGTCGAAGGTTATGACCCGATGGCGTTTTTCAAGCCGGGCGTCATGGGTAATGCTGATATGTTCAAACAGTGGGCAGATATGTTTGGCAAGTTTAGCAGCGGCACGAAAAGCTAAGGTTTTTACATGCAAGTGACTATTCCCGGCCAAGCTGAGCTGGACATCCGCCACGTGGTGTTTGATTACAACGGCACACTGGCGGAGGATGGCGCACTGATCCCCGGCGTGGCGCAACAGATCAACCACTTTGCGCCGCAATTCACCTTCCACGTGATCACCGCCGATACCTATGGCACGGTGGCGCAGGCGCTGGAAGGTGTTGCTTGCACGGTTCACGTCATCCCCAACGGGCAACAGGACGTCAGCAAACGCCAGTATGTCGAGCAACTCGGCAAGGAACACGTGCTGGCGGTGGGCAATGGCAATAACGACAAACTGATGCTGCAAGCGGCAGCGCTGGGAATTGCGCTGATTCAAGCGGAAGGCGCCGCCGTGCAGGCCGTGATGGCGGCGGATGTGGTGTGTACGTCGGTGCTGGATGTGTTTGGGTATCTGGCAACGCCGAACCGGTTGGTGGCGACTTTACGGAATTAAACTTTCAGGATGGCTTATAATCTTCAGTCAGTTTAATACCCGAAGGAACAGGACTTGGCACAACTTGAACACATCGAAGCCATTGAAAAACGCTTATGGAAAGCTGCCGACACCTTGCGTGGTAATTCGGAACTGGCGAGTAACGAATATTTCCTGCCGGTAATGGGGCTGATTTTTTTGCGCCACGCTTACAGCCGTTATTTGAGTATGCAGGATGGCATTATTGCTACTTTGCCCAGTCGAGGCGGGGTCAAGCGGGCATTGACCAAGGAAGATTTCTCGCAGAAAAGCGCCATTTTCCTCAAGCCCGCCGCGCAGTTTGATGAACTGGTGAAGCTGACGGATGCAGATGACCGTGCCGAAGCCATTATTCTGGCGATGGAATCCATCGAAGCGGATTACCTCACCCTCAAAGACCAATTACCCAAGCAGGAATACCGCAGCATCCCCAATGACGTGTTGGGAATCTTGCTGCGCACCCTCAACCCTAACGAATTGAAGCAAGCGGATGGGGATATTTTCGGGCGCATTTACGAATACTTCCTCACGCAATTTGCTGATCAGGGCGCACATGATGGCGGTGAATTTTTCACGCCCGTGTCGTTGGTGCAATTGATTGTGAATGTGCTCGAACCCGATCACGGCAAAATTTTTGACCCGGCGTGCGGCTCGGGTGGCATGTTTGTGCAGAGTGCGCATTTCATGGAGCGGCATCGCCAGAATCCTAAACAATTGACCTTTTACGGGCATGAAAAGAACCGTGTCACCACGCGTCTGGCCAAAATGAACCTGACTGTGCATGGGTTGGAAGGCAATATCTTGGGTGGTGAAGATGCTATCACCTACTACAAGGATGAGCACGAGGGGCTGTTCGGTGCGGTGGATTTCGTGATGGCCAATCCGCCGTTCAACGTGGATGAGGTGGATGCGGAAAAGATCAAGAACGACCGGCGTTTGCCGTTTGGGTTGCCGGGGACGAACAAGAACAAAAAGGTTTCCAACGCTAATTATTTGTGGATTCAGTATTTCTACAGCTACTTGAATAACAAGGGGCGTGCCGGGTTTGTGATGTCGTCACAGGCTTCCAGTGCGGGGCGCGATGAGGCGAAAGTGCGCGAGAGTCTGGTGAAAACCGGGCATGTGGATGTGATGATCGACATTCGCGGCAACTTTTTCTACACCCGCAGCGTGCCTTGCCAATTGTGGTTTTTCAACAAGGCGAAACCAGCGCACTTGCGCGATAAGGTGTTGATGCTGGATGCGCGGCATGTTTACCGCAAAGTCACCCGCAAGATTTACGACTTCAGCCCCGAACAGCAGCAGAACCTGACGGCGGTGGTGTGGTTGTATCGGGGGTTGGAATGCCGCTTTGTGCAATTGGTAGCAGATTACCTGAATGATGTGCTGTTGTTGCTGCACGATGCCTTGCTCCCGACACCGCAACGCCGGGGCGTGTGCTGGTTTTTGGTGAAATTGCAACGCCAGTTACGCACCTTGAAAGAGGCGGCTACCGCAACGGGTACTGCCGTGCAAACACAACTGGATGAGTTACAAACCTTATGCCAGTTACTCCATGCGGATGCCAACAGCCTGAAAGATGACGTGTTGCCGTTTGCATCGTTGGTAATAACCAGCAATTTAGCCGCCGTCAAACAACGGGAAAACGATTTTTCACCCTTGGCTGAGCGTTGCCGTGATGGGGTGAAAAGCGTTGATCACCTTGCCAAGCAATGCGATACCTTGACCCGCGACACGATTGATCATCTCAAGCACAAGGTCAGTTTGCTCAACCAAGAAGCCGATACGTTGGCGGAACAGGTCAAAGCAGAAAAGGATATTGCCAAGCAGGTGGCGTTGCAGTTACAGGAAAAGCAGGTACGTGAACAGATCAAGCCGCTGAATACCGCCCGTACTTTATTACAGCGTGGCACGAAGGAGCTGGATGTTTGGCGTAAGCAGGCAGTGGAGCAGCTTAAGCAGGTGCGCTATTTCCATAAACAGGCGCACTGGTTGCTGTCGCGATTCCCGGAAGGGAAGTATCGGGATGTGGAGGGGTTGGTTAAGCTGGTGGACGTTGCCGCGCTTGCCGCAGCGGATTGGAGTTTGACACCGGGGCGCTATGTAGGCGTTGCAGCGGAAGAAGTCGACGAAGATTTCGACTTTGAAGAAACCTTGCGCGACATCCACATCGAACTCGACGGGCTAAACCAAGAAGCTGTTACCCTCGCCGCGCAAATCGCCCAAAACTTCAAAGGCTTAATTTGACAGACTCATCGTAGAAAACCATAATGGTTTCATTATAAGCCTGTTATGGTGATTTTCTATGACATCCATTACCTTAAAAGACATCGACGAGCCGTTATTTGAACGTATCAAGGTGCAAGCTAGCCGCGATAAACGCAGCATCAACCGTCAGATTTTGTGGTTACTGGAGCAAGTGACCACGAGCAATGCACGCGACCCTGCGACAGCCGCCCTGCAACAACGTGAAGCACAATTAGCCGCTTGGCAAAAATTGGCGGGGCGTTGGCAGGGATCGGTCGTGCAAACGGATGCGGTCGTGGCAGACATCTACCAGTCCAGAACGGAAGGCAGGGAGTTTAGCTTATGAAAATATTGGACACGGATGTTTGTATCGAACTATTACGTGGCAATCAACGGGTGCTAGAAGCACGTAGCCAAACGCTTGATCTGGTGGCTACGACTTGGATTACGGCGTGTGAATTGGCTTATGGTGCTGCCAATTCCAGTAAACCACAGCACAACCACATCCTCGTTACCGAGTTTTTGGCGACTTTGCCGATACTGGACTTTAATCTGGCGGCGGCTGAACTGTTTGGGCGCAATAAAGCCTTGTTGAAACAAACAGGCAATACCGTGGCGGATGCCGACCTGATGATTTCCTCGATTACGCTGGCACAAGGCGGAATACTGGTCACAGGCAATATCCGCCATTACGACCGGATTCCCCACCTACGAATTGAAGACTGGATTCGGGGATAAGGAAGGTGCAGCTATGAGTTGGGAGAAAATCATACTTGGGAACTTTATTAAAAATAATGAAATTGACATTCAGACAGGTCCATTTGGTACACAATTAAAAGCTGCTGACTATACCGAGCATGGCATTCCTGTAATTAATGTTAGAAATATTGGATACGGTAACTTAAGGGCGCAAAAGTTAGAATATGTTCCTGACGATGTTGCATCACGTTTAAGTCAACATACCCTTGAAGAAAATGATATTGTATTTGGAAGAAAAGGATCTGTAGATCGTCACTTATTAGTTAAACAAGATCAAGTAGGTTGGATTCAAGGCTCTGATTGCATAAGACTAAGAGTGGAGACAGATCGCATTAATGCAAAATTCCTCTCTTATGCTTTAAACTTGGATAATCACAAACAGTGGATTCTTATTCAATGTTCAAACAAAGCGACAATGGCTTCGTTAAATCATGAGGTTATTGCTCGAATTTCTTTAAAAATTCCCGATGTATCTACTCAGAAAAACATAGCTCGTATTTTTTCTAACTACGACGACCTCATCGAAAACAACCGCCGCCGCATCCAGCTTTTGGAAGAATCCGCCCGCTTGCTTTACAAAGAATGGTTTGTGCATCTGCGTTTCCCCGGTCATGAGCATGTCAAAGTGGTGGATGGTGTGCCGGAGGGGTGGTATAGAGTTTTACTTACAGATGTTTGCATTGATATTAAAGATTCAGTAAATCCTGAAGCTATTGATAGCAGTATGCCTTATATAGGTTTTGAACACATGCCTCGTCGTTCAATCACGCTCGACACTTGGGAAACAGCCAGCAAAGTAACCAGCAATAAATTTCTATTCAAAGAAAATGATATTATCTTCGGAAAAATAAGACCCTATTTTCACAAAATTGGCTTTACCTTATGCAGTGGGGTTACATCATCAGATGCGGTTGTTATTCGTCCCTTGAGTCAAGACTTATATTTTTATTGCCTGATGCACTTATCAAGTGATTACTTTATTGCGTTAGCATCAAAAACGGTAAAAGAAGGCTCGAAAATGCCAAGGGCAGATTGGAAATATTTGCTCACCACTGATTTATTATTGCCCACAGATACTTTACTCAGAGATTTCAATGAGCAAATCGAACCAATTACCAAACAACTAAAAGCGTTATCATTACAGAATCAGGCTCTAGTCAAGGCGCGGGATTTGTTGTTGCCGAAGTTGATGAGTGGGGAGATTGTGGTATGAGCCAGTACCAGCCGCCGTTTACCATCACCAATGACGTGCTAACTCTCGTTGCCGACATCAGCGAACGCTTGGGGCAACTCAAGCAATGGTACGAACAGGAACGCGACCTCCGCCTACGCCGTATTAACCGCATCCGCACCATCGCAGGCTCCCTCGCGATTGAAGGCAACACCCTCACCGAAGCACAGATTACCGCCCTGCTCGATGGCAAACTGGTCATTGCCCCACCCCGCGACATCCAAGAAGCAAAAAACGCGCTGGAAGCCTACGAGCAAATGCCGCACTGGAACGCCAAACAAGAAGCCGACCTGTTAGCCGCCCACAAAACCCTGATGCTAGGGCTGATCGACAGCGCAGGCATGTACCGCAACGGTGGCGTCGGCGTATTCGCAGGCAAGCAGGTCTTACACATGGCTCCTCCCGCCAACCAAGTACCACGCTTAATGGCAGACTTATTCCAATGGTTGCAAACCACCCAAACGCATCCCTTGGTAGCCAGTTCGGTGTTCCACTTCGAGTTTGAATTCATCCACCCCTTCGCGGATGGCAACGGGCGCATGGGGCGTTTATGGCAAACCCTAATCTTATCGAAATGGCATCCGCTGTTCGCCAACTTACCCGTCGAAAGTCTGGTGCATCAACATCAAGCCGCCTATTACCAAGCCCTGCAAGACAGCACCCAACAAACCGATTGCGCCCCTTTCATTGCCTTCATCCTGACCATGATTCGGGATGCATTAAGCAGCATGGAAGACAAAACGCTGGGTAAAACGCGGGTTAAAACGCAGGTCAAACTCGCCGAGCAAATCCTCTTGTTGCTCCAACAACAACCGACCATTACCTTGGCAGAGGTCGCAGAAACCTTGGGCAAATCAGTCAGCGCCATCGAACGTGCCGTGGCGAAACTACGTAAAGCGGGGGGTTTACAGCGGGTGGGAGGAAGTAAGGGGGGGTATTGGGAAATAGAAGTGGGCGATAGCACTCAATATACAAAAAACAAATAGTCGATAAATTCATGATAACGACTTATTATTGAGCGAAATCATTGCTCAACAATAGGGGCGCGGGGCATGGCACACACTGAAGATTCGCTGGTACAAACCACCACCGCAGATTATCTGCACAAGGATTTGCTGTGGGATGAATCCGTCTACGCCATGCACGAAGTGCTGGGCAAGGAAGGCACGCTGGGGCGCGAATCCGAAACCGAGATGGTACTGACCCGTTATCTGGGTGAAAAGCTGATGGCCTTCAACCCCGGCCTACCGATGGAAGCCTATCAAGATGCAATCCGCACCCTCACCGCCACCAGCAGCAGCGCCATCACCCTCGCCACTAACCGCGAAAAAGACACCCTGCATAAAAACGGCGTGGAAGTCACCTACCGCAATGCCAAAGGCGAACGCCTCAAAAAACGCCTACGCCTGTTCGACTTTGAAAACCCTGAAAACAATCACTTTCTGGTGGTGCGGGAGTTCTGGGTAAAAGGCGATATTTACCGCCGCCGCGCCGATGTGGTCGGTTTCGTCAATGGCATCCCGCTGGTGTTTATGGAGCTGAAGAACCTGCACCGCGACATCAAAGCCGCTTACGAAGAAAACCTCGCCGACTACAAAGACACGATTCCCCACCTGTTCCACCACAACGCCTTTATCATTCTCGGCAATGGCGTGGAGGCGAAAATCGGTTCATTGTCCAGCCAGTTTGAACATTTCAATGACTGGAAACGCTTGTCCGAAGGTGATGCGGGTGTGGTCGAGATGGAAACCTTGCTCAAAGGCACATGCAGCAAAACCGCGCTGCTGGACTTGTTCGAGAACTTCATTCTGTTTGATGACAGCACTGGCAAGCTGATCAAAATCATTGCCCGTAATCACCAGTTTCTGGGCGTGAACCGCGCCATCGCCAGAGTAAGCGAACACCAGAAACGCGCCGGTAAATTGGGGGTGTTTTGGCATACACAGGGTTCAGGCAAGTCGTATTCCATCGTGTTTTTTGCGCGTAAGGTACACCGTCGTTTGGGGGGCAATTACACCTTTCTGGTGCTGACTGACCGTGACGACCTCGACACCCAGCTTTACAAAACCTTTGCGGGTTGCGGCGTGGTGGATCACGACAAAGACCCCTGCCGTGCCAGCAGTGGCGAGCATTTACAGCAATTGCTGCGCGAACAAAAAGCCTATGTATTTTCACTGGTGCAGAAGTTTAATCAGAAAATAGAACCGGATGCGCCCTACACCCAACGTGACGACATTATCGTCATCACCGATGAAGCACACCGCACCCAATACGGTCTTTTATCGCTCAATATGCGCAATGCCTTGCCGAATGCCAGTTTCATCGGCTTCACCGGGACACCGTTGTTTGCCGATGACGAAATTACCCAGGAAGTGTTTGGTGAATACGTTTCCACCTATGATTTCCAGCGAGCGGTGGAGGATAAATCCACCGTGCCGCTGTATTACGATGCACGCGGCGAAAAACTGGTATTCAAGGATGAGTCCGGCACACAGCATTGCGTCGCTGACCCCAAAGGCTTAAACGAGAAAATAGCGGCAAAGTTGGCGGAACTGGAAATCGACGACATTGATGTGCAGCAACGCCTGGAACGTGAACTGAAACGCGATTACCACCTGATCACCAGCAGTTCGCGCCTTGGGCAAATTGCCGACGATTTTGTGCAGCATTACAGCCAAGGCTGGGAAACCGGCAAAGCCATGCTGGTGTGTATCGACAAAATCACCTGCGTGCGGATGCACAGACTGATTCAAGATGCGTGGGAGCAACACACCCGTAAATTAGCCAAGCAAGTGAGTTATGCCAGCGATGAGCAAGACTTGGTATGGCGCACGCGCCAACTCGCGTGGATGCAGGAAACCCAAATCGCCGTGGTGGTCAGTGAGGAACAGGGTGAAGTCGCCAAATTCGCCGCGTGGAATTTGGACATTACCCCACACCGTCGCCTGATCAAGGAAGGTTTCACCCAAGCCGACGGCAAACAACTGGATATGGAATCGGCCTTCAAACGCGCCGAACATCCCTTCCGCGTGGCGATTGTATGCGCCATGTGGTTGACAGGTTTTGATGTGCCGAGCCTTGCCACCTTGTATCTGGATAAGCCGCTGAAAGCTCATACCTTGATGCAGGCCATTGCCCGCGCCAATCGGGTAGCGGAAGGTAAAACCAACGGTCTGATTGTCGATTACTGCGGCATTCTGAAAAACTTGCGCAAAGCCTTAGCCACGTTTGCTGGGCGCAAAGTAGACGGTGATGGGGATGAAACAGACCCAGCTCGCCCTAAAGAAGAGCTGCTGAAAACGCTGGCGGAGGCCATTGGTATGGCGCGTGATTTCCTGCAACAGCGCGGGTTTGCGCTGGCAAGCATTGATGAAGCGCAAGGCTTTGCCAAAAACAAAGCGATCCGTGATGCCAAAGAAGCGGTCAATGAAAATGACCACACCCGCAAGCAGTTTGAAATCATGGCACGAGCCGTGCTCAATACCTTCAAGGCGTGCATCACTATTCCGGGGGTCAATGCCTATCGGGAAGCACGCGATGCTGTCAATATCATCTACAAAAGCTTGCAAGCCGATACGCAACGAGCAGATATTTCAGCCATCCTACGCGAATTGCACCACCTTGTTGATCAGGCCATTGATACGTCCGGTGTGCGTGATCAGCCCAGACCTGATACCCCGGAAACCGCCAGTATCTATGACATCAGCCAGATTGATTTTGACTTGTTGCGGCGTGAGTTTGCCGCCAGCAAACAGCCCCGTACCACGGTGCAATCCCTGAAAAGTGCTATCGAGCAACAATTGCAGCGGCTGTTGATGCAGAACCCGTTACGCACCAATTTTCAGGATCACTACGAACAACTGGTGAAAACATACAATCAGGAAAAAGATCGTGCCACCATCGAGCAAACCTTTGAAGCCTTGGTGAAGCTGGTCAATGCCCTGAGTGAAGAGGAAAAACGGGCGCAACGCGAACACATGGATGAGGAAACCCTAGCCTTGTTTGATTTGCTGGAAAAACCTGACCTGAAATCCAAAGAGCGCGAACGTATCAAGCAAGTGGCGGCTGAATTGCTGGAAACCCTGAAAGCTGAACGCCTACGCATTGCCAATTGGCGCGATAAGGAGGCGACCCGTGATGCAGTACGTCAGCAGATTTACGATTTTCTGTATGATGAAAATACCGGCTTGCCGGTGAATGATTACAGTGTGGATGAAATTCCCGTCTTGAGGGAGCGGGTATTCCAGCATGTTTACCGGACGTACCCGACCTTGCCCTCACCGTATTTTCAGGCTTAAACCAAAATCACCACCAGCTCCTTCGGCCCATGCACCCCATACGCCAGCGTCTGCTCAATATCCGCCGACTTCGAGGGGCCCGAAACCAGCAGCGCATTGCTGGGCATTCCCGTTTTTACCCAGCCTTGTTCCTGCACCGCCTCGGCAAACGTGGTGTAGAGCTTATCCACTTCCAGCACCGCAATATGCACGGGTGGAACCAGCGACATCAAACGCGGTTCTTCCGCATCTGGCATCAGAATCAACGTACCCGTTTCGGCAATCCCGCCAAAGGTGCTGGTGAAAGCTGCATCCACCCCGTAGAACAGTTCCTCTTTCCAGCCTTCAATCGGCCGATCGTAAGTTTTGAGTGCCGGAAAATGTTCTGCCTGTGCATGGATCTGTTTACCCCGTTCTGTTTCTGGCGAAACCAACAGATTTTTCAAGCCCTTGGCGGCACAGACTTGCTTAACCACATTCAGCCACGAATCAGCCGTTGCCTGATGCACTTCGGCACGTACCGCCACCATGCGTTCGGTGAAACGCCGTACCCGTTCGGTACGATCCCAATCGAAGCGGCTCAGGTAATCACGCTCGTCAAAGCCGCATTCTGGGCGTTGCGGTTCGCGCAAACGCGCAAGGATGTTGGTGCGAGAAGCAGTGGTATTACTCATGATCAACTCCCAAGGCTTTGAGGCGTTCGTGCAAGGTGGATTCGGCGAGTTTCGGCGCAGTACGTACCGATGTCCACGCCCCCAGATTGGTCGGCAACATGCCCTTGAAGCGCGTCGCCAGTTTCGAGCCGGTGTGGTAAAGCGCCGGGTGCGTCGCTGCCCACGCCCAGGTTTTCCACGTCGCCGCTTCACTCAGCGTGCGGCGTTTGCCCGAACCCACAGTATGGGTATTTGCGGCATCCTTGCGTACCCCGTCGTAACGCAAGCGGTTGAGAATGCTGGGAATCGGGATGCGTACCGGACAAACTTCGCTACATGCCCCGCACAAGGTCGAGGCTTGAGTCAGTTCGCCATGCACATCCAACCCGGCTTTTTGCGGCTCCAAAATCGAGCCGATGGGCCCCGGATACACCGTGCCATAGCTGTGTCCGCCAATGCGCACGTACACCGGGCAATGGTTAATGCACGCCCCGCAACGGATGCAGCGCAGCGTTGCCAGCAATTCCGGGTCGCTGTAAATATTGGAACGCCCGTTATCCAGCAGCACCAGATGCACCTCTTCGGGGCCATCTTTTTCACCCGGCTTGCGCGGGCTGCTGATCATATTCACGTAAGTGGTAATCGGCTGCCCGGTGGCGGAACGGGTCAAAATGCTCAACAGTGGCGGTACATCGCTCAGGCTTTCCACCACCTTTTCGATGCCCGTGACCGCAATGTGTACCGGGGGAGCGGTGGTCGACATGCGCCCATTGCCTTCGTTTTCCACCAGACACAGCGTGCCGGTTTCCGCCACCATAAAGTTCACCCCGGAAAGCCCCACAGGTGCGGCGTAAAACTTGTCGCGCAAGATGCGCCGCGCCAGTTGCGTCAACTCATCCACGTCTTCGGTGTAGGGGATGTCGGGGAATTTTTCGTGGAACAGCTTGGCAATTTGCACGCGGTTTTTGTGGATCGCGGGCATGATAATGTGCGACGGCGCTTCGTGGTCAAGCTGGATAATGAATTCACCCAAATCCGATTCCAGCGCTTCAATGCCCAAGGCTTCGAGGAAATGGTTCAAGCCCATTTCTTCCGACACCATCGACTTGCCCTTGATGATCGACTGGGCGTTGTGCTGCTGCATAATGCCCAGCACGATCTGGTTGGCCTGATCGGTGGTTTCTGCCCAGTGCACCTGAATGCCGTTGCGGGTCAGGTTGGTTTCGAGCTGTTCCAGCAATTCCGGCAGTTTACTTAAGGCATTGGCGCGGATTGCCATGCTTTGGGTACGCAAGCGTTCCAGTTCCACCTTGTCGGGGAATTGATCGAGGCGGCGCGTCATCAGGCCATCCATCGCACGGTAGAAGTTGGCGCGGACTTCGGCTTTGGCGAGGTTCTCGCGCACAGTGATGCGGAATTCGCTGGTCATGAGGCATTCCCTCCGGTTCTTTCCCACAAAAACTCGGCAATGTGCTGGCTTGGAATGGCATTACCCTGCTTTTCCATTGCCCCGCTGATATTCATCAGGCAACCGCCATCCTGACTGACCAGCCGATCGACCCCGGCATTGCGGATATGAGTGGTTTTATCCAGCACCATCGCGGCGGAAATTTCCGGCTCTTTCACCGCAAACGTGCCGCCGAAACCACAGCATTCCGGCTTGCGGGCGTGTTCTACCCGTTCGACGTTGCTCAATTGCCCCAGCAGCGATTCGATCTTGTCGGCAACGCCCATTTCACGGCGGGCGGAACAGGAAGTGTGTACCGCCACCTTGATCGGTGCGCCCAAATCTTGCAGTTCGATTTGTAGCACATCGACCAGAAATTCGGTGAGTTCAAACACGCGCCCCGCCACATCCAGCGCTTGCGCTTCGTCAACTTCGCCTTTGAAGAGTTCGGGGTAATGGGCTTTCATCATGCCCGCGCACGAGCCGGAGGGGATGACGATGGGAATGGGTTTGGGGAACAAAGCGATTTGCGCCCGTGCCACGGCACGCGCTTCGTCGCGGTAGCCGGAATTCCACGCGGGTTGTCCGCAACAGGTTTGCGCGGGTGGGAAAATCACGTTCACACCTGCCCGCTGGATTAACTGAATCGCCGAGACGCCCGCTTGCGGGTACATCAGGTCAATCAGGCAGGTGCCGAAAAAGTAGATGGTATCGGGGCGGTTTGCCATAAAACTTACCTTCCAATCAGGGTCAGGTGACGCAACGAACGCACTTTGCGGGCTTCGTCGGCGTCGATGGATTTGAGGGAATCTTCCACAAAGGCCAAGTGTTCTTGCGCGGCTTGACGGGCTGCTTCGGGGTTACTGGCCATGACCGCTTCCATGAGCGCCCGGTGTTGGTGGCTCAAGGGGTCAAACACCCGTGGAATGGTGTAAAGCTTGTCGAGGTTGTGCGAAATGCTGTTTTGCAGCAGTTCAAACAGGTTTTTCATGACTTGCAGCAGCACCAGATTGTGCGAAGCCTCGACAATGGCGAGGTGGAAATCGGCATCGGCGCGGGCTTCGTCCATCGGGTCTTCGCTGCCATGCAGCCGGATCATGTCATCGAAGCGGGCGCGGATATTCTGCTTGTCTTCGTCAGTGGCGCGTAAGGCGGCATACCACGCGGCGTTGCCTTCCAGCGCATGGCGGATTTCCAGCACATCGAAACGGTATTCCGGGTTTTCACGGAACAGCTCAACCAGCGGGCTGCTGCATGGAACGGCTGCGTGAGGCGTTTCGCTTTGCACAAACGTGCCGCCGCCGGGTTTGGAGAGCAGCAAGCCACGGCTGATCAAGGTTTGAATCGCCTCGCGCAAGGAGGGGCGCGATACCCCAAACTGTTCCGCCAAGGCGCGTTCGGCAGGCAGGCGTTCGCCCAACTTGAAATGCCCGCTGGTGATCATCTGTTCGAGTTGTTGGGTCACTTGTTCGGCAATCCGCACGGTTTGCTTCCTTCCTGTTTTTTGGTCTTACCAATTTCGGCTATCATAAAAGGCAACAGGCTTTATTGCAAGCAGATAAATTTAAAGATTGACAAGGACTTGGTAAAAGTTACAGAATTTCACGGTCTTACCAGTTGTTGGCTATCGGTCAAATTGGTAAGACCAGTTATTTACCTTGGAGGAGGCGTTTTCAATGAGCCAAACTGTGCTTTCGTTACTGGCATTTTTGCCGCTGGTGCTGGCAGCCGTGCTGCTGGTGGGATTCAACTGGCCCGCCCGACGGGCGATGCCCTTGGTGTTTGTGGTGACGGCAGCGATTGCGCTGACCGCGTGGGACATGACGGTTAACCGGGTGTTGGCTTCTACCTTGCAAGGTTTGATCCTGACCGGGGCGATTTTGTGGATTATATTCGGGGCGATTTTGCTGCTGAATACCTTGAAGCATTCCGGGGCAATCACCGCGATTCGCGCGGGTTTTTCCAATGTCAGCCCGGATCGGCGCATTCAGGTCATTATCGTGGCATGGTTGTTTGGTTGCTTTATTGAAGGGGCTTCTGGCTTTGGTACACCGGCGGCAGTCGTCGCACCTTTGTTGGTGGCGTTAGGCTTCCCGGCTATGGCAGCAGTCATGGTGGGCATGATGGTGCAATCCACCCCGGTATCCTTCGGTGCGGTCGGCACGCCCATTATCGTCGGTGTAACTGGCGGTCTGGACAAGGCCGGTATCAGTGAAAAACTCCTCAGCCAAGGTTCAAGTTGGGATGTTTTCTACGGTTTGATTACCTCGGAAGTGGCGATTACCCACGCCATCATTGGTGTGTTGATGCCGCTGTTCATGTGCGTCATGCTGACCCGTTTCTTCGGGCGTAATAAATCCTGGGTGGAAGGTTTGTCGGTTGCGCCGTTTGCGATTTTCGCAGGCTTGGCATTCGTGATTCCTTACGCACTGGCTGGCGTCTTCTTGGGGCCGGAATTCCCGTCCATTATTGGTGCATTGGTGGGTTTGTCATTGGTTGTGCCTGCGGCGCGGGCTGGTTTCTTAATCCCCAAAAAAGCGTGGGACTTTGCCCCAGCGAGCGAATGGTCAGCAGAATGGCTGGGTAGCATCGAAATTAAACTGGATAGCTTGACTGCCAAAGCGCCCGTGTCGATTGGCATGGCGTGGTTGCCGTATGTCTTGCTGGCGAGTTTGCTGGTGCTGTCACGGGTGAGCACTGAGGTGAAAGGTTTCCTGAACAGCACGCTGGTATTGCCGTGGGTGGATATTCTGGGTGAAAAAGGCATTTCCGGCAAAATCGAGTTCCTGTACTTGCCGGGCGGCATCATGGTGCTGGTGGTTTTGGCGACGTTCTTCCTGCATCGCATGAAGTTTTCTGAGTTGAAAGCAGCGGTGGGCGAGTCTTCACGCACCTTGTTGGGCGCGGGTTTTGTGCTGGTGTTCACCATTCCGATGGTGCGGATTCTGATCAACTCCGGGGTGAATCTGGCGGATTTGCCGTCCATGCCGCGTGCTATGGCGCAGTTGGTAGCGAGTGGTGTGGGTGACATTTACCCGTTCTTTGCCCCAGCGGTGGGTGCATTGGGCGCTTTCATTGCTGGCTCGAATACCGTTTCCAACCTGATGATGGCGCAATTCCAGTTTGATACGGCTGGGTTGATCGGCGTGTCGGGCGGGATGCTGGTAGCGGTGCAAGCGGTCGGTGCGGCGGCGGGTAATATGATTGCGATCCATAACGTGGTGGCAGCGTCGGCAACCGTCGGCTTGTTGGGGCGTGAAGGGCAAACCATTCGCCTGACGATTATTCCGACCCTGTACTACCTCGTGATGGCGGGTATTATTACGCTGGTTGCTATCCATGTGCTGGGCGTAACTGATCCATTAATGTGAGGCAAAAGCCATGAACCATCCTTTGATTACCACCCTGCAAGGCATCGTGGGTGCGGATAAAGTTACCACCGGGCAACGCCGCACCGAGTATTACCGCACCGGCTTCCGTTCCGGCAGTGGTGCGGCGCTGGCAGTGGTGTTCCCCGATTCGCTGCTGAAATTGTGGCGCGTACTGGAAGCCTGTGTGGCGGCGAACACCATTATCATTATGCAGGCGGCCAAAACCGGGCTGACGGAAGGTTCCACCCCCAGCGGGGCGGATTACGACCGGGAAGTGGTGGTGATCAATACGTTGGCGATGGCGGATATTGTGTTGTTGAATGGCGGTGAGCAGGTGCTGAGTTTCCCCGGTGCAACCTTGCACAAGTTGGAAAAACTGCTCAAGCCGCTCAAACGAGCGCCACATTCGGTGATCGGCTCCTCCAGTTTGGGGGCGTCGATTGTCGGCGGGGTGGCGAATAATTCTGGCGGGGCACTGGTCAAACGCGGCCCCGCTTATACCGAGCTGGCACTGTTTGCGCGGGTAACGGCGGATGGCAAGCTGGAACTGGTCAACCATCTGGGCATTGAGCTGGGCGATTCGCCGGAAACCATGCTGACCCGGCTGGCATCCGGCGACTTTGTGAAAGAAGGCGTGGATGATGGCGGCAAAATGGCTTCCGACCGCGAGTATATCGAACGCTTGCGCGACGTGGATTCCGCGATTCCTTCGCGCTTCAATGCTGACCCGCGTCGCTTGTACGAAGCCAGCGGCAGTGCCGGGAAACTGGCGGTGTTTGCGGTGCGGTTGGATACGTTCCCGGTAGCGCAGCAGGATCAGAGCTTTTACATCGGTACGAATGACCCGCAAGTGCTGACCCGTTTGCGCCGTCACATCCTGAGCCGCTTTGAGAATGTGCCGGAAGTCGGCGAATACATGCACCGCGACAGTTTCAATATCGCGGAAAAATACGGCAAGGATACCTTCCTCACCATCGAAAAGCTGGGCACTGACTGGATGCCGAAACTATTCGCCCTCAAGGGGCGCACGGATGCGACCTTGAATAAGTTGCCGTTACTGCCGAAATACCTCAGTGACCGGGTAATGCAGGGCGCAAGTCATTTGTTTCCGCAGCATTTGCCCGCGCGTTTGCTGACGTTCCGTGACCGTTACGAACATCACCTGATCCTGAAAATGAGCGATGGCGGCATTGCCGAGGCGCAGGCGTTCCTGCCGGAATTCTTTGCGGATAAGGCCAATGACGGCGGGTATTTTGAATGCACGCCGGACGAGGCTAGCAAAGCTTATTTGCAACGTTTTGCGGTCGCGGGCGCGGCGATCCGTTACCAGACCGTCAACAGCCACAAGGTCGGGGAGATGTTGGCGCTGGATATTGCCTTACGCCGCAACGACAGCGACTGGGTGGAACAATTGCCAGAAAGCATTCGTAGCCAGATTGAATATTCGCTGTATTACGGGCATTTCATGTGCCACGTTTTCCATCAGGATTACATCCTGAAAAAAGGCGCGGATGCGAAAGCGGTGAAGAAGGCGATGCTGGAACTGCTGGATTCACGTGGGGCGAAGTATCCGGCGGAACACAATGTCGGGCATTTGTACGAGGCGGAAAACGGCTTACGCGAGTTTTATAAGCAGCTTGACCCGACCAATACGTTTAATCCGGGGATTGGGAAGATGGAGAAGTATAAGAGGAGTTGCAGTTGTTGTAATTGAATGATTTGAATTCTGACTAATCAGATTTTCTTGGCAGTGCTAGTTTTTATTTTACTATTTTTTCTTTGTCATTGGCTATGAAGATTGCAGTGTCAAGTCCCGATAGATCATATCCATTAATGCCGCAATACCTATATCCATGATAAGTTTCCTTGATTGTTTGGTGGTGTACTTTCATTGAGACTAACAGAAAAATAGTAGTGCAAATAAAAATTAATTTAATTAAATTTTATTTATCTGCTTATATTTTCTTGTTATCGAAAAATCTAATGACTCAAGTTTGAGGCACGGATGCAAAGAATGGCGGGATGCACGGAGGACAAAATATCCGATTGAACACAACGTCAGGCATTTTCATCCATCTTGCGCGAGATACCCCGTCCTTCAGGGCGGGGAGGGATAGCGCGTCGGCGGAGCCGACCCTGTTCTCGCTCCTCTTTTCGTTTACGCTATTTTGGTTAAACAGGCACAACGAACACGGCATGGACTACACTGTGAGTCATGCCAACGAAACGCGCCTACAAATTCCGGTTTTACCCAGACCCGCAACAAGAAAAGTTGCTGGCGCAGACGTTTGGTTGTGTGCGTTACGTGTACAACAGCATCTTGCGTTACCGCACGGATGCTTACGATCAGACTCAGGAAAAGGTCAGTTACCTGGATGCTAATGCGCGATTGACCGCCATCAAAAAACTGCCCGAACGGCTTTTTCTGAACGACGTTTCCAGTGTTCCGCTGCAACAATGCTTGCGGAACCAACAAACCGCGTTCAAGAACTTTTTTGAGGGCAGGGCAAAATACCCTGTCTTCAAATCCAAAAAGTATCGCCAGTCGGCAGAATTTACTTACCGTGCTTTTACATTCCGCAACGGTGAACTGAAACTGGCGAAGTGCGCTACGCCGCTGAACATCAAGTGGAGTCGACCACTTCCTGCTGACCCCACCACCGTTACTGTTTCCAAAGATCAGGCCGGACGCTATTTCGTGTCTTGCTTGTGTGAATTTGAACCCACGCTGTTGCCCGTCACCGACAAAAAGGCAGGCATCGACGTGGGCATCAAGGATTTGTTCGTCACCTCTGACGGTTTTAAGTCCGGCAATCCCCGCCACACCGCCCAACACGCGGTTAAACTGGCGAAGTATCAACGCCGTCTTGCCAAGAAGAAACGCGGCAGCAAGAACCGGCTGAAAGCCAAACGCAAAGTTGCCCGTGTTCACGCGAAGATTTCCGATTGTCGTTCGGACAACTTGCACAAACTGTCCCGCAGATTAATAAACGAGAACCAAGTGATCTGCGTTGAAAACCTCGCCGTGAAGAACATGATTAAGAACCCGACACTGGCCAAGCACATTGCGGATGCAAGCTGGGGGGAATTTACCCGCCAACTGGCGTACAAAGCCAACTGGGCAGGCAGGACGTATGTCGAAATCGATAGGTTCTTCCCTTCCAGCAAGCGCTGTAACGGCTGCGGTTTCGTGAAAGCAAACATGCCGCTGGACGTGCGGTCTTGGGAATGCCCCGAATGTGGCGCAACCCATGACCGTGACGTGAATGCAGCACGTAACATTTTAGCCGCCGGACTGGCGGTGTTAGCCTTTGGAGAGAATGTTAGCGGTGATGGCATTTCGGTGTCGTTGTCCTGTTCTCGATGAATTAGGAATCCCCTTCTTTTAGGGAGGGGAGGAAGTCAATTCAGTACAGCTATGGTTTAGGTGATCTCAACAAAACGATCCCAAGTATGCTATTGTATGACAATAAGCATATCGAGGATCACACCATGTCCACTTCCATACTCAGCGTCCGCGTCAACGACAATGAACGCAGCCTGCTGGAAACTGCTGCCAAACAGGCACACACTACCCTGAGCGAATTCATTCGCCGCAAAGCCGTGGAATCTGCCGAACTGGAAGTCATGGAGCGACGTATCGTCGAAATTCCCATCGCCCTTTGGGAGCAGTTTGAAGCGTGGCTCGATGCACCCGCCAAAGAAATCTCTGCGCTGAAACACCTAGCCGCCAGTACGCCAGTATGGGAAAAATAAGCAAACCCCGCCCCTTGGCGGAAGACGATGAGCGTAATGATTTTGACTGTGGCAAGCCTTCGCTGAATACGTGGTTCCAACGCCATGCGTGGAAAAACCAGCAATTCGGCATCTCGCGCACCAATGTCATTTGCGATACCGAGACAGGTAAAATTGCCGGTTTTGTTGCCCTAACGGCTGCGGAAATCCGCCGTGAATTCCTACCCAAAGCCCAACAGCGTAACCGCCCGGAAGCTGTGCCCGCCGTACTACTGGGGCAACTGGCAGTTGATCTGAACTATCAAGGACAAGGGCTGGCAAAATCACTGCTATTCTTTGCCTTCAAGACAGCGGTGCAAATCAGCGAACAAATCGGGTGTGCCTGTATGATCACCCACCCATTAGATGACAGCATCCGCACCTTTTACCAGCATTGGGGTTTTGAAGACACCCCGTTTGACCCGAACCGTTCGATGATCGTGCGTATAGCCGACTTGCGGGCAAATGGGTTTGGCGATGGTGTTTAGGATTGGATAGCGGAGTTTCATGCTACGTGAATTCAAGTCATGCCTGCATTTGCCGTAACAACGGGCGGCTTAGTTCTGTGCGTATGAGCCACTGAGTATTATGGTATGCTTTTTGAAAAGCACATGAGGGATAGCGAATGAATACACACAACCGTATCACCATCGACCCTAGCGTTTGCCACGACAACTGATAAAGTAAGGGTTATTTTTTCCAGTCTTAGACACAAAATAAGGGTAAATAACGCTATTTTGTACAAAAAAACGCCTGCCGACGAGGAGTCTGACAGGCGCAAGTACCACAATACAACTAGAGAGACAAACTATTCCCCGTTCGGAATAATCAACACCGGAACCTTGCTATGTTGCGTCACCGTCCGCGCCGTTGAACCCAGCATGGTGTGATCATTGGCGTGGCGGGTATGGCTGCCAATCACGATCAAATCCGCTGCGTGCGCTTCCGCATAATGGTTGATGACGTGTGCAGGGTTGCCGGGGCTGACCACAATTTTGTCGATGAGCGAATCCTTGTCCTTGCAGAAATCATCTTCTTCCGCGCAATAGTTTTTCAGGCGTTCGCGCATGGTGTCGATGAGCTGGTTCAGGCTTTCCTGCTCGATGTCGTGCACTTGCTTGTCAGGCAAATACATCGACAAAATCGCTTGCCCGGTCGAGCCAATCGGTGCGACGGCGTGCAGCATGATGATTTTGGCGTGATGGATGCGTGCCATATTGAGGGCATGGCGGAACACCGGGCGCATCCTGTCGCCCAGATTGGTGGCATACAGGATGGTCTTGAAAGGTTTAAGTTCGTTCATTCTAGCCTCGGATAAAACAGCGCCTGACCATGAAGATACAGGCGCAAACCACACAAAAAGAAAGTCTTACAACATCAGGAACCCGGTGCGAACCCACGCAATTCGTTCAGGTATTCCGGCAACCACAGCGAAATCTGCGGAACGTATGTGATCAGCAGCAAGAAGCCTAGCAGCAACAGCGTCCAAGGCAGCGATGCCTTAATGACCCAGCCCATACTTTTGCCGGTAATCCCCGCCGTGACGAACAAGTTCAAGCCCACCGGCGGCGTCAACATGCCTATTTCCATATTCACCGTCATAATGATGCCCAGGTGAATCGGGTCGATGCCCAACTTGACCGCAATCGGGAACAGGATAGGCGCCATGATCAGCAGAATCGCAGAAGGCTCCATGAAATTCCCCGCCGCCAATAGCAACAGGTTGACGATGATCAGGAAACCCCAAGCCGGTAATCCCCAGCCCACAATCGTTTCAGCAATGTGGTGCGGAATCCGTTCGGTAGTCAGTACGTGCGCAAACAACATCGCGTTACCGATAATGAACAGCAACATGATGCTCACTTTCGCCGCATCCATAATGACCTTGCGCACTTCCTGATCGCCGACTGACATCACCATTGCACGCGGGAAATACAGCAGGTTACGCATGATTGCAGCGCTAGTGCTCTCGCCTTCGCTTACCCACGGCTTGCCTTTCAGCGGGCCAATGTCACGGTAGCCGTAAACAGCAATCAGGAAAGCGTACACCGCCGCCACTGCTGCCGCTTCCGTCGGGCTGGCAACCCCGCCGTAAATAGCGCCCAGTACGATGAAGATCAGCATCATCCCACCCAATGCCCGCCCGCCGGTTACTAGGAGGGTGCGGAAACCGGGGAAGGGTTGCGCAGGCAGTTTTTTCACCCGCGCCACGATGTAGATAGCCACCATCAGTAACAAGCCCATCATGATGCCGGGGATAAAGCCTGCCTCAAACATTTTCGCCGCTGATACTTCCGTTGCAGCGGAATACACCAGCATAACGATGGACGGCGGAATCAGAATACCCAGCGTTCCGGCCGTGGTGATAACACCCGCGCCAAACGCCATCGGATAACCTGCCCGCACCATGCCGGTAATGACGATTGCACCAATGGCCGCGACCGTGGCAGGGGAAGAACCGGAAACCGCCGCAAACAACATACACGCCAGTACCGAGGCCATCGCCAGCCCGCCGCGCACATGCCCGATAGCGGCAATCGCAAAATCAATCAAACGCCGTGCGACCCCACCCGTGGAAAGGAATGCGGATGACAGGATGAAAAATGGAATCGCCAGCAAAGTATAGTGACCCGACTGTGATTCAAAAAACTTCAGCGCAATCGACCCCAGCGAGTCGTGCGAAAACAGCAGGATGGTGGTGATACTCGCCAAACCCAAGGAAATGGCAATTGGCATTCCGAAGAAGATCAGCGCAAACAGCAGGATAAATAGGAAGGCAATGGTCATTTCAAACCTCCCACGGCTTCTTTTTGCAGTTCCAATACTTCTTTGGCTTCATCGTGCATACTGATCATGGTCTGTTCATAGCGCCACATCCGTATACCGATTTCGATCAGGCGAATTCCGATCAGCAGGAAACCGACCAGCAGGATGCTGTGAGCCTGCCACTTCTTGATAGACATATCGTTCAGCTCAATGCCTACCTTATAAATCTTGCCCAGATATTCCCACGCGCCATACATGAACAGGATGCAATACACCAACGCCGCCGCGACCATGATCAGGCCGATAATGCGCTGGGTCTCTTCCGAAAACTTTTTAACCAGAAAGTCGACGCCGATATGCGCCCCGACCCGTAGGCCATAGGATGCGCCAAACAGCACCATCCACGCGGATAGATGCAAGGTCAGTTCCTCTGACCACATCAGCCCCATGCCGAAACCGAAACGCAAAATAGTCTCGACGAACACCAGCAACGTCATGCCAACCAGCAGCAGTGCAATGATGTTTTCTTCGAGACGGTGAATGATCTTGAGCATTGACGTTCTCCCTCCTCTCCCTAAATACCCCTCACGTAAAGAGAAACCTCTCCCCCGATCAGGGGAGAGGCTTTTCCCGGCTACCCCTCGTTAGCCTTCAACGCTTTGTCGATCAAATCCGCACCGATGGTGTCCTTGAACTTGTCCCACACCGGCTTCATCGCATCGACCCACTTCTGGCGCTCTTCGGCGGTCAGGGTGTAAACGGTGGAACGCTTGCTATCAATGATCGCTTGCTTGTCTTCGTCAGCTTTTTTGACGGACATTTCGTTGCCGTAAGTGACTGCTTCATCCATATCCTTTTTCAGTGCAGTACGCACATCTTCATCCAAGCCATCCCAGAATTCGGAGGAGGTAATGACCATGTAGTCGAGTACGCCGTGGTCAGACTCGGTAATGTCGCTCTGCACTTCGTGGAATTTCTTGGAGTAGATGTTGGACCAAGGGTTTTCAGAACCGTCAATCGCCTTGGTTTGCATCAGGGTGAAGACTTCGGAAAACGGCTTTTTGACCGGCACGCCACCGACGGCCTCAAACTGCGCTGCCAGCACATCAGAGGTCTGGATGCGGAATTTCAGCCCCTTGGCATCTTCAGGGGTTTTCAGTGGCTTGTTGGCAGAAAGCTGCTTCATGCCATTGTGCAAATAGCCCAGACCGATGTAACCCTTGTCTTTCATGGAAGTCAGCAGTGTCTGACCGTCTTCGCTTTGCTGGAATCTGTCGACTGCTGCGATGTCCTTGAACAGGAAAGGCAGATCGTAAATTAACAGTTGCGGGTTGTATTTCTGGAATTTGGACAAGGAAGGTGCAGCAATCTGCACATCGCCCAGCAGCATCGCATCCATTACCTTGTCATCGTCGAACAACTGGGAATTGGGGAATACTTCAACGACTACCTTGTCTTTCAGTGCCGGATCAGCCGCGACCAGATCCCTGAATTTGTTGGCCATCAAGCCTTTAGGGGTGTTTTCAGCAACGACGTGGGAAAACTTGACGGTAATCGGCTCAGCTTGTGCGCTCAGTGAGGCCAGACCCAGTACCACGGCAGCAGTAATGCTCAGGAATGCTTTTTTCATGTTTCTCTCTCTCCAAAGTTAAACGTGTGTGATTCAGTGGTTTATATTGGAAGAAACGTGCCAACGTTGCCCTTTTGACAGATAAATATTTAAAGTCTTTTAAAAACAATTGCTTAATAAATATTTTCGCATTGCACAAAAGTCAGGTAATATCAGACAAACGGCGGAATCCCGCCAGAAGGCATTTTGTCAGGCGGCGGAATTCCGCCACCTCCCGCTAAAAATAGAGAGGATAACAGACCGCTATGAAAGACGAACTAGACCAAGCCGCGCTTGATTACCACGAATTCCCGCAGCCGGGCAAACTCGAAGTGACCCCGACCAAAAACATGACCAACCAGCGCGATCTGGCACTGGCGTATTCCCCTGGTGTGGCGGCAGCGAGTCTGGCGATTGCCGCCGACCCGACGTTGGCGGCCAATTACACCACCCGTGGCAATCTGGTAGCGGTGATTTCCAACGGCACAGCGGTGCTGGGGCTAGGGTCGATTGGCGCACTGGCCTCCAAGCCCGTCATGGAAGGCAAGGCGGTACTGTTCAAGAAATTCGCCGGTGTGAACGCTTTCGACATCGAGTTGGACACGCTGGATGTGGATAAATTGGTCGAAGCCATCGCCCTGATGGAACCCACTTTTGGCGGCATCAACCTCGAAGACATCAAAGCGCCAGAATGCTTTGAGGTGGAAAAGCGTCTGAAAGCCCGCATGAAAATCCCGGTGTTCCACGACGACCAGCACGGTACGGCGATTTGCGTGGCAGCCGCTATCCGTAACGGTTTGCGCGTCGCAGGCAAGAATATCGAAGACATCAAGCTGGTGTGTTCCGGCGCGGGTGCGGCAGCGATTGCCTGCCTCAACCTGCTGGTGGAAATGGGTCTGAAGAAAGAAAACATTATCGTCAACGACCGTTTCGGCATCATTTTCAAAGGGCGTGAGGAGGAAATGAACCCGTACAATGCCGCTTACGCCATCGACACCACCGCCCGCACGCTGGATGATGTGATGGACGGGGTGGATGTTTTCCTCGGCCTGTCTGCGCCGCGTGTGCTCAAGCAGGAGCATGTCAGGGTGATGGCGGAAAACCCCCTCATCCTCGCACTCGCCAACCCTGAGCCTGAAATCCGCCCGGAACTGGTGTACGAAGTGCGTTCCGACGCGATTATGGCCACCGGGCGCAGCGATTACCCGAACCAGGTTAACAACGTGTTGTGCTTCCCGTTCCTGTTCCGGGGTGCGTTGGATGTGGGCGCAACCGAAATCAATGAAGCGATGAAAATCGCCGTGGTCGAAGCGATTGGCGACCTTGCCACCCGCGAAGCTTCCGACGAAGTGGTCTCCGCTTACGGTGGTGCGGAATTCCACTTCGGGCGCGATTACCTGATCCCCAAGCCGTTTGACCCGCGCTTGATGACCATTATCCCGCCGCGTGTTGCCAAGGCAGCGATGGATAGCGGGGTTGCTACTCGCCCGATTACCGATTTCGAGGCTTACGGGCGTCAACTGGAAAGTTTCGTGTTCCGCTCCGGCATGACCATGAAGCCGGTGTTTGAACGCGCCAAACTCAACCCGCAGCGCATTGTGTTTGCCGAAGGTGAATCACAACGTGTCATCAATGCGGTGCAACAACTGGTGGATGACGGCATTTGCAAACCGATCCTGATCGGCGACCCGGAAAGCATTCAGCGCAATATTACCGCTTACGACCTGCGCCTGAAGATCGGCAAAGACATCGAAGTGGTTGACCCGCGTAACAACCCCCACTACGAAAAGCATGTGGCGGAACATTACGCGGTGATGTGCCGCAAAGGCATTACCCCGACCTATAGCCGTCGTGTTATGACCGCACGTACCACCCAAATCGCGGCGGTGATGGTGCGTTGTGGGGATGCCGATGCGATGATTTGCGGGGTAGAAGGTAACTTTATTTCCCATCTGCATTACGTGCGTGACCTGATTGGCGCTCGCCCCGGCTTGGCTGACGTGGCGGCTGTCACGATGCTGATCCTGAAAAAAGGCACGTATTTCCTGTCCGATACCCACGTAGGTGTCAAACCTACGCCCGCACAGCTTGCTGACAATACCGCACTGGCAGCGGAACTGATTACGGGGTTTGGGATGGAACCGAAGGCGGCGTTGCTGTCGCATTCCAACTTTGGCAGCCGCATGAACGAGCATTCCGACAAGATGCGCAAAGCGTTGGAAATCCTGCGCGAGAAGTACCCGCACATTTTGGCCGAAGGCGAAATGCATGCGGATGCGGCGCTGTCACAGGAAATCCGCGACCGCTTGTTCCCCAACGCCGCGTTTGAAGGCGAAGCCAATTTGCTGGTGTGCCCGGATCTGAACTCAGCGAACATTGCCTACAATATGGTGAAAATGCTGGGCGAAGGCACACCTGTTGGGCCTATGCTGGTGGGTACGAATTACCCGGCACATATCCTCACGGAAAGTACCACGGTGCGCGGGATTGTGAACATGGCGGCGTTTGCAGGCGTAGAAGCGGTTAGCCGCAAAGCGTAAGATTTGACAATGGGGGCGTGGAGACGCAAGCTTTTGTGTCTCCACTCAACCCAAGGACGCATCATGAAAACCCTCAGCACACTGGCATTTTGTCTCGCCACCCTCAGTGCTTGCACTCCGCCAACGGACAACAGCCCCACCAGCCGCGCCACGATACACGGCACTGCCGCCAAACCCGATCCGGTAGAAATGAAGATTCGTGCGCTTGAAAAAGCTGGTCAGTTGAAGGTACTTGCGGTACGTGAATCGTTCCCACCTCAGTTCGATATTGAAGGTTCTGCCCCCGCCATCGCCGAAGTTCAGCAATTAAGCGGGGGAAAATAAGGCGTTTTACCAGCGGTAGGCAACACCCATCGCGCCACCCCAAATGGTGCTGTTGTCGATGATCGGGCTGTCACTGATGGCGCTGTCGTAGCCGGTAACATTTGCCTCACCCACCAAGGTCAGGCGTTTACTGATCGGCTGTTCCAGCAGCACGCCTGCTTTCAGTGCCAGTGCGGCATCGGCTTGATAGGCTGGGCGGCCTGCTTTGACCTCATCCGCATCCACGCCCACGTAATAGTCGGTCATGTCGGCGGAAAGCCATTGCGCTTCCATATACGGGCGCACGGCGGCGTATGACCCGGCAAGCCGTTGGGTGTAACGTGCTTTGACCTGAGCACCTTTGTGTGCGCCCGCTACATCTTGTGCTAGATCAACGGTAGCGCTGCCGCTGGCGAGTTTCCATGCACCACCGACCCGCAGGTTGATGGCGCGATCCAGTGATTTCATGTCTTGCAGCGTGGGGCTGTCGCCGCGCTCATAATCCCAGTCATCCAGACCCGCGCCGATATAAAACTCGCGTTGCGGGGTGGCGCTTAAGGATAGTGTAGGGCCTGCAATATCAAACTCATTGTTGCCGAGCATGACAGGTTTGCCACTCAGTGCCGCATCACCATCAACAAAGGGCGATTGGCTAACGGTCGCAGCCAAACCCACATTCCAGCCTGCGGTGGCGCTGTCGTCAGCATGGGCGGGAAGGGTTGCCAACAATGCCATTGCGGCACACAATGTATACTTCATATTCATGATCCTAGTGTCAAATTAAGTGAAACCTAACACCACCACCCTGACCCAACTTGTGCTCCAGCGCCATGTGGGGAATGCTGTTGTTATCCGCAGCGTTGAAGCCGCCAGTGGCGGGTGTATCAACCAAACCAATAAGGTAACACTTGCCGATGGTTCCCGCTATTTCCTTAAGCTGAATCAAGCCAGTATGCTGGAAATGTTTGCAGCAGAAACAGCGGGGCTGGCAGCTATTCGCGCCAGTAACACCCTACGTGCACCTGAGCCGTTGGGCTATGGTGTCGA
This sequence comes from Thiothrix litoralis, assembly GCF_017901135.1. Taxonomy (NCBI): domain Bacteria; kingdom Pseudomonadati; phylum Pseudomonadota; class Gammaproteobacteria; order Thiotrichales; family Thiotrichaceae; genus Thiothrix; species Thiothrix litoralis. Next base: position 3,403,178 of record NZ_CP072801.1, on the reverse strand, counting down.
GGGGAATCACGCTTACTTACTGCTGGAATACTTGCCGCTGCAAAATCTGGGCAACCTCTCGCAGGCTGGTGAACAACTGGCGGCGCTGCACCGTTATACTGCCGCTCAACATGGCTGGTTCCGTGACAATACCATTGGTGCTAGCCCGCAACGTAATCCACAAGATGCTGATTGGGTGAGCTTTTGGCAGCAATACCGCCTCGGTTTTCAGCTTGAACGGGCGCGGCGCAATGGCTACCCCGGTCGGTCGTATGAATTGGGGATGCAGCTTAAGGATGCATTAGGCGCTTTCTTCACTGACTACCAGCCTGTAGCCTCCTTGCTGCACGGTGACTTGTGGGGTGGCAATCTGGCTTATCTCGCGGATGGCAGCCCGGTGGTTTACGACCCGGCGGTGTATTACGGCGACCGTGAAACCGACCTTGCCATGACCGAGCTGTTTGGTGGCTTCGGGGAAGATTTTTACGCGGCTTATCAGGCGGCATGGCCGGTGGATAGCGGCTATGCGGTACGTAAGACGCTGTACAACCTGTATCACATCCTCAACCATTTCAACTTATTCGGCGGGAGTTACGGGGAACAGGCGGCGCGGATGACGGAAAAGCTGCTGGCAGGGTAGCACGGTAGGGGCTGTGGTATTGGAGCATAGAGAGCAAGCCACCCACTGTGTTAGAATCTGGGCAAACTCACTGTTACAGGTTTAGCTATGACCGCACGTACCGCCAGCGTAGAACGCAACACACTCGAAACCCAAATCCGCGTCACCGTCAACCTCGATGGTACCGGCAAAGCCCGCTTTGACACCGGCATCCCCTTCCTCGAACACATGCTCGATCAGGTTGCCCGCCACGGCATGATCGACCTCGACATCGAATGCAAGGGTGATAAGCACATCGACGACCACCACAGTGTCGAAGACATCGGCATTACCTTGGGGCAGGCTTTTGCGAAAGCCGTCAGCGACAAGAAAGGCATCCGCCGTTACGGGCACGCCTATGTGCCGTTGGATGAAGCGCTTTCCCGCGTGGTTATCGACTTTTCCGGCAGACCGGGGCTAGAACATCAGGTGGAATACCCCCGTTCCAGCATTGGTGCGTTTGAAACGGATTTGTTTTACGAATTTTTCCAAGGTTTCGTGAATCATGCGTTAGTGTCGCTGCACATCGACAATCTCAAAGGGCGCAATTCTCACCACATTGCCGAAACTGTTTTCAAAGCCTTCGGGCGGGCGCTGCGCATGGCGCTGGAACTCGACCCGCGCATGGCGGGCATCATGCCATCCACCAAAGGGTCGCTGTAATGCAAAAAATCGCTATCATCGACTACAACATGGGCAACCTGCACTCGGTGGAACGCGCCGTCGCCCACGCTGCCGGAACGGCTGCCAGCGTGGTGATTACCGCCGACCCTGACATGATTTTGCAAGCGGACAAAGTGGTGTTTCCGGGGCAAGGTGCGGCGCGTGACTGTATGCGTGAACTCGAAACCCGTGGCATGGCGGACGTGGTGCGCGAAGTCATCCAGACCAAACCCTTCCTCGGCATTTGCATGGGAATGCAGGTATTGATGCAGCATTCCGAAGAAAACAGCGGTATCGAATGCCTCGGTGTGTATGAAGGCAACGTGCGCTATTTCGGCACCGTGCATCAGGAAATCGGTGTGCGCCTGAAGATTCCGCAAATGGGTTGGAATCAGGTGTGGCAGCAGATGGAACACCCGCTGTGGAAAGGCATCCCCGACGGGGCACGCTTCTATTTCGTGCACAGCTACTACGTGGAGCCAGTAACGCCAGATCTGATTGCCGGGTCTACCGAATACGGCATCAGCTATGCGTCAGCGATTGCGCGTGACAATGTGTTCGCGATTCAGGCGCACCCTGAAAAGTCCGCCGATGATGGCCTGAAACTGCTGGAAAACTTTGTTAACTGGCAGGTTTAAAGCCAGTCACAGTTGCGGCTGTTCTTGCTGCAACTGTTGCAACCATTGCTTGGCAGAATCACGGGTAGCGGCGTCATCAGCCGTCGCGGCCTGCTGGTAATGGTTGGTCGCTTCTTCCAGATTTTTCGCTACACCCCAACCATTATGGTATGCCCGGCCTAGCCACAACACTGCACCCTTGTCGCCTGCCATGCTTTCGGCTTGTAAGAAGCTGAAACAGCTTGTTTGCCGTTGCGCATCATGACTGCCCAAACTGTCCGCAATGTCGCTTAGTGAAGGGATTTTCCCCGCTGTGCCGCATGTTGCGGGCGGTGCTAGTGTTGCTTGTTCGGTTTGTGTGACGCTGACTGGCGCAGTGCTGGGTGCGGCCTGTTTCACTAGAGTGGGCTTGGTGGCAAACCAGCCAAACGAGAACAGGTAGCTGCCGATCAGGATGGCAAACAGTGATGCAATAATGAAGATTTGAATAATCCAGAAACGGGTAAGTCTCATAACGTCTCCTTGGATTTTGGCATGATCAGGATATCACCCGCTTCCAGCAGGTTGGGGTTGGGGATGCGGTATTTGTTGAGTTCCCAGATCGTTTTCCAGCTTGCGGTCGTGCCCAATTTTTCCGTGGCAACTTTTCCTAGGGTATCACCGCGCTGGATCGTGTAAGTGTCGCTGCCTTCGGGGACTTCCTGAGAAATCTTGAAGGGCAAGTAGCGTTTGATCAGGCCAACATAGTCATCGCTGGCTTCGATGCTCTCGATGGCGCTGTTGAGGGCTTGCTGCAATTCTGGGTTGCCTGACTTGAAACCTACCGCGTAGTTGCTTTCATTGAGGTTGAAGGAAACAATTTGCAGGCGTTTGAAGGCTTTGATTTCTTCCAAAGCTAGCGGGTAGTCGTAAATGGCAGCATCCACCTCACGGTTATCCACGTGGAACAACCAGCCCGGCCCCAGATAGGTTTTTACCGCTTTACGGTTGGCAATGTTTTCGTCGATCCAGCGGGTAACGGCAGGGTCATCGTAAGCGCCAATGTTTTTGCCCTTGAGCTGTTTGATGGTTTTGACCGGGCTACCTTTGGGGACAATCAGGCACAGACCGAAATCCAGATAACTGTTTGACCATGAGATCCCTTCAATCGAGTCGTCGGGGACGTAGCCCGCCATGAAAATGTCAGCTTTGCCCTCTTTTGCCAAGGTGGGCAGCTTGTCGTAATCGTCTTCCACCAGCTCAACGTTGGGGATGCCGAGGGCTTTGGCAATGCGCTGCGCCAGCTCGTATTCAAAGCCTCGCTCCTTGCCCGCTTCATCAACCCAATAGAGTGGCGGGAAATCCGGTTCAGTGGCAACACGCAATACGCCCGCCTGTTGGGCAGCCTTCAGCACATTACCGGGTTCGGCGTTTACGGCTGGCGCGTTGCTGGTAGGTGGCGGTGGCGGGGGAACGGCTGCTGCGCTTGTTGCAAAGCAAAACAGGGCGACACCACAAGGCCAAATAAACTTCCGCATACCAAACTCCCATCTTGTTATTTCTCGTCAATACAGCAAGAGTATAAGGCGAATGGTAGCAAGACCGCTGTTGACAAGACGAATGGTCGGTTTTTGGGGGTAATCTTCGGCATCCTCACCCATGCCTATGCATACGTTCAATCACTTTTTCGATGGCTGCGGTTAAAAAGTTACGTGAATCGCCACCGTATTGCCGTGTGGCATCCAGCGTGCGTGGTAAAGGGCGCACAGGTTCAAACGTGGTGGTGAGTTTATAGGGTTCGCTGGTTTCCCCCGCGTTTTGCATCGCTAGCGCCAGCTCATTCACATGCAGAACAAGATCAGCGGGGATGTGGCTACGACGCTTGTTTTCGATGGCATCGGCAAGTTCGGCAACTCCCCTGAAAAAATCCATGAATACCAGCTCCCGCTTGCTCAGCATTTTGACGAGTAAACCCAAAATTCCCCGCTCTTTATGTTTAAACTCTCGAAGTCGGTCGGGATATTGCGAAAGGGGTTGGCTAACCAGTTGTTGTTGCTTGCCGCCTACGCCAAAAACCCATTTCAGTAAATGGCTTTCGCGCACACTGCGTGCTTTGCGGGCATTCAGGCTCATTTGGGAAAATCGCTCAAGATAAACCGGCGTGGCGTAATGCCAGCACTCATTGGCACTTAATAAACCCTCATCTCCGACAATCTGGATGCGGTGATCATAAGTACCTACGATGCTGCACGTCAGGCGTGCCACAACACCGGAGGCAAAGACGATACAGGCAATGGCGAGATCAGGGGTATCGGGCGGATTCAGCGGCAAATCAGTTTTATCGGGAACAACACAGGAAGAAAAACTGCTGATGCTTTTCGCAGGCCCGAAAATCGAGCAAAGCCATGTCAGGTAATAGCCAGAGTGCTCCAGCGTGCAACCTGTTTGATACTCGTTTAAATAAGGCCAGCGGATGCCACGGGCGTTCTTCCAGTTCTCGGGTTTCATACGGTAAATGGGGTTGTCGTCAAGCTCGGCATACACAATACGCGGCTTGCCAATCGCGCCATCTTCCACCGCTTTCCAGAGGGTTTGCGCTGTTTCACTCAATACGCTGCAAGGTGCGCCCGATACCATCAGCCCTTTTTTTTCGGCTAACGCTATCACTTCCCGCGCCTCATCCAGATTTATGCCCAGTGGTTTTTCACAATACAGGTGCTTACCTGCATTCAGCGCCATCATATTCACGCGATGATGATTTTCCGGTTCGGTCAGGTTGACAACAATCTGTACCGCCGGGTCAGCCATTAGCGCTTCGGTTGAATCATATACGCGGGTTTTGTAGTAATTCGCCAGAATATCGGCACGCTCGCGCTGTAAATCCGCAACGCCCAACAGTGTTAAATTAGCGTGATAATGCAGTGTTTCCATGTAGGGGTCAGCTACATAGCCACAACCAACGATGGCAATGTTCATGGTTTCTCTCCGCTTAAACTAAAAAAAGATGGGCTTTATTGGGCAAGCAAACGATCAACGATTTCCATAATGGCGACACTTTCTGACAGCGGCATAATGGCGCTTTCGCGTTTGCCACCCTGTACGCACTGGCGAACTTCTTCAGCCTGATAGTGGTAAGCATTGCCTGCATAAAGGGCATTCACTGTTTTGCCTGCTCTTGCCGTTAACAGTGGCAATAAGTGCTGATGGAGTTTGTGCAAGGTTCCCGATTCCCTGATGTGATCCTTGTTACCGGGCGGTTGTGCTGGGGCGCGTTCCAGCGGCTGTGAGGTAAAAACCCTTAAGCGGGAAGGACGATAAATCGGGGCATCCAGCTCCATGCGGGCTTTGCTGCCAGAAATACTCAGATTATTGGGCAGGTCAGCGATGAGGCTTACACTGAATTGCGCGGTGGTTTTACCTTGCCAGCCCAAGGTAATGGCGGCTTGCTCGTCTACTTCACCGTTCGCACGCAGGAGCACGCCACTCACATAATCAGGCTTACCCAGTAAATAGACGGCTAGCGAAATGGGGTAAACACCACGATCCAGTACTGCGCCGCCGCCCATGGCTTGATTAAATAAATGATTGGATTCGGATGGCACTTCCTGAATGCCAAAGCTGCCATTTAACAGGCGTATTTCACCCAGCTCACCGGCATCCACCATGGCTTTGAGTTTTTGAACAGCCGGGTTAAAACGTGTCCACATCGCTTCCATGCAAAAAACACCGTTTGCCTGTGCTGCTGCGCGAATCTCTTCCGCTTCGGCTGCATTCATCGCAAAGGGTTTTTCAACCAGCACGGCTTTTGACGCGGCAATACACATCAGCGCTTGCGACGTGTGTACGTTGGGGGGCGTGGCAATGTAAATGGCATCGACGTTTGCAAGCGCGGCAATGTCTGCGTAACTGCCACAGGTGGCAGCCACCTTCAAGCCTGCTGCAAAAGCCTTGGCCTTCTCTGGAGACCGGGAAGCAACCGCGACAATCTCATGAGCACCCAGTGCTTTGAGACCCAAGGCAAATTTGCCTGCCACAAAACCTGTACCAAAAATTCCCCACCGAAACTTGCTCATCTGTTTTTATCCTATAGTTAGGAGCGGAAGCTACAGGAGACAGTCTATCTGGAATTGCCCCGAGACATAGGTGATCTTTATCAACAATTTGTCCAAGAGTGGTGGATAATTTTAGCTGGATTTATACAAGGGTATCCGCAGCAACTGAAATTTTCTAGGATATGATGGTTCAGCCCGCAAGTCGGCTATGCGGCACGATCACCGAACATTAGCTACAGAATAACCAAGTCATACAACTGCTGTGCCCCTTCCGTCACAATTCGCTGCGCCCAACTTGATTTCATTTTCATCCATCTTGCGCGAGATACCCCGTCCTTCAGGTCGGGGAGGGATAGCGCGTCGGCGGAGCCGACCCTGTTCTCGCTCCTCTTTTCGTTTACGCTATTTTGGTTAAACAGGCACAACGAACACGGCATGGACTACACTGTGAGTCATGCCAACGAAACGCGCCTACCAATTCCGGTTTTACCCAGACCTGCAACAAGAAACGTTGCTGGCGCAGACGTTTGGTTGTGTGCGTTACGTGTACAACAGCATCTTGCGTTACCGCACGGATGCTTACGATCAGACTCAGGAAAAAGTCAGTTACCTGGGTGCTAATGCGCGGTTGACCGCCATCAAGAAGCTGCCCGAACGGCTTTTTCTGAACGACGTTTCCAGTGTTCCGCTGCAACAATGCTTGCGGAACCAACAAACCGCGTTCAAGAACTTTTTTGAGGGCAGGGCAAAGTACCCTGTCTTCAAATCCAAAAAGCACCGACAGTCGGCAGAATTTACTTACCGTGCTTTTACATTCCGCAACGGTGAATTGAAGCTGGCTAAGTGCGCTGCGCCGCTGGACATTCGATGGAGCCAGCCACTTCCTGCTGCCCCGACCACTGTCACCGTGTCCAAAGATCAGGCCGGACGCTATTTCGTGTCTTGCTTGTGTGAATTTGAACCCACGCTGTTGCCCGTCACCGACAAAAAGGCAGGCATTGACGTGGGCATCAAGGATTTGTTCGTCACCTCTGACGGTTTTAAGTCCGGCAATCCCCGCCATACCGCCCAACACGCGGTTAAACTGGCGAAGTATCAACGCCGTCTTGCCAAGAAGAAACGCGGCAGCAAGAACCGGCTGAAAGCTAAACGCAAGGTTGCCCGTGTTCACGCGAAGATTTCCGATTGCCGTTCGGACAACTTGCACAAACTGTCCCGCAGATTAATAAACGAGAACCAAGTGATCTGCGTTGAAAACCTCGCCGTGAAGAACATGATTAAGAACCCGACACTGGCCAAGCACATTGCTGATGCAAGCTGGGGGGAATTTACCCGCCAACTGGCGTACAAAGCCCACTGGGCAGGCAGGACGTATGTCGAGATCGACCGTTTCTTTCCTTCCAGCAAACGCTGTAACGGCTGCGGGTTCGTGAAAGCAAACATGCCGCTGGACGTGCGGTCTTGGGAATGCCCCGAATGTGGCGCAACCCACGACCGTGACGTGAATGCGGCACGTAACATTTTAGCCGCCGGACTGGCGGTGTTAGCCTTTGGAGAGAATAAGTCTTCGGTGACAAAGCCTATCAACGCCCGGATGCTGCCGACATTGAACAATCCCAACAGTTGACTGTGCGGACACCGGTCAAAAAGAAGAAGGGACAACGCTATCTGGAAGCAGACGAACAGTGGCTGTCAACCGCTGTGTCACAAGTACGCCAACCGATTGAATCGCTGGTTGCCTGGATTGAGAAGAAAACCGGTATTGAATTCGCATCAAATGTACGTTCATACCAAGGGTTGCTCGTTCATGTCTTTGGCGATTGGCGGCAGCTCTGGTTTTCTGGAATCAGCTACGAAAATGCCCTTAATTCACATTGAAGTACTTGGGTAATGGCAAGATCAGTTCAGATGATCCAGAGTTCGACCAGCAGTTAAACCATGTGCTGAACTTGAATTATTCACGTCTGGTACAAAACCGTAAAAAGATAGTGGGGGATATGATCGCTCTTCTAAGCAGAAAAGAAGGCAGCCGCACACCCTCACAAATTCAGAAAATTCTGGAACATTGGGCTGTTCCCCATAGAGATGGTCAGCTTCAGTCTTACAGCGGTGTTGCCATTTACTTTCTTAACAAACGTTTGGCTCGGACATAAAGGAACAGGCATTTTTTTGCTCACACCAGCACTTGGCGGGTTTCCTTGAAAAACCGCATGATCTGCTGCTCCAGTTTGGGGTCAATCATCACCTCCGGGCGTTTGCCGTTAGGGCAAGCCAAACGCGGAGTGGTTCCAAACAGACGGCAGATCAGCGGACGTTCGGCGTAAACTTGGCAGCCCTTCTCACCAAGATGCGGGCAACGTAAATCAGCAAGCGCTGCATCGTGTTCCGCTTCACTTTTTTCTGGCAGCCGCGCCATCTCCTCGCTGGAAGTGGTGACGGGGCCGCAGCAATCGTGGCAACCGGGTACGCAGGCAAACGCGGGAATACGCTGGCGGAAATAGCGAAGTTTTTGGTCGTTTTGAGTCATGGTGAGATAAACGCCTCCTTAGGTTAACCCACATGATACGCCTTGCTTGGTAAATGCCGTACAATTGGTGGGAACGTCGTCATGACATCCCGTCATGGCATCAAGGAATTACGACACATGGAACAAGCACTCGCGCCGGAACTCGCACCCCCCACTTTCGCCGATTTCGCGCTGGCCGAACCGCTGCTTCAAGCGATCCAGAAACTGGGCTTTACCCAACCCACGGCGGTACAATTGGCAGCCATTCCCCGCGCTCTGACGCGCCGCGACTTGCTGGTCAGTGCCGAAACCGGCAGCGGTAAAACCGTCGCGTTTTTATTGCCCACGCTGCATCATTTGCTGGCAAACCCTTCCGACGAATACGGTACTCGCGCGTTGGTGCTGGTGCCGACCCGCGAATTGGCGAAGCAAATTTACGAACAGTGCCAGAAACTCATCGAATTCACCCCGCTGCACGTCGGGCTGATCACGGGTGGTGCAGATTTCCGCGTGCAACAAACCATGCTGCGTAAAAATGCTCAAATCGTCATCGCCACACCGGGGCGCGTGCTGGAGTTGATGGTAGAGAAAACCCCCGACTTTTCCCGGCTGGAGGTGTTGATTCTGGACGAAGCCGACCGGATGCTGGAAATGGGTTTCAGCCAAGAGCTGCAAACCATCGCCGAAGCGTGCAACAAACACCGCCAAACCTTGCTGTTTTCCGCGACCCTCAACCATGATGGCATCCTGACTATGGCGGATCGCGTATTGCGTGACCCGGAAATGGTCGGGCTGAATACCTTGCAAGATCAGCACGATAATATCGAACAGCAAGTTATCCTCGCCGACAACGCCGAACACAAACAGCGCCTTCTGACGTGGTTGCTGCTGAATGAAACCTTCAACAAGGCGCTGGTATTCACCAATAGCCGCGCCAAAGCCGACCAGTTGGGCGGCGTGTTACAGGGCAAAGGCGTGCGTTGCGGCGTGTTGCACGGCGATATGGATCAGAAAGAGCGTAATCGCATCATGGCCTTGTTCCGCCAAGGCACGATCACCACATTGTTAGGCACTGACCTTGCGGCGCGTGGCCTCGATATTACCGGCGTTGAACTGGTGGTGAATGTTGACGTGCCACGCACCGGTATCCATTACATCCACCGCATTGGGCGCACCGGGCGCAACGACACGAAAGGCTTGACCATTGCGCTGGTGCAGGACAGCGAATGGAATTTAATGGTCGGTATCGAACGGTTTTTGAAACAGCGCATCAATCGCCGTACTATTAAGGGTCTTGAAGGCACGTATACCGGCCCCAAAAAGCTCAAAGCCTCCGGTAAAGCGGCAGGCAGCAAAAAGAAGAAACTTGCCAAAAAGGCAGCGGCCAAAAAAGGCACCAATGGAACCAAGGGTAAAAAGCGTTAAGTTATGAACAACTATCATCTGGATTTTATTAGCGATAATGATATTTTTCAGCATGTTAAACATACTGTGCTGAAGTATCGCTTTCAAATTGGCCTTGCTGATTTTAATAGCAACTTGATTGACCCAGTTAAGCTAACGTTTGATGCAAAAGTGTACAAAAAAGATATTAAAGATGTTATCGAAAGCGAAGTTATTCGGCAACTAGATAAAAGCAACACTAATCATATTGGTTATTTTCATCAAAATATCTTTAAGTATATTGGCGATGGTTGGATAGTACCTGATGAAGGGTATGATATAGTTCATCTGGAACGAAAAATATATGTTGAGATGAAAAATAAACATAATACAATGAATTCATCCTCTTCACAAAAAACATATATGAGAATGCAACATACGCTGCTACAAGATGCCAAGGCAACCTGTATGTTAGTTGAAGTGATTGCTGCTAACAGCCAAAATATACCTTGGCGAGCCTCTCTCGATAAACAGTCTGTAGTTGATGAAAGAATTCGTCGTGTTTCTATTGATAAGTTCTATGAAATGGTTACGGGTGATAAATGTGCATTTAAAAAATTATGTACGATTCTGCCAAGAATTATTGAAGATGTTGTTCAAGAATCAACACTTGCTGAGAGAACGAATACAGTTATTGATGAGCTTCAAGCTATTGATGAGAATTTATTGAAAAGTATTTATCTCCTGTCATTAAAAAAATATGAAGGTTTTCATGATTTCACCTTGTAATCAAAGTATTGATGCTAATCTGCTGGCGGATATTGTGTCGGTGTCAAAGTCGACACTTTTGTCATGGGAAAAAAATGGCAAAATAACACCTGTATACAATGCGTTAGGGGAGAAGAAATATTTGCTTGAGCAGTTGGCAGACTTCGCCCCGATTCAAGCAATGTTGAATTCTAAGTGGGAGGCTGAAACACAAATAAAGCCTGTCAGGGATTTTTCATCGATTGAATTGTTCGCAGGTGCAGGTGGTTTAGCGATTGGCTTGGAACAAGCAGGCTTTAAAGCCTTAGCGTTGAATGAATTGGATAAACATGCTTGTGATACCTTGAGAAAAAATCGTCCACACTGGAATGTAGTGCAAGGTGATGTATGTGGTATTGATTTCACACCCTTTAAAGGTATTGATTTTTTATCCGGTGGATTTCCTTGCCAAGCTTTTTCATATGCAGGCAATCAGTTAGGATTTGAAGATACGCGCGGTACATTGTTTTTCGAGTTTGCACGCGCTATTAAAGAGTGCCAGCCACGGGTATTCTTGGGTGAGAATGTTAGAGGCTTATTGGAACATGATAATGGCAAAACCATTGCTGCTATCCAATCAGTCATTGCTGACTTAGGTTATACACTCATTGAACCACACGTATTAAAAGCCATCTTTTATAAAGTGCCTCAGAAACGTGAGCGTTTAATGTTGGTGGGGATTCGCAATGACTTGTTGCCTAACGCAGTATTTAATTGGCCTTCACCCTATAAACGTATTTTTACATTGAAGGATGCGCTGCAATCCGGTGAGTTGTACCCTAACAATGCGCCTATTTCTGAAGGACAAAAATACCCAAAACGCAAGGCAGAAATTCTTAAGTTAGTGCCTCAAGGAGGTTATTGGCGTGATTTACCTGATGACTTGCAGCGTGAATACATGCAAGGTAGTTATTTTCTCGGTGGCGGGAAAACAGGCATGGCACGACGCTTGGCATGGAATGCGCCAAGCCTCACGTTGACTTGTAGTCCAGCACAAAAACAAACCGAGCGTTGTCATCCCGAAGAAGATCGTCCGTTGACGGTGAGAGAATATGCTCGTATCCAGACCTTTCCTGACGCTTGGCATTTCTCTGGCCCTGTCACCAGTCAATATAAGCAAATTGGTAATGCCGTTCCTGTTAACCTAGCCTTGGCGATGGGAAGAAGCCTGATTGCGTTATTAAATAGTATCGAAGCTGAGAATGCCGTATGAATAAACCCATCAATATTCCTGTCATTAAAGTCCCAGCCACCGCGCTGATCGAGTCCCTGAACCCGCATTACACCCCGGAACAAAAAGCCGTGGTGAAGGACAAGATCAAGCGCCTCCTCAAAGCGCAAAATGCGGTGCTGGTGGCGCATTACTACGTCGAGAGTGATTTGCAGGAACTGGCCGAAGAAACCGGCGGCTACGTCTCCGATTCCCTCGACATGGCACGTTTTGGCAAAGAACACCCCGCGCAAACCCTGATCGTTGCCGGGGTACGTTTCATGGGCGAAACCGCGAAGATTTTGACCCCGGAAAAGCGCGTGCTGATGCCGACGCTCGAAGCCGAATGCTCGCTGGATCTGGAATGCCCCGCTGACCAGTTCATCCCGTTTTGCGATGAACACCCGGATCGCACCGTGGTGGTGTATTCCAACACCAGCGCGGCCGTGAAAGCACGTGCCGATTACGTGGTCACCTCCAGCATTGCGGTCGATCTGGTAACATGGTTGCACGAACAGGGTAAGAAAATCCTCTGGGCACCGGACAAGCATCTGGGCAATTACATCCAGCGCCTGACCGGTGCAGATATGTTGCGCTGGCAAGCGGCTTGCGTGGTGCATGACGAATTCAAATCGCGCGCGCTGGGCGATTTGATCGGGAAATACCCCGACGCAGCCATTCTGGTTCACCCCGAATCGCCGGAAGAAATCATCAAACTGGCAGATGCCGTAGGTTCCACCTCGCAGCTCATCAAGGCGGCGCAAACCTTGCCGAATAAGCGCTTTATCGTGGCGACCGACAGCGGCATTTTCTACAAAATGCAACAGGCTGCACCGGGCAAGGAATTCATTGCCGCGCCGACTATGGGCGAAGGTGCAACCTGCCGCAGTTGTGCGCATTGCCCGTGGATGGCGATGAATGGCCTGCACAACTTGCTGCAAGTGCTGGAAACCGGCAACAACGAAATTTTTGTGGACGAGGCAGTCCGCGTAAAAGCCTTGCGTTCAACCCAGCGAATGCTGGATTTTTCCGCGATGCGTAAAGGAGGTTAATTATGTTTAAAGCATTGTTACTCAATCAGGTCGAAGGTAAAACCCACGCGGAAGTCCGCCGCCTGAACATTGACGACTTGCCGGAAGGCGACGTATTGGTCGATGTCGCTTATTCCTCGCTCAACTACAAGGATGGTTTGGCCGTGACGGGAACGGGCAAAATCATCCGCTCCTTCCCGATGGTTCCCGGCATTGATTTCGCGGGGACGGTGGCTGAATCCGCCTCCGAGCGTTTCAAGCCGGGCGATCAAGTTATCCTCACCGGCTGGGGTGTGGGTGAGCGTCACTGGGGCGGTTATGCGCAGAAAGCGCGGGTGAAAGCTGACTGGCTCGTGCCTATGCCCAAGGGGCTGGACGCGAAGCAAGCGATGATTATTGGCACGGCCGGTTTCACCGCGATGTTGTGCGTGATGGCGCTGGAAGAGTCCGGCGTGAAACCCGATTCCGGCAAGGTACTGGTGACAGGTGCGGCGGGTGGCGTGGGCAGCGTGTCCGTGTTGCTGCTGTCGCAACTGGGCTACCACGTCGTCGCGGTATCCGGTCGCCCGGAAACGCAGGATTTCTTGACGGCTCTGGGGGCAAAAGAATTCATTGCCCGCGAAGTCATGAGCAAGCCCGCCCATCCGCTGGAAAGCCAGAACTGGGCAGGCGCGGTGGATGTGGTCGGTGGCAGCACGCTGGCGCGGGTACTGGCAGAAATGCAGTACGGCGGCACGGTCGCAGCCTGCGGTCTGGCGGGTGGTTTTGAGCTGAATACCACGGTAATGCCGTTTATTTTGCGCAATGTCGGCCTGCGCGGGGTCGATTCGGTGAGTTGCCCGCAGGAACGCCGCATCCGCACGTGGGAACGTCTCGCGGCAGAACTGCCAGCCAGTGCTTACGCTGATTTGGGTTGCGCGATTGCGCTGGAAGAAGTGCCGCAAGCTGCCACCGATATTCTGGCGGGGCGCATCCAAGGGCGGATGTTGGTCAATCTGAATCTCTGAGGTGGACATTCTGCATATCCGGTGCTGCCCAGTGGAAAAATGGGCAACGCTTACGCCTGCTCGTGTTGCGGAAGTATTTCTGCCAACCCTACCGCGCTTGCAATACTTCCCAGTGAATCTCCACCTCACCATTATCACCCGCGACATAGGCGGAATCACCCGTAATCGTGACCGACAAATCCATGGTGCGTTTCACCAAGGCAGCCAGCGCTTCCACCTCCTCCCAGCGGAAACGGTAAAACGAGGCGTCCAACTGGCTAAATTTTTTCACATTTTGTGACCACCAAACATCCGACTTGCTATTAAAGCTGTAAACACGTACTTGTCGCGCCCGATGGGTGGCTTTTTTTACCCGTTCCGGGATTGGCTCACCCAGCTCAATCCACAGCGCTATCTGATCATCCATCGTGCGAACCCAAACTGCCGGTTCTTCGACATCTTCCAGCCCCTTGGTCAGCTCAATTCCTTCCTGGGCATTGAGGCAATAGGCAAGAATACGCACCATCATGCGCTCAAGCGTTTCGGAGGGGTGCTGAGCAATGGTCAGATTCAGAGCGTCATAGTAATCCCGCTCCATATCCGATAACGAAATTCTGGCTTTGTAAATGGTTGGTTTGATTGCCACGCTTAACCCTGTCTGTTGTGCTGCTGAGAAGAAGTGCCCAGATACTAACACGAATCAATAAGCTACCATCACCTCGTTACGGCGTAAAAACGGCAGTGTCCACGGTGGGTTATAACGCGCCAGCTCAGGTTTGCCTGTAGGCTTGATGCCTTTGCTTTCCAGCCAAGCTAACAACGCGGCTGTTTTCTTAGCCGTTTTTTCTTCGCCAGCAAAACCAGAAAAACGTATCACCGCATAGTGGCTTGTCGGTATCTCACGCAACGTTACCGCCGGGTTGTTCGGTTTGGGTAAGGTGGCCAAGGTGTATTCGCCGGGCATGACAAAATGCATACGCCATTGCTCCCCGCTTTGTTCCATGCTCACGGGCGCAGTCATGCTGATTTTTGCTGAGCTGGCCTCCATCGTCACCGGCGCGGTCATGCTGATTTTCTCATTACCTCCGGTAGCGACGGTGTTGTCACCGAAAATATAGCCCGCAATCACTCTGAATCCGGCACGGGAAGCTTTATCCAGCGAGCCTGAAACCAGCGTTTCCGCCACAATCTTCGGCGCATAAGCGCGTAATTCAAAGTCACCGGACTGTTCGATGACATCATATTTTGGTTCTTCAATAGCCATGCTAGCTCCTGAATAAAGCATCAAAAATAGTACCAGATAGAGCTGCTTCATCATATCCCTCCTTTATTTCATGGTTTGCCAAGGCGAAATCTCCGCTCATTAATTAAGGCGTCACCACAAAAACGCCCGCAAAAGCGGGCGTTTTCATCTCTGTTACCAGATGACCAGACAGCGATTACGTCGCCTGATAATACAGATTCTGCGGGTGGTTCGCCTGTGCGAAGAAGAACCAACGTTCCGCCAATAAGCCAACATACTGCACCAGCACCGCTGCCGCCAGCAGCACAAACAGGTGGTTTGACCAGCCAATCACCAACAAGGTAACCGGCACCACAAACGCCACAATCAGGAAAAATACCTTGATGGTTTGCATGAACTGCGGCGTTTTATGATGGAAAAACTCACGGGTATTGAATGAGCCGCCCATTGCCCCTTGCGAGATCTGGGTGATTTTCGGGTGACGCACCCCAATCGCGGTACAAGCGGTGCTCTTACGTTTGATACGCCCATTGCGACGCAACGCCAACATGCGTGTTCCAAAACCGATCAGGGTAAACACCAGCGCCCACAATGCATACGCATCCACCAAAGGACTACCGTAGTAAGCTGCCAACGCCACCGCCAGCGAAAAGCCCGATGCCAAGCCCAACAGGGTGTAATTGATGATGGTCAGTGGCGATGCCCATTCCTGAATGAACTTGATCGCCGCGTAAATCATGCCGGTGCACACATACAGCAACAGCGCCAACACGCCTGCGCCGAAACCGATAACCAGCGACAGCTTGATTTCCAGCGTTTCGGTGGTCACCAGTATCGGGTCAAACCCAAAATACTGTAATGCGCCCCAGATCACTGCTCCCCCCGCAAACGCAGGCAACACAATGACTTCACGCGCCAGCCACGAGGTGCGCCATTTGGTGGCGGTACGCCAAGCGCGTTCAGGCCGCCCTAAATGGAAGAAAGACGCAAACAGACCCAAGCCCATCAGCAGGGTCACGATCAACGTGCCCATGATGTACATATCCACCGGCACAGGTTCACCAACTACCCCGAAGGTGTTGTAAACCTGACCGGTATACAGCGCCAGAAACAAGCCCTGACCCGCACCAATCAATGTGGTCAAAAAGATGACCGAAAAAGCAGGATGCATAAATCCAATCTCCTTAGAACAGGAAGTCGTCCAGCGACGGCAGGTCATTACTGGCCGGGGTACGCTGTTCTTCTTTCTTCAACGGGTTATCAATACGGTTCAACGACTCCTCAGTGACCTGAGATTTCATTTTACGCCGAGGCAGGTAATGGTTCGCAGGCCGCGTACCCCATTCCGGCATCAACTGATAACCGCCACGTTCGTTAATCGCCACCGACACTTCCGAATCCGGGTCATGCACGTCGCCAAACAGCCGCGCACTGGTCGGGCAAGCCAGCACGCACGCTGGTTTGCGACGATCTTCGCGCAAGCTCGTGTCGTAAATGCGGTCAACGCACAAGGTGCATTTTTTCATGACCTTCTGCTGTTCGTCGATTTCACGCGCACCGTAAGGGCAAGCCCATGAGCAATACTTGCAGCCGATGCACTTGTCGTAATCGACCAGCACAATGCCATCTTCCTTGCGCTTGTAGCTTGCCCCTGTCGGGCAAACCGGCACGCATGGCGGGTCTTCGCAATGCAAACAGCTTTTCGGGAAATGCACCGTTTCCACGTTGGGGTATTCACCCACTTCAAACGTCTGTACGCGGTTGAAGAAGGTGCCCGTGGGGTCTTTGCCATACGGGTTTTTGTCCACCATGCCTTTGCCGCCTTCGCTGGAAGTGTTCCATTCCTTGCAGGAGGTCACACAAGCGCTACAGCCGACGCAGACGTTCAGGTCAATGACCAAAGCCAACTGGGTCATCTTACTTACCCCCTTTGAACATGTTCTTGAATTTGCCGGAACCACCGATGTAGGTCAGCCACTTGCCAACAGGTTTCGCCATGCCGGGGTAACGCGGCTGGGTCGGGAACTGCGGGAAGGTGGAACCTTGCTCGTGCTTTTCCGCCTTGTACACTTTGACACGCAGGTCAAACCATGCGGCTTGCCCGGTGATCGGGTCGGAATTAGAGATATGCTCGCCTTCCGCCTGATTGGGCAGCTCTTCGCCAATAATGTGGTTGAGCAGGAAGCCACGGGTGCATTCGTTGGCGTCTTTTTCCAGACCCCATGCGCCGGAAGCTTTACCAATCGCGTTCCACGTCCACACCGTGTTCGGCTCGACCGATTGGGAATAACGTGCTTCGCAACGTACCCGCCCGTTCACCGATTCCACCCAGATCCAGTCGCCATCGTCAAAGCCGTACTTTTCACCGACGCTGGGGTGCATGTGCAAGTAGTTGTGCGCGTGAATCTGGCGCAACCACGCATTCTGCGAATCCCACGAGTGGTACATCGCCATCGGGCGTTGCGTCAGGGCGCTCAACGGGAAGTCCTGCTTGTTGATCATCTCGTTTTCGAGCGGCTCGTGGTAGAACGGCAGCGCATCGAAGAAACGTTCCACCCGTTTACGCAAACGATCCGGCGGTTGCTTGCCGTGCGAAATGCCTTGGGCAGCGCGACGGAACTTGTGCAACACCTCGGAATACAGGTGAATATTGATCGGCTCGGCGTGGCGTACCATGCCGTTGTCTTTCGCCCATTTCAGGTAGCCTGCATTCCAGTTACGCATGTACTGGTAAGACTTGGGCATGACCGTGTGGTGCATACAGTCGTTCTTGGCGTACTGTTCCCATTGGTTCGGGTTCGGTTCGCCGCGCATGGTCTTTTGACCATTCTGCCCACGCCAGCCACTCAAGAAACCAATACCGGAACCCGGTGCGGTTTCAAAATTGACGATGAAATCCGGGTAGTTCTTGAACTTACGCTTGCCATCCTTCTCGGTGAAAGCCGGGAAGCCCAGACGTGAACCCAGTTCGATCAGCACTTCCTGGAACGGTTTGCAGTCGCCGGTGGGAGGCAGGATCGGAATCCGCACGGAATCGACTGGACCATCGAATTCTGAAATCGGACGATCCAGCATCGACATCACGTCATAACGTTCCAGATACGTGGTATCCGGCAGGATCAGGTCAGCAAACGCGGTCATTTCCGAATGGAACGCATCGCACACCACGAGGAACGGGATTTTGTACTCGCCGTTTTCGTCCTTGTCCTTGAGCATGTCGCGGACTTCGGTGGTATTCATCGACGAGTTCCACGCCATGTTCGCCATGAAAATCAGCAAGGTATCCAGCGGGTACGGGTCGCCGCGCCAGGCATTGGTGATGACATTGTGCATCAAGCCGTGGACGGAGAGTGGGTATTCCCACGAGAAACCTTTGTCGATCCGTACTGGTTCGCCTTTGTCGTCGACGAACAAATCATCCGGGTCAGCAGGCCAGCCGAGCGGCATCCCATCCAGTGGGGTATTCGGCTTGACCGCATCCGGTGACGTGCCGGTTTTTGGGCAAGGCGGAATCGGGCGCGGATACGGTGCTTTGTGGCGGAAACCACCCGGACGGTCAATCGTGCCCAGCAATGACATCAGAATGCTCAGTGCGCGGATACTCTGGAAACCGTTAGAGTGCGCCGCCAAACCACGCATCGCATGGAAGGCAACCGGGTTACCGGTAACGTGATCGTGTTCGTTACCCCAAACATCCGTCCAAGAAATCGGCAATTCGATCTTCTGGTCACGCGCCGTAATCCCCATTTCATGCGCGAGACGTTTGATGGTTTTGGCGGGGATACCCGTAATGCCTTCTGCCCACTCGGCGGTATACGAGTCAACACGCTCGCGCAGCAACTGGAAGGAAGGTTTTACTGGCGTACCGTCTTTCAGTTTGAAATCACCAAACAGAAACGGGTCAGCACCGGGGGTATGCGTGGAAATAGGCTTATTGAGTTCGCGATCCCACCACAGCTTGTTTTGCGGGTCAAAACAGCCTTCTTCTGGTGGCACTTCAAAGCGCAGGAACATGCCGTATTCACGGTTTTTCGGGTCCATATTGACCAGTTCTGGCCCGTTGGTGTAATTCACCACGAAGTCACGGTCGTACAAACCTTGCTCAATGATTTCGCGGGTAATCGCCAGCAACAATGCGCCATCCGTGCCGGGGCGAATGGGAATCCACTCATCCGCCACCGCCGCGTAGCCAGTACGCACCGGGTTAATCGCAATCATGCGCCCGCCGTTGCGCTTAAAATGACCAATTTCCATTTTCAGCGGGTTGGAATGGTGATCTTCTGCCGTGCCGATCATCACGAACAGCTTGGCGTGATGCAGATCCGGCCCACCGAATTCCCAGAAGGAACCGCCGATGGTGTAAATCATGCCTGCCGCCATATTGACCGAGCAGAAACCGCCGTGTGCCGCGTAGTTCGGCGTACCAAATTGCTTGGCAAACAAGCCGGTTAGGGCTTGCATCTGGTCACGTCCGGTGAACAGCCCGAATTTTTTCGGGTCAGTCGCACGAATATGGCGCAGACGGGTTTCCAGCGTATCGAACGCTTCTTCCCAGGTAATGGCTTCAAACTGGCCTTCGCCACGGATCGCATTGGCCTTGCGGCGTAGCGGCGTGGTCAAACGCGCAGGGGAATACTGTTTCATAATGCCGGAAGAGCCTTTCGCACAGATCACGCCTTTGTTCAAAGGATGATCTGGGTTGCCCTCGATGTATTTCACCTCACCGTTCTTGAGGTGGACATTAATGCCGCAGCGGCAAGCACACATATAGCATGTAGTGCTTTTGATTTCGGTTGTTTGATTTGTTTGGGTAGTCATATCAGTACGTAACTAAATAAGGAATTACTGAAATACAGT
The DNA here is from genome assembly GCF_017901135.1 of Thiothrix litoralis. Taxonomy (NCBI): domain Bacteria; kingdom Pseudomonadati; phylum Pseudomonadota; class Gammaproteobacteria; order Thiotrichales; family Thiotrichaceae; genus Thiothrix; species Thiothrix litoralis. The sequence goes on along the minus strand of NZ_CP072801.1, from coordinate 3,383,207 downwards.
ATATACCGATAGTGCTTGAGATAGGTCAAGGAATCAATAAGAAAAATTATTTGTACCAATAGATTTTTTCTATTCGAGGATAAGGCTACCCCTAAGAGATAGCGGTACTTGCAGAGAATCTAGTACGGAAGGGGTAGTGAATCGAAAATACAGTGATTAATCCACAGGCCGCCACACCGTGACGGTAAACAAACAACTTTCACGATCGTCCTTAAAATCAATCTGCGACCACGCTTCCAACGCTCGCAGAATCCCTGAACCTAAGCCACGGTAGGGCAATAGTTTCTTAGCAATGAACGATGCCAAGATAGGATTACGCAAATTCGAGTTACCCGCTTTCACTTTTTCAACGGTGAGATTATTAGGCAAATGACCGGGGCTAATAATTTCAATGCGGTTAGCGTAAATCAACACCCGAATCGGCGCACTGATAAAATAATCGCGATGAATCAGTGCATTAACCAGCAACTCTTCAAACACTAAACGCGGTACTTCAGGCTCACCCACCGAATTGAAACTTTGTTGCCCTTGCCTTTTGTGCAGATTACGCATAATAAAACGCAAGGTGTCATCAAACACATTGCGCAGCCTGCCACCAATGTCTTCGCTATCCACATAGGTGCTGGATTCAATCACATTGCCGGGAAACGCCACCGCTTTGACGATGAAAGCAGGCTTTACCCATTCAGGGTGTTTGCCAAACAACAATACCCCAGCGAGGTTTAAGAAACCCTCACCTGTCGCAAGGTTCATGTTTTGCAATAGACGTAACAAATCCGCACTTTTCTCAGGAATATCCAAGCCGTAAGTTGCCTGTAAGAAATCCGCCAAACTGCGACCATCAATCGCCTCAACACCTACTTTGCACGGCACTTCATCAGCGTGTAACAAATCCACGCTCTGGAACAGGCGTCGCAATTCCTCTTTGGAATTGACTCGGCGTTTATCCGCGCCACTTTTCAGCCAAATCACGCCATTACGATCAAAATAAGGCTTATCCAAACCTTTGGGAATCGTCAGCGCTATCAACAAACGTCCGTCAACCAGTGCAATATTTTCAGTCTGCACCGCCAGCGGGCTGCGGATATGCTGAGAAGCCGCATTGCTAATCATCTGGTTTAAACGCGCCACATCTGCCAAGGTCAAACCCAGCAATGTGCCGTCATCCGCGACACCCAAGAAAATCACGCCCCCATCCGTATTGGCGAAGGCTGCCATTTCAGCGGCTAACGCATCGGTATTACTGATGTCTTGCTTAAACTGACGACGGCTGTCTTCACCGAGGGCAATCTGAGTATTAAGTTCATCAAAGGTCATACTGGCTAAATCCTATCGCGGTAAGTAGGAGGGATTTTCATCTTGCCAGTATAGCACACGCCTCCCTCACCTCAGGGATTGCCGATCTCATCCCCATCCCGCACTTCACGACTCGCATCCATCACCAGCCCGTAACTGACCCGATCAGTGACTTTATAAATCACCAGATTGGCAACCTTTTCAGGCGGTAACTGGCTACACACCGCGCCGGATTTGCGTTTGCAGGTTTCCACCTCATCCACCACGTATCGACCCGGCGTATACACACCCAAGGTATGCCCCACCTCAATGTGATCACGCTGCCCCTTATTGATCACCGCAATCATGTAATTACCGCTGATGTATTCGGCATCAAACAGCGTCACAATATCGGCTCGCACCTTGGTCGTCGGCGCGTGGATGACCCCCTTCAGGTTAGCCACTTCATTCACCGGGGCAAGCAAGCGGTCGCCTTTACGGATTTCGCGGTGTGCTTCCAGCACTGTCGCGGTGGACGTCGCCTCTACACGCTCGATACGCCCGTAACCGCCGTAAGTGACCTCATAGCCCAGCAATTGCCCAGTACGTGGATCGTGCAACGCCTTGTCGGGGTGGAAAATCCCGTAACGCGCTCCCACCGGCGCATTGCGCAGGTTTTTCACGTAAACGGTTTCGCCTTCCGCGATCAAATGATGGTCATCGCGTGATGCCAGAATGTAAGGCGCATTCTTGATGGTCGCCTCATCCAGCACTTTCGGCCACACCATAAACGACACCAGCGTGGCAATCGGCTCGCCGTAGCCCTTGCGGTCAACCCGGATGCGCGGTTGCAGTTTATTGCCTGAAGCGTAATCCAGACTCAGGACATCACCGGGGTATAACTGGTGCGGGTTGGCGATGCGCTGGTTCTTGTCCCAGATTTCTGGCCAATGCCACGGGGTGTTCAGAAACTTACGAGCAATGCCCCAGAGCGTATCGCCCTTTTTCACCACGTAGCTGTTGGGGGCATTGGGATTAAGAATCATACTGCCACCAACCGCATCGCTTGATTGTGCAGTCGTTTGCCCATAATACTTGTCATAAGGATCTGTACCACTGTGTGGCGCTGATGCGTTGGTAGTGCCTGTCGTGGCGCACGCGCTGAGAATCAGCGCAGACCCGATGCCAAGACACAGGGTTCTCAAGAAAAAAGTAGGAGAATGCCGCATGGTGGTATCCTTAGTCGTTATTATGGGTTGGATGTGCGGGTTATAATAAACTATGGCCTGAAAAACATTCAGAACTTTTAGATTTTCGGTATTTACAATGGCAAAACTAGAGATTTTACACCATCCCGACCCGCGCTTGCGCAAGAAAGCCGCGCCCGTCACTCAGGTCGATGACACGATCCGTCGTATCGTGGACGACATGTTTGCAACCATGTATGCCAATCAGGGCATTGGTTTGGCTGCAACTCAGGTCAATATCCACCAGCGCATTATCACCATTGACGTGTCCGAGAACAAAGATGCGCCGCTGTGCCTGATCAACCCTGAAATCCTGCACAAGGAAGGCCAGCTTGAACACGAAGAAGGTTGCCTGTCCGTCCCCGATTACTACGAAAAAGTTACCCGCGCCGAGCGCATCCGCTTCCGCGCCCTGAACGCTGACGGTGAAGTGTTTGAACGTGATGCCGATGAGTTACTCGCCATTTGCGTCCAACACGAAATAGATCATCTGGATGGCAAGCTGTTCGTCGATTACCTATCCACGCCCAAGCAGCAAAAAGCCCGTAAAGTCGTGCAAAAGTGGGAAAAAGAGCAAGTACAAAAAGCTGCTAAGGCCGCGCAGTCATGAGGATTGTGTACGCAGGCACACCGGAATTTGCCGTCCCCGCCCTGCAAGCCCTACTGGCTTCCGGGCATGAAGTCGTCGCGGTGTATTGCCAGCCTGACCGCCCCGCCGGGCGTGGGCGCAAGCTGACCTTTGGCGCAGTGAAACAGGTCGCCGTGGATGCGGGCATTCCTGTCGAACAACCGCTTTCCCTGAAAGCGCCCGAAGAACAAGACAAACTGCGGGCTTACGCGCCGGATGTGATGATCGTCGCCGCTTATGGCTTGATCCTGCCACAAGTGGTGCTGGATATTCCGCGCCACGGTTGCCTTAATATCCACGGCTCGCTGTTGCCACGCTGGCGGGGTGCGGCACCGATTCAACGCGCCATTCAGAGTGGGGATGCTGAAACCGGCGTCACCATCATGCAAATGGCGGCAGGGCTGGATACTGGCGACATGCTCTACAAAGTTGTGTGCCCGCTTAACCCGGACGCTGGCGGGCAAAGCATCCACGACACCCTCGCCACGCAAGGAGCTACGGCACTGTTACACACCCTCGACTTGCTGGCAGCGGGCACATTGCAACCCGAAGTGCAGGATGAAACCCTCACCACCTACGCCCACAAACTCACCAAGGCAGAAGCACAAATCGACTGGACACAATCAGCGGCAGCTATTGACCGCACTATCCGCGCCTTTGACGCCTACCCGGTGGCGTTTACCTTGTATGAAGGGCAACCGTTACGGTTTTTTGCCTCCCGCTCCCTGAGCGAAATCGAAGGAAACGCCCCCCCCGGCACGGTCATCGCTGAAAGCAAAGCCGGTATCGACATTGCCACTGGCGACGGCACAGTACGCATCCTCAGCCTGCAACTCCCCGGTGGCAAACGCCTGAATGCAGCGCAATTCCTCAACGGGCGTTCTTTACTGGGCGTGCAGTTTTGAGCGCCCGTGCCACCGCAGCCTTGTGCCTGCAACGAGTCATTTACGAAGGCGAATCCCTCACCGAAGTGTTGCAAGACCCCAGCGTTGCCAACCTCAACCCGCAAGATCAAGCGCTGTTACGCAATATGTGTTTCGGCACCTTGCGCTGGCACGAACGTTTAAGCGCCATTCTCAAACAGTTGGTGAAAAAAGCCCTGAAGCCCGCCGATAAGGATGTGGAATGCCTGTTACGCATCGGCCTCTACCAGCTCATTTACCAGCGCACCCCTGACCATGCCGCCGTCAACGAAACCGTCAAGGCCACCAAAAAGCTCAAAAAAGACTGGGCAGGCAAACTGGTCAACGGTGTGTTACGCAACTTCCTGCGCAGTCCGGCGGAATTGCTGGTAAAAGCGGATAGCCGTGTTCCGGCGCGTTACGCCTTTCCCGACTGGCTGCTTACCCGCATCCAGCAAGCATGGCCGGACGATTGGGAAGCCATCCTCAACGCCAGCAATACCCACGCGCCGATGATCTTACGGGTCAACCAGCGCCAGCACACTGCCAGCGCTTATCAGGCGCTATTACAAGCCGCCGATATTGCCGCCGACCTGATTCCCACTGTGGATAGCGCCTTGATGTTGCAAACCCCAGTCGGCGTTGAGCAATTGCCGGGCTTTTTCACGGGTGCGGTGTCGGTGCAAGATGCCGCCGCACAACTCGCCGCAGGCTTGCTGGATTGTCAGCCGGGAATGCGGGTGCTGGATGCCTGTGCCGCCCCCGGTGGTAAAACCAGTCACTTGCTGGAAATGACCGATGGCTTACACCTGATCGCGCTTGATGAGAGTGAAGCACGCCTCAAACGTGTCACCGAAAACTTCACCCGCTTGCACTTGCAAGCCACCTTGGTCGCCGCCGATGCCGGAGATACCGCTACCTGGTGGGATGGGCAAGCGTTTGACCGTATTCTGCTGGATGCACCCTGCTCGGCGACCGGCGTTATCCGCCGTCACCCTGACATCAAGGTATTGCGCCGCGCCAGTGACATCGCCGAATTGCAGCAAGAACAAGCGCAATTATTGCGCAATTTGTGGCATACTTTACGCCCCGGCGGCAAGTTGCTGTATGCAACCTGCTCAATCCTGCCGGAAGAAAACAGTCGTCAGGTCGAAGCCTTTCTGGCAGAACACCCCGATGCCACCCTTGAGCCGCTGAGTGTCGCCTGGGGTCGGGCACAAGCTGCCGGACGCCAAATCCTGCCAGGCGAACACGCAATGGACGGGTTTTACTACGCGCTGCTTAGCAAAGCAGTGCAGGAATCAACGCAGTGACAATAACAAACCTTTCAATAATGTCTCACCTCACCCGCTTACTGCTGGCAGGGCTATTGCTGGTCAGTTTGTGGGGGCAAGCCAGTGCGGCGGAAAACGGCATCCATTTCCGTGAGTTTTCCATCCGCATTCAGAAACCCAAACAGTTGGTCACCAGCCTCAAACTGGATTACGAGCTCAGCGATTACTTGCGGGAAGGTTTACTCAATGGCCTGACCCTGAAAAGTGAAACCCTGTTTACCCTCGAATGGCACAACAATTGGTGGTGGAATACCCAAAAACCCTTGGCAAGGGTGAAAACCGAACTAAAATACCACCCACTGAGTAAGCAATATCAGGTAGTACGTCTGGATACCAAGGAAAACTGGAGCTTCCCTACCCTGCCAACAGCCGTCGAGCAAATGGGCACGCTGGCTGATTACCGTTTACCTGCCTTACCCAGCGATGCCTGGGGTGATAATGCCGCCATTTTTGTTGAGGCAAGCCTGACCCAACAATCACTGGAATTGCCCCTGAAACTGAAATCGCTATTTTCTGACCGCTATTCCCTGCAAAGTGACGGAGTATTGTGGCCGATACCTTGAAAAGCCGTCTATGGCAGTGGTTGCCGTTAGCACTGATTTTTCTGCTGCTACTGGCTTCCTTAACGTTGTTGAATCTTGCCACCCTCAGCCCCGCCAATCTGGCACGCTACGGCGACTGGCATTTCTACCTGAGTGCTCTGGTGCTGGTGTTACTCAGTATCGTCATCCTGATTAATCTGGTGCGGGTCTTTAACCAGTGGCGTACCCGTCAAGCGGGTTCGCGGTTTACCGTGCGGCTGATGACCGGGTTTTTGGTGATGACCCTGTTGCCGGTATTATTCGTGTCGCTGTTTGCCGTCAACCTGATCGGTACACGTATCGACCGCTGGTTTTCTGTCTCGATCGAACGGGCGCTGGAAGACTCGCTGGAGTTAAGCCAACTGGCACTGGAAACCCGCAACCGCCAGTACCTAGGCACACTGGAACGTTTCAAACCCTCACTTCAGGGCAAGGAGCTGTATGAGATCCCCCCCATGCTGGAACAATTACTCAGTATCGGCGCGAGCGAAATCCTGCTGCTGGATGATTCCCAACAAATGCTGGCCTTAGCCATCGAGGACACCGAAACCCTGATTCCACGGATGCCTGACCGTAGCCTGTTCCGCGCCATGCAAATCCGTAATTATTACTACGCGCTGGAACCCGACGGCACCGACAAGCTGTTTTCACGGGTGGCGATCAGCGTGCGCTACGGCAAAAAAAACGAGCTGAGCGCCATCCTGACCGCCCGCTTTCCGGTTGCCGAAAATGAACGGGTATTGGCAGAAAGCGTGTTAAAAGCCCGCGATGAATACAAAAGTTTGCTGTTCCAGCGCGATATCCTCAAAAGCGTATTCCGCCTGATGATACTGGTGATTATGGTGCTGACCGCGCTATTTTCCTTGTGGGCGGCATTTATCTTCTCACGCCGCCTGACCCGCCCGGTGCGCGATCTGGTGGAAGGCACGCTGGCGGTTGCGGCGGGGGATCTGGACAAAAAAATTCCTGTCTCGGAACGCGATGATTTCAGCATGTTGGCGCTGTCGTTCAATACCATGACCAAACGCCTTTCCGATGCCCGGGCGGAACGCGAACAAGCCCGCCGCCAGTTGCAACAGGAACACGATTACCTGCATGTAGTACTGGAACACTTATCCTCCGGCGTGATTACGCTCGATGAAAGCGGCATTATTCGCCGGGTCAACACGGCTGCCAGCACTATCCTTAACCTGGCACTGCTGGAACAGGTAGGCAAACCCCTTACCCAACTCCGTGACGACCTGCCCCCCTTACAACCCTTTCTGGACATGGTGCAAACCCACTGGCAAGACATGCAGGCCGGTCAGGAATGGCAGTCTGAGATCACCCTGAACACCGACAACGGCCGCCTGATTCTGGTCTGCCGGGGCGCATCCCTACCACACGGTGCAGCGGGTCAGCAAGGTTCCGTGCTGGTGTTTGATGATGTCACCGACCTGATCCAGTCCGAACATGACGCCGCTTGGGGCGAAGTAGCGCGACGACTGGCGCACGAGATCAAAAATCCACTGACGCCGATCCAGCTATCCGCCGAACGCCTGAGCCGTAAACTTTCCGGCGAACTGAATGAGGAATCTGCCAACTTCCTCAAACGCATGACCAACACCATCGTGCAGCAAGTTGACAACCTGAAGTCGATGGTCAATGCCTTCAGTGACTATGCGCGTGCTCCTAACCTACACGTCCAACCGGTCGATCTGAATGCCTTGGTACAGGAAGTCGCAGAGCTATACCGCCTCAATGAAGGTCAGGTCAACATTATCCTGCAACTGGACACGGATCTACCACGCCTGCGACTCGACATCCACCGTCTCCGCCAACTATTGGTCAATCTAACCAAGAATGCACTCGAAGCACTGGAAGAGCACCACGTCAGCCCCGCCAACATCACCATCAGTACCCAGTATCAACCGGACAGCAAGCAAGCTATGCTTAACATTCACGACAATGGCCCCGGCATTCCGGTGGAATTGTTGCCACGCCTGTTCGAGCCTTACGTCACTAGCAAACACAAAGGTACTGGACTAGGCTTGGCCATCGTGAAAAAAATCGTTGAAGAACACGGCGGACACCTCACCGCCCGCAATCATGACAACGGAGGCGCTATAATCAGCGTGAGGTTTCCGTTGAACTAAGGAGCAGGGAAGATGACAGCACAATACATCATGGTCGTAGACGACGAGCCGGATATCCGCCAACTTGTCAGTGAAATTCTGGAAGACGAAGGCTATCGGGTCGTGACGGCCGAAAATGCCGCCAAAGCCAAGGAACTGCACCGCAGCCGCAAACCCGACCTGGTACTCCTTGACATCTGGATGCCCGGGCAAGACGGCATTTCCCTGCTCAAGGAATGGCGTGAAAACGACACCCTGTGCTGCCCGGTGATCATGATGTCCGGTCACGGCACGATTGAAACAGCCGTGGAAGCCACCAAACTGGGCGCTCAGGATTTCATCGAAAAACCGCTGTCGATGGCCAAAATGCTGCTGACCATCAGCAATGCCCTACGCGCCAGCCAACTGGAAAAAGAAAACCGGGGCTTGCGCAAACAAATGAGCAGCTCACTGGAACCCGTGGGCAATAGCCAGACCATGCAACGCCTGCGCGAACAGGCCAAACGCATTGCCCAGCACGACACCCGCGTACTGCTGTACGGGGAACCGGGGGTGGGCAAGGAAACCTTTGCCCGCCACATCCACGCCCTCAGCAACCGCAAAGACCGCCCGTTTGTACGCGCCGCACTACCCACCAATAAAGATAGCAACCACTCCCTCAACAACGTGCTGTTTGGGCGCGAAGACCACGGCAAAATCCAGTACGGCCTGCTCGACGAAGCCAATGGCGGGGTCTTGTTTCTGGCAGAAATCTTTGAGCTGGATCATGACACCCAAAACCGCCTGCTGAATGCCCTCAAGGAAAACCGTTACATGCGCATCGGCGGCAACGACTGGGTGGACATGGATATTACCTTGATGGCGTCCTCTTCCCACGATTTGCAGGATGATGTCAAAGGCGGCAAGTTCAACGAAGAACTGTATTACTTGCTCAATGTCGTGCCGGTGATGATTCCGCCCTTGCACGAACACCCGGAAGATGTGCCCGAACTGCTCAACCATTACGTCGACATTCTCACCGCACAAGATGGCTTGCCGTACCGGCATATTTCACTGGCGGCGCAAAACTTTCTGCGCAACCACTCTTGGCCCGGTAATATCCGCGAATTGCGCAATCTGGTGCAGCGCTTACTGATCCTCGGCACCGAAACCGAAGTCTCGCTGGAGGAAGCAGAAGAAGCCGTCGGCGCACGTATCCCAGTATTTTCGCAAGAAATCGGGCATATTCCCGAAAGCTTATTCGACCTGCCACTGCGCCAGGCACGCGAACAGTTTGAACACGACTACCTGATTTACCAGCTCAAACAGGCGGATGGTAATGTCAGTAAACTGGCGGATCAGGTCAAAATGGAACGTACCCATTTGTACCGAAAAATGCGCTCCCTCAACGTCGACCCCAAAAAATACGGACGCTAACCGCACTTTATGAAAATCCTGATCCTGGGCGCGGGGCAAGTAGGCCATTCCGTCGCAGCCTCACTGGCGAACGAAGATAACGATGTGACCATCGTCGACACTAATGCCGCCGCCTTACGGGACTTGCGTGAAAAACTGGATGTACGGGTGGAAGTCGGTCAAGCTTCCTACCCGCGCGTGCTGGAACGCGCCGGGATAGAAGACGCCGACATGATCATTGCCGTCACCAACAGCGACGAAATCAATATGGTAGCCTGCCAGATTGCGCATACCCTCTACCACACGCCGACCAAGATTGCCCGTATCCGCTCCTCGCACTACCTCGATCACAAGGAGCTGTTCACCCCCGAGTCCGTGCCCATTGATGTGTTGATCAGCCCGGAACAACTGGTCACGGAACACATTTTCCGCCTGATTTCCCACCCCGGAGCCTTGCAAATCATCAACTTCGCCGACGGCAAAGTGCAAATGGTCGGGGTCAAGGCACTGCATGACGGCCCACTGATTGGCTCCCCTCTGAAAGCCATGCGTGAACACATGCCCGGCGTGGAAGCACGCGTCGCCGCCATTTTCCGCAAAGGCAAGCCCATCAAGGCCAGCGAAGACACCATTGTCGAAGTCAACGATGAAATTCTGTTTATCGCCAGCCCCAAACACATCCGCGCCATTATCAGTGAGCTGCGCAAACTGGATAAACCTTACAAGCGCATCATGCTGGCGGGTGGCGGCAATATCGGCAACCGGCTGGCACGCTTGCTGGAAGCCTCGCGTTATCAGGTCAAAATCATTGAAAAAAACAATGACCGCGCCGCCAAACTAGCCGAGCGCCTCGACAAAACCATCGTGCTGGAAGGCGATGCCGCCGACGAAAACTTGCTGATCGAAGAAAACATCGAAAACACCGATGTATTTGTCGCCATCACCAATGATGACGAAGCCAATATCCTCTCCTCCATGCTCGCCAAACGTTTAGGGGCAAGACGGGTCATGTGCCTGATTAATCGCCCCAGCTACATTGATCTGGTGGAAAGCAGCATCGACCTTGCCATTTCCCCCCAGCAAATCACCATCGGGGCGTTGCTGACCCACATCCGCCGGGGCGACATTGTGGCCGTACACGCGCTGCGCCGGGGTTCTGCCGAAGCCATCGAAGTGGTTGCCCACGGCGACTACAAAACCTCCCGTGTGGTGGGCCGACGGCTGGATGAAATCAAACTCCCACCCGGCACCACCATTGGCGCAATCATCCGTGGCGAAAACATTCTGATGGCAGCCCATGACATCATTGTACAGGCAGAAGATCACATCATCATGCTCGTGACCGACAAACGCTATGTACCTGCCGTGGAAAAACTCTTCCAGGTTGGCCTCCACTACTTCTGACGCATCAGGCTTATGCAGTACAAAGTCATTCAGCGGATTCTGGGCTTACTGATCATGGTCTTCAGCCTAACCATGTTACCGCCGGTGCTGGTAGGCTGGGTGATGGGCGACCCCCAGCTAGCGCCCTTTTTCGATGGTTTTCTGCTGACCCTGTTGGTGGGATTTCTGCTGTGGCTGCCGGTACACCGGGAACGGCGTGACCTGCGCCTGCGCGATGGCTTCCTGATCGCCGTGTTGTTCTGGACAACCCTGAGTGCGGCAGGGGCAGTACCTTTCCTACTGGAAGACCAGTTGGACTTGAGTGCGGCAGATGCTTTTTTTGAAACAGTTTCAGGTTTCACCACCACGGGCGCAACAGTTCTGGTGGGCATTGACAGCTTGCCTCGCTCCCTGAACTTTTACCGCATGGAACTGCATTGGTTGGGGGGGATGGGTATCATTGTGCTGGCGGTTGCCATCCTGCCTATGCTGGGGGTGGGGGGAATGCAGCTCTACCGGGCAGAAACCCCAGGCCCGATCAAGGATGCCAAGCTGACCCCGCGCATTACCGAAACCGCCAAACTGTTGTGGTATGTGTATCTGGCACTGACACTGTTGTGTGTGCTGGCCTATCGTATTGCAGGCATGAGCTGGTTTGATGCGGTTTGTCATGCGTTTTCGGTGTTATCCACCGGGGGATTTTCTACCCATGATTCCAGCATGGCTTATTTTGACAGCAGTGCGATTGATTACATCAGCATCCTATTCATGTTACTGGCAGGCATGAATTTTAGCCTGCATTTTGTGGTGTGGAGCCGCCGCAAACCGGGGCTTTATTGGCGGGATTCGGAGTTCCGTGCCTATATCAGTGTGATTGTGTTACTGACCCTGACAGCCTTTGCTTTGTTGCTGGGCTTTCATACCATCACCGACCCTGAGCAGGCTTTCCGTTACGCATTGTTCCATGTGACATCGGTGATGACCTCGACAGGCTTGGTCGTCACCGATCATTCAGCCTGGCCCAACCTGTTGCCAACCTTGCTGATCTTTTCCAGTTTTGTCGGCGGCTGTGCGGGTTCAACAGGCGGGGGCATCAAAGTTATCCGCTTCCTGTTGTTGATGAAACAAGGTATCCGTGAAGTCACGTTATTACCACACCCCACTGCCCATCTTCACATCAAGATCAATGGAGAACCCGTATCCGAGCAAATCGTGAAATCCATCTGGGGATTTTTTGCCATGTATATCGCGGTATTTACCGTTTTCATGCTCGGCCTGATCGCAGCGGGTGCTGATCAGGTGACGGCCTTTTCTGCGGTGGCTGCCACGTTGAACAATATGGGTGTTGGTTTGGGTGATGTTTCCTCCAATTTTGCCGGGCTGAATGACTTTTCTAAATGGTGGTTGTCGCTCGCTATGCTAATGGGGCGGCTGGAGCTGTTTACTGTGCTAGTATTACTGACGCCTGCCTTCTGGCGACGCTAACAGTATTTGAGGTTTAGTGCAGTTCAAAGTCATACAACGGGTACTGGGTCTATTACTGATGGTATTCAGCTTGACCATGTTGCCGCCTATCCTGATTGGCAAGGTAATGGGCGACCCCGATACCCTGCCATTCTGGAAAAGTATGGCCTTGCTGCTGGCAGGGGGGGGCTTGCTGTGGCTACCGATGCATCGACAGCGAGGGGAATTGCGCTCGCGGGATGGCTTCCTGATTGTGGTACTGTTCTGGGTAGTACTGGGTGTTTCAGGCTCGCTCCCGTTTATCTTGTCGGATGCTGTCGAAATTTCAGCAACCGATGCGATATTTGAATCCATTTCCGGCCTGACAACCACCGGGGCAACGGTCATTGTCGGGCTGGATGGCTTACCCCGTTCCGTGCTGTTTTACCGACAGGAATTGCAGTGGCTGGGCGGCATGGGGATCATTGTGCTCGCCGTGGCTATCTTGCCGATTCTGGGTGTCGGCGGAATGCAGCTTTACCGTGCGGAAACACCAGGGCCGATGAAAGATGCCAAACTGACTCCACGTATTACCGAAACGGCCAAGTTGCTATGGTATATCTACCTCGCGCTAACCGTGTTGTGTACGCTAGCCTTCCGGGTGGCGGGTATGGACTGGTTCGATGCGGTTTCGCACAGTTTCAGCACGGTCGCGATTGGCGGCTTTTCAACGCATGACTCCAGTATCGGGCACTTTGACAACAGTGCGATTGAATCCGTGGCGATTGTTTTCATGCTGCTTGCCGGGGTCAATTTCGGTTTGCATTTCATGGCATGGCGTAATGCCAGTGTGCGGGGCTATCTGCGCGACTCGGAATTTCGTGCCTATGCCCTCATGATGACGGGGTTGGTGCTGGTGAGCACCACTTATCTGTTTTACACCGAAACCCATGCGGAACTGTCACAAGCATGGCGGCACTCGCTGTTTCATGTGGTCTCCATCGCTACGACCACCGGCTTCACCACCACCGGGTACAGCGAATGGCCCGGTTTCTTGCCAGTCTTGTTGCTGTTTGCCAGCTTTGTGGGGGGGTGCGCAGCTTCTACGGCTGGGGGGATGAAAGTCATCCGCTTTTTGCTGCTGGTGAAACAGGGCATACGCGAGGTGAATCGCCTGATTCACCCCAATGCGCGTATCCGTATCAAAATCAACCGCCACCCGCTGCCCGAAGATGTGGTGCAAGCCGTGTGGGGGTTTTTCTCAGTATATATTGCGGTATTTGTGATGTTCATGCTGGTCTTGATGGCACGTGGGCATGATCAGATCACCGCTTTTTCTGCGGTAGCTGCCACACTGAACAACCTTGGGCCGGGGCTGGGGGAGGTCGCGGGAAACTTTGCCAGCATGGATGATTTCTCCAAATGGTGGCTGTGTCTAGCCATGTTGATGGGGCGACTGGAATTGTTTACCATGCTGGTGATCCTGACCCCGGCATTCTGGCGTAAATAACACGGCTAGTCCGCCCTGCCAAGCCGTTCATCTCCTTTGTACCCATACCGATCATCAGCTTCTGTATACTCCGCCACACAAGGAAGTATGTGCATGGCATGGACGCCTTTTTTCCCATGAATCCCAAATAATATAACAGCCAAGGGAACACCTCATGAGCAAGTACTCACAAACCGGCCTGACCATGATTGAGCTGCTCGTTACCATCAGCATTGTGGCGATTCTGGCAACCATGGCAGCACCCTCGCTACGCGAAATGGTTGAAAGCAACCGTCTAACCGCCTTGAACAACCAACTGGTTTCCACCCTCAACTACGTGCGTGCTGAAGCCATCAAACGCTCATTCCCCGTTACCATGTGTGTGCGTAATAGCACAGGCTCTGGCTGCGCTACCAGCGGCGGCTTTGAAAATGGCTGGATCGTGTTTGTCGATTGTGGCAATTACGGTGCCGTCGATGCCACGGGCTGCAACTATGGCCCCGGTAATACCAATGCGGCTGAAGAAATCCTGCTGGATACCACGCCAGACTTCAACGGCATTACCATTACGGGTACTTCATCCACCGCGCCCACTCTCCGCTACAAACCCAATGGCGGCATTGCTGGTATCAGCGGTAGCCTGACCCTGGCGACAGGCGCAACAGAATATGAGCAAACACTGAATCTCGGCTCCACCCCCCGCTACAAAATCAAAATACAATCCGCAACGGGCAGGATAGCCTCTTGCAAGGTGGGTACCAGTGGCTGCTGATGCAAAACCCCTTGGCATGAATAAAATTTAATTGCGTGTTCAGTTGGTTTCGCGGAAAATCTTGCAGGGTTTACAACAATAAACATGCGCCAGATCAAGGTGGCGTAACAGTTTTCCGGCATATAATTTGCATAAATCAAGATTCTGCCGGCCACCCGAACAAGGAGAGATCATGCAGAAGCCACCACTTCACCACACCGTCAATCATGCCTTACAACACCATTACCAAACGCTGCGCACCGTCCACATGCGTGAACTGTTCGCGGCTGACCCCGAACGCTTCGAGCACTTTTCCCTGCAAGTCGGCGATATCCTGCTCGACTATTCCAAAAACCGTATCACCGCTGAAACCCTGCAATTGCTGACACAACTGGCGGAAGTCGCCGATGTGGCAGGCTGGCGCGACCGCATGTTCCAAGGCGACAAAATCAACAATACCGAACAGCGTGCCGTGCTGCACACGGCCTTGCGTAACCAAAGCAATACACCCGTGAGGGTGGATGGCGAAGATGTCATGCCTGATGTCAACGCGGTCATCGCCCAGATGAGCGCATTCGCCGAGCGGGTACGCAGCGGTACTTGGACAGGCCATACTGGCAAAGCCATTGTGGATGTGGTGAACATTGGCATCGGGGGTTCCGACCTCGGCCCACACATGGTGTATCAGGCGCTCAAAACCTACCGGCATTCACGGCTGGAGATGCATTATGTCTCCAACGTTGACGGTGCGCACATCAAGGAAAAACTGGAAACCCTCGACCCCGAAACCACCCTGTTCATCGTCGCCTCGAAAACCTTTACCACGCAGGAAACCATGACCAATGCCGCCTATGCGCGTGACTGGTTCCTGCAACACGCGGGGGATGCCGCGCATATCGCCAAGCATTTCGTCGCCGTTTCCACCAACCGTGAAGCCGTCACCGACTTCGGGATTGACCCGGACAATATGTTCGGTTTCTGGGACTGGGTAGGCGGGCGCTATTCGCTGTGGTCAGCCATTGGGCTTTCCATCGTGCTGGCGGTCGGTGCAGACAACTTCCGCCGCTTGCTGGGTGGCGCACACGAGATGGACACACACTTCCGGGAAGCACCGTTTGAACGCAATATGCCAGTCATCCTGGCGCTGTTAGGCGTTTGGTACAGCAATTTCTTTGGGGCAGCCACGCAAGCAATCTTGCCTTACGACCATTACTTGCGCAGCTTGCCGCTGTACCTGCAACAGGCTGACATGGAAAGTAACGGCAAATCCGTCGACCGCGACGGGCACAACGTGGATTACGAAACCGGCCCAATCATCTGGGGCACGAGTGGCATTAACGGGCAACACGCTTTTTACCAGTTGATCCATCAGGGAACGCGCTTGATTCCGGCGGACTTCATCATTTCAGCCACCCAGCCCAACGGCTTGCACGAGCAGCATGACATTCTTATGGCCAACTTTCTGGCGCAAACCGAAGCCTTAATGCACGGGCGCTCCCTTGAGGAAACCATCAGCGGTGGTGTCAGCGAACCCCATGCTCCCAAAGTCTTTGCAGGCAACCACCCCAGCAACGCCCTGTTACTGGATGCGCTCACCCCGCACAGTCTGGGAATGCTAATTGCCCTCTACGAACACAAGATTTTCGTGCAAGGCATTATCTGGAACCTGAACTCCTTCGACCAATGGGGCGTGGAACTCGGCAAGCAACTCGCCAAACGCATCCAACCCGAACTGAATATGACCGAAGCCGTCACCAGCCACGATGCTTCCACCAATGGCCTGATCAACCACTATCGCCAGCGCCGCCATGCAGCGATGCAGAGTGGCAAAGCGCCGCACCATTAAGGACGACACACCATGACACTGGACAAAGATCAACAGGCGAAACTGTACCGCTATTACACCGAGCCTAAAATGGTCACCGAATACACCCGTAAAACCCTGGCCTTGGTGCTGGCAGGTGGCGAAGGTTCGCGCCTTAAAGACCTGACCCAATGGCGGGCAAAACCTGCCGTGCCGTTTGGCGGCAAATACCGCATTATCGACTTCGCCCTGTCGAACTGTGTGAACTCCGGCATCCGCCGCGTTGGGGTGCTGACCCAGTACAAATCGCATTCCATGATCCGCCACTTGCAACGCGCCTGGGGTTTCATGCGGGCTGAAATCGGTGAATTTGTTGAAATCCTGCCCGCGCAGCAACGTACCAGCAAAAAGGAATGGTATCAGGGCACGGCAGACGCCTTGTTCCAGAACATCGACATCGTGCAACGCCATGACCCGGAATACGTGCTGGTGCTGGGTGGCGACCACATCTACACCATGGATTATTCCAAGATGTTGTTGCACCACGTCAACTCCAAAGCCGATTTCACCGTCGGTTGCATTGAAGTGCCGGTGGAAGAGGCCAAAGGCTTTGGGGTAATGTCAGTCGACGAAAACTTGCGCATTACCAAATTTACCGAGAAGCCTGCACACCCGGAAGAGATTGCTGACAAACCGGGCATGGCGCTGGCGTCGATGGGCATTTACATTTTTTCGCGCGACTTCCTCTACAAGGTGTTGTACGAAGATGCGGCGAAAGTGCATTCCTCGCGGGATTTCGGGCGGGATATTATTCCTTCCAACATCCACACCTCCACCGCGATGGCTTTCCCGTTCCGCACCGATAAAGGCGAACCGGGCTACTGGCGCGATGTGGGCACGGTGCATTCCTACTGGCAAGCCAATATGGAACTGTGCGCGGTCGACCCTGAACTGAATTTGTATAATCGTGATTGGGCGATTTGGACGTACCAGCCGCAATACCCGCCTGCCAAATTCGTCTTCGACGACGACGGTCGCCGGGGTGAGGCGATTGACTCGCTGATTTCAGCCGGGTGCATCCTCTCCGGGGCGCGGGTGAAACGCTCGCTGGTGTTCTTTGCCACCACCATTGAAAGTTATTCCTCGATCAAGGACAGCGTGATCTTACCCAAGGTCAGCATTGGCAAGAACTGCCGGATCACCAAGGCCATTATCGACAAAGGCACGGTGATCCCCGACGGTACGATTATCGGGGAAGACCTCGAACTCGACCGCAAACGCTTCCACGTTACGCCCGAAGGCATTGTGCTGGTCACGGCGGAGATGATGGGGCAGAAATTACGCACAGGCGATAGGGATATGTTATGGCGAATGGCCAGTTAAATGTTGTTCTCTGCTGGCACATGCATCAGCCGTGGTATCGCAATGGGTTAGACGGTGAATACCGCCTGCCGTGGGTTTACTTGCATGGCATCAAGGATTACAGCGACATGGCTGCGCATCTGGAAAAGAATGCCCGGATGCGCACCGTGGTCAACTTTGCCCCGGTTTTACTGGAGCAAATTGATGATTACGCCCAGCAGTTAAGTGCCTTTTTGAGCAAGGGCACTGCCATGCAGGACAAATTGCTGAACTTGCTGGCAGGGGTAATTCCCGTCCCCACCGACACGGCGGGACGGGCAGACTTGATTGCCGAGTGCCAGCGGTGCCATGCGCCAACCATGATCCACCCGCACGCACCGTTTCAGCGCCTGTTCAAAATGATTGGCGCAACCGATGACTCAGGGGTGGGCAGCCAACATTTCCGTTGTTCGCTGGCGTATTTGAGCGACCAGTACTTTCTGGATTTGCTGACGTGGTATCACTTGGCATGGATGGGGCAATCGTTGCAGGATTTGCCGATCATTCAGCGCCTGTTACAGCAGGGCAGCGAATTCAGTTTGGCTGACCGGCGCGACTTGCTGGGTGTGATGCGTGATTGTCTGGGCAGCCTGATCCCGCGCTACCGCAAACTGGCGGAGCGCGGGCAGGTGGAACTGTCGATGACGCCTTACATGCACCCGATTGTACCGCTGCTGAATGACTTCCAGAACCTGCACTGTTCCTTGCCGGAAGCACCGGTGCCGCAGGCCAGCGAATACCCCGGCGGGGTAGTGCGGTCGCGTTGGCATCTGGAACGGGGCATTGCGGTGTTCGAGCACTATTTCGGCCTGAAACCACAGGGCGTATGGCTCTCGGAAGGCGGGATCAGCGATGACGCTGTGCAATTGCTGGATGAAATCGGTATCCGCTGGACGGCTTCCGGTGAAGGTGTGTGGCGTAACAGTTGCCGCCTGTCCGCTTATGATGGCGCAGACGAGCACAGTAAACGCAGCCTGTTCATGCCGTATCAGCAACCCGACAGCAGTGTGCGCCTGTTCTTCCGCGATGATGGCTTGTCTGACCTGATTGGCTTCAAATACAGCGACTGGCACGCCCGCGATGCAGTGGCCGATTTTGTGCAACATCTGGAAAACATTGCGGTATTCCTCAACCAGAATGCCTCAAAACAAGTGGTCTCGATCATTCTGGATGGCGAAAATGCATGGGAATATTACCCGAAAAACGGTACGTATTTCCTCGATGCCCTGTACGCCGCCCTCAGCAGTTCCGACCAGATCAAAATGGTCACGTTTGCTGAGGCCAGCCACTTGCCGACGCGCCCCCTGCCTGCCATTTGCGCGGGAAGCTGGGTGTATGGCTCATTCTCCACGTGGATCGGTTCAGTCGACAAGAACCGGGGCTGGGATTATCTCGCCGCCGCCAAAGTCGCTTTCGATGCGGTGATGGCAGCAGGCACCTTGGATAAACAGCAACAGGAACTCGCCAGCCGCCAACTGGGGATCTGTGAAGGTTCCGACTGGTTCTGGTGGTTCGGCGATTACAACCCGGCGGACAGTGTGCGCGACTTTGAACGCCTGTTCCGGCAACAATTGCGCAAACTTTACGAAATGCTGGCAGTAGCAGCGCCGGATTATCTGGATAAACCCATGTCCCACGGCGGGGCAATAGCTGAAAACGCTGGCACAATGCGTAGGAATACCTGATGGGCAATTTACAAACGATTGGACGCGCGGCAGGCATCCTGCTGCACCCTACCTCATTGCCCTCCGGCAAACTGGACGCAGACGCTTACCGCTGGGTCGACTGGCTCGCAACAGCAGGCTTCAAGGTCTGGCAAATGTTGCCGCTGGGTGTACCGCTGGCGGGGTTATCACCCTACCAATGCGCCTCCGCCTTTGCCGTGAATCCGGGATTGTTTGGGGGAAAATCCCCCCCAGCCCCCCTTTTGCAAAGGGGGGAGTATGAGCACTGGTACGAAAACCAGAAGCACTGGGTCGAAGACTACGCCCTGTTCATGGTGCTCAAGCAGCAATTCAACGGGCAGGAATGGAGCGCATGGCCAGAAGCCTTCCGCAGCCGCACCCCGCAGACCCTGTTTGCGGCACGCGGTGAACACGCCGAAGACATCGCTGCCATCATCCACGAGCAATACGACTGCTGGCGGCAGTGGCAGGCATTACGCAGCTATGCGCGGGAACACGGCGTGTACCTGTTCGGTGACATGCCCATCTTTGTGGCTTACGACAGTGCTGATGTGTGGGCGCACCCCGCACGTTTCCTGCTGGATGACACCGGCACGCCGACGTTTGTGACCGGCGTTCCCCCCGACTATTTCTCCGAAACGGGGCAGCGTTGGGGCAATCCGCACTATAACTGGGAACACATGCAGGCCGAAAACTTCGAGTGGTGGCGGCAACGGCTGGCTTATCACTTTGAATTTTTTGATCTGGTACGGCTTGACCATTTCCGGGGGCTGGCAGCAAGCTGGATGATTCCGGTCAGTGAGCCAACCGCCATCAACGGTTACTGGCAAGACGTTGCCGGGGACGCGATGCTCGCCAGCATTCAAGCCGCTATGGGCAATATCCCGCTGGTTGCTGAAGATTTGGGCGTGATTACCCCGGATGTGACTGCGCTGCGTGACAAATACGGCTTGCCGGGTATGAGCGTATTACAATTTGGTTTTGACCACTTTGAAGATAACCCGCACAAGCCGCAAAATGTCCGCGACAATACCGTGTATTATACGGGTACACACGACAACGACACCTTGCAAGGCTGGTTCACCAGTCTGGACTCGGGAATGCAGCAGCACGTCATGCAAGTGCTGGGCATTCACGACACCTCACAGGTGACAGATGCGATGCTGAATACCATCTTCGGCAGCCGCGCCTTGCTCGCGATCATCCCCTTGCAGGATTTACTGCACTTAGGCAGCGAAGCCCGCATGAATACCCCCGGCACAGTGGAGGGTAATTGGGCGTGGCGTGTCGACTGGTCAGACATACCAAAAACTCTGGCATCACAATTGCATGAAACACTACAGGGACACCAGCGAAATGAACGAGAACTTGCGTCGGATACAACAAGGCACACATCACGACCCGTTTGATTGGCTGGGATGGCATCCGCTACCGGATGGCCACTGGGTGCTGCGTAGTTTCATGCCTGCCGCTGAAGCGGTTGAAATCGTCGGGCATGGTCTCATGGCACGCCTGGAAGGTACTGATTGTTTTGAAGCGAGGTTTCCCCCTTCGGCTACCCCCTTCGCCTCGCATCCCGCCCTAAGCTGGCAGGACAAACAAGCAGGTAACTGGCACGATGCCGTCTGTCCCTATACGTTTACGCCACAAATAGGCGACCTTGACCTGCATCTCCTCGGGCAAGGTCGCCATCACCACGCCTGGAAAGTGCTGGGTGCACGTTTCACCGAAGTGGATGGCGTGACCGGCTCACTGTTTGCGGTGTGGGCACCAGCGGTCAAGCGTGTCAGCGTGATCGGCGATTTCAATGCGTGGGATGGGCGACGTCACCCCATGCGGGTACGCGGCGATTCTGGCATCTGGGAAATCTTCATCCCCGGTCTGGCAGCAGGCACGGCTTACAAGTACGAAATCCTTAACCGTCACGATGCGATTGTGGTGAAAACCGACCCGTATGCACAGCAAATGTTCATGCGCCCGGAAACCACGTCCTGCGTACCTGTTGCCACGCCTTACGGCTGGCAAGATGGCGAGTGGATTACCGCTCGCGAAACCTTCGACTGGCAACATAAGCCACTCAGCGTTTACGAATTACACCCCGGTTCATGGCGTAAGCACCCCGACGGGCGCTTTTATTCGTGGGCAGAATTAACCGCTACGCTGATCCCCTACGTGACCGACCTGAACTACACCCACATCGAGCTAATGCCAGTGGCGGAACACCCGCTGGATGAATCATGGGGTTATCAGGTGTCCGGCTATTACGCCCCCACCGCGCGTTACGGCACACCGGATGATTTCCGCGCCTTCGTGGATGCTTGCCACGTAGCGGGGCTGGGCGTGTTGCTGGACTGGGTTCCGGCGCATTTCCCCAAAGATGATTTTGCGCTGGCGAAATTCACCGGCGAACCGCTCTACGAACACGCTGACCCACGCCGGGGCGAACATCAGGACTGGGGTACGCTGATTTTCGATTTCGGGCGTAATGAAGTGAAAAACTTCCTGATTTCCAACGCGCTGTTCTGGATGGATGAATTCCACATCGACGGCCTGCGGGTGGATGCCGTGGCCTCGATGCTGTATCTGGATTACTCACGCAATGCCGGGGAATGGCTGCCCAACCAGTACGGCGGGCGCGAGAATATCGAAGCGATTGCCTTCCTGCGTGAAATGAATACCGTGGTGCATGGCTACTTCCCCGGCATACTCACGATTGCGGAAGAGTCCACCGCATGGCCTGCGGTATCGCGCCCGGTGGAAATCGGTGGTTTGGGTTTCAGCATGAAATGGAACATGGGCTGGATGAACGACAACCTGTCCTACATCGAGCAGAACCCGGTACACCGCAAATACCACCACAACTTGCTGACCTTCAGCCAAGTGTATTCCTATTCGGAAAACTTCGTACTGCCGCTGTCCCACGACGAAGTGGTGCATTTAAAGCACAGTATGCTGGATAAAATGCCGGGGGATTACTGGCAAGCCTTCGCCAACCTGCGGCTGTTTTATGCGTGGCATTACGCACACCCCGGCAAAAAGCTGCTGTTCATGGGCAGTGAATTCGGGCAGTGGGCAGAATGGAACGTGAAAAAGGAACTGGATTGGGCACTGTGCAACTTCCCGGCACATGACAGCATCCGCCATTTGCTGCGCGACTTGAACCACCTGTATCGGGAACAAGCCGCGTTACACCATTACGACTTTGATGGGCGCGGCTTCCAGTGGATTGATTGCCACGATTCTGATCAGTCGGTGCTGAGCTTGATTCGTCACGGGGAAAACCCCGCCGATAAGCTGGTTATATTGCTAAACTTTACCCCTGTACCCCGTTACGCCTACCGTATTGGGGTTCCTGCTGCCGATCACTACCGCGAAGTGCTGAATACCGATTCGGAATACTACGGCGGGAGCAATTGCGGCAATGCAGGCATGATTCCGGTGCAAGCCCATCCCTGGATGGGGTTTGAGCATTCGGTCGAAGTAACCCTGCCGCCACTCGCGGCGCTGTTCTTACAAGCGTGCTGATGAAACTACTGTTTGTTGCCAGTGAAGTCTATCCACTGGTCAAAACCGGGGGCTTGGGCGATGTCGCCTACAGCCTACCCGTTGCCCTGCATGGTGCGGATGTGGATGTGCGGCTCTTGCTGCCGGGCTACCGTGAGTTGTTACGCAAGTTAAGTAGCGTGCGCATCCTCGGCTGGCTGGAACTGCAAGGCGCGGGGCAAATGCACACCGTGCGCATTCTGCAAAGCCACCACCCCGACTACCCGTTCCCGCTGTGGATTGTGGATTGTCCGGCGCTGTTTGACCGCCCCGGCAACCCGTATTTGCAACCGAATGGCTACGATTGGGCGGATAATGCCGAGCGCTTCACCGTGTTTGCGCGAGCCGCCACCGAACTGGCGCGGGATGCGCTGGATATTGGCTGGAAGCCGGAGGTGGTGCACGCGCATGACTGGCAAACCGGGCTGGTTCCCGCGTTTCTGGATGGCTTGCAACAGTGCCCGCAACGGATTTTCACCATCCACAACATGGCTTACGGCGGGCATTTTTCGCAGGCGGATTTCGTCAGCCTGAAACTGCCCAGCTATTGGTGGTCGGCAGAAGGCGCGGAATTTTACGGCGGCTTTTCGATGCTGAAAGCAGGCATTGTGTATTCGGACGCGGTGACGACGGTCAGCCCTACCTATGCCCGCGAAATTTGCACCCCGGCGTTTGGTTACGGCATGGATGGCTTGCTGCAATCGCGGCGCTACAAACTGCACGGCATCCTTAACGGCATTGATACTGAGGTATGGAACCCTGCCACCGATACCCACTTGCCCGCGCATTATTCCGCCGAACAGATTCAGCCCGGCAAAAGCCGTAACAAGCTGGCCTTGCTGCAACGTTTTGGGGTGGAAAATCCTGAACCCCACCTGCCATTCCCGTTACTGGGCATGGTCAGCCGCTTGGTGGAACAGAAAGGTGTGGATCTGATCATCAACGCCATCCCCGATTTACTGGCGACCACCGATGCGCGTTTCGTGCTGATCGGCGCAGGGCACAGCCATTTTGAACAACGCCTGCGGGAACTGGCAACGCTGCACCCCGAGCGGGTGTTTGTGTTCATCGGCTATGACGAACAATTGGCGCATTTGCTGGAAGCCGGGGCAGATATGTTCCTGATGCCGTCGCGCTTTGAACCGTGCGGTTTGAATCAGATGTACAGCTTGCGCTACGGCACGCCCCCCATCGTGCTGCATACCGGCGGGTTGGCGGATACGGTCGTGGATGCTTCCCAAGCCAATCTGGAACGGGGTATTGCCGACGGTTTCGTGTTCCACGAACCGATCACCAGTGTTTTGAAAGGCACGATCCTGCGGGCGCTGGATTGTTTTTACCAACCACGCTTGTGGCAACAAATACAAACAACCGGCATGAATCATGCATTCGGATGGGATAACAGTGCGGCAGACTATCTGGCGCTATACAACAAAGGAGCAACACCGTGACAGAGCATTTTTCTCACCACATTCCTTATGTACCCGTACCGCTAGATCCGCTGTCGAATGATGCAGAGGCACTCGGTGAAGATTTCCAGCGTTACCTGTCCTACCACTTGGGGCGTTTTCAGGGGTGCAAGCCGGTCTATTTGTATCAGGCACTGGCGTACACCTTGCGCGACCGTTTGATGGTGGATTGGCGTGCGACTTGGGGCGATTACCTGCAACCGGGCAAACGCCGCGCCTACTACATGTCGCTGGAATTTTTGATCGGGCGTTCCCTCAGTAACAACCTGCTGAACCTCGATATTTGTGAGCCGACCAAAACTGCCTTGCTGAACTATTGCACCAATATGGAAGAGGTTGCCTCGCAAGAACCGGATGCGGGTCTGGGCAACGGTGGCTTGGGGCGACTCGCCGCGTGTTTCATGGACAGTTGCGCCACCTTACGCTTGCCGGTGGTGGGTTATGGCATCCGTTACGAATACGGCATGTTCCGCCAGCACATTGAAAACGGCTACCAGATCGAAGACCCCGACCATTGGCTGCGCGACGATAACCCCTGGGAAGTGGAGCGTGCCGAATACAGCCAGCGCGTCCAGTTTGGCGGTTACACCGAACATTTTATCGACCACAGCGGCAATCAGCGAGTACGTTGGGTTGGCACCAATGACGTGCTGGCCATACCGTTCGATATGCCGATTTCAGGCTATAAAAACAATACTGTCAATACCTTACGCTTGTGGAAAGCCACCGCCACCGACGAATTCAACCTCGACGAATTCAACGCAGGCAGTTACACCGAAGCGGTGGAAGCCAAGAACCACGCCGAACACATTTCGATGGTGCTCTACCCCAATGACAGCAGTGAAAACGGTAAGGAATTGCGCTTACGCCAGCAATATTTCCTCGCATCCGCCAGCTTGAAAGACGCCATCCGCTTGTGGGAACGTCAGGGCAATAGCGACTACAGCAAGTTCGCTGCCGAACATGTGTTCCAGATGAATGACACCCACCCGACCATCGCGGTGGCGGAGCTGATGCGCATCCTGATGGATGACAAAGGCTTGAACTGGGATGAGGCTTGGAGCATTACTGCCAACTGCATGGCTTACACCAACCACACCCTGTTGCCGGAAGCACTGGAACGCTGGGCAGTCCACTTGTTCGTCAAACTGCTGCCGCGCTTGCTGGAAATCATCTACGAAATCAATGCACGCTTCTTGCGCCAAGTGGCCATGAAATGGCCGGGCGACACTGAGCGTCAGCGCCGCATGTCGATCATTGAAGAAGGCGCGGAACAACAAATACGCATGGCGTGGCTCGCCATTGTTGGCAGCTTCTCGGTCAACGGCGTGGCAGCCCTGCATTCGCAATTGCTGGTTGATGGCCTGTTCCACGACTTCTACCAACTCTGGCCGCACAAGTTCAACAACAAAACCAACGGTGTTACCCCCCGGCGCTGGGTTGCCCATGCCAACCCCGGCATGACCGCACTGATCAGCGAACACATCGGCAACGACTGGATACGCAACCTTGACCAACTGGCAAAACTCAAACCATTGGCCAACCCGGCGCAAATCGACTTCCATGCCCGCTGGCGCGAAGTCAAACTCGCCAATAAACAGCGCTTGGCAGCCTTGGTAAAACAGGAATGCGGGGTCGATTTCAACCCTACCGCGCTGTTCGATGTACAGGTCAAACGCATCCACGAGTACAAGCGCCAGTTGCTCAACCTGCTGCACGTTGTCCACCTCTACCGCCGCATCAAGCTGGGCAAGCTGGAGAACTGGGCAAACCGTTGCGTGCTGATTGGTGGCAAGGCCGCCCCCGGTTACGTGATGGCAAAACGCATTATCAAGATGATCAACAGCGTGGCGGAAGTGATCAATAGCGACCCGGAAGTGAATGGCAAGCTGAAAGTTGCGTTCATCCCCAACTACCGCGTTTCCAGCATGGAAGTCATCGCTCCGGCAGCCGACCTGTCCGAACAGATTTCCACCGCAGGCAAAGAAGCGTCCGGCACGGGCAATATGAAGTTCATGATGAACGGGGCGCTCACCATCGGCACGTATGACGGTGCAAACATCGAAATCATGGATGCGGTGGGGCAGGAAAACTTCTTCCTGTTCGGCTTACGCGCCAATGATGTGGATGAGTTACGCCATTGCTACCGCCCGTGGCATTACGTCGAGCAGGATGAAGACTTGCGCGGCGTGCTGGAACTGATCCGCAGCGGGCATTTCAGCATGAGCGAACCGGGCATTTTCGACATGGTGCTGGATGCGCTGATGAGCCAGAACGACCCGTGGATGACCCTTGCTGACTTCCGCAGCTACGTGAATGCGCAAGAACATGTAGCCGTGGCTTGGCAGGATCAGGAACACTGGACACGCATGAGCATCCTCAATACCGCCAGCAGCGGGTTCTTCTCCACCGACCGCACGATGGAAGAGTACAACCGCGAGATTTGGAAGCTGAAACCGGGTGGCAATGGGGATTAATTAATCCCGCCGTAAGGCTTTCGGCAGCACAAACGAGACATTTTCAGTGATACCCGAATCCTGCACCCGCACATTCGCACCGTGCGCTTGCAGGTGGGCAATCACGCCTTCCACCAGCACTTCCGGGGCGGATGCGCCTGCGGTCACGCCAATGCTTTGCTTGCCAACCAGCCATTCGTCACGGATGTCTTCCGCGCCGTCGATCAGGTAAGCGGGTGTGCCGCGCTTTTCGGCAATTTCGCGCAAACGGTTGGAGTTGGAACTGTTGGGTGAACCCACCACGAGGATCATATCGCTTTCATCGGCAAGCTTTTTCAGCGCATCCTGACGGTTCTGGGTGGCGTAGCAAATGTCGTCTTTTTTCGGGCCGATGATGGCGGGGAAGCGGCTGCGCAAGGCATCAATCACGATGGAGGCATCATCCACCGACAAGGTAGTCTGGGTAACGAAAGCCAGCTTGTCCGGGTTACGCACGTCCAATTCCGCCACTTCCTGCGGGGAATCGACCCGGTAGACCGCGCCGCCGTGTGACGTGTCGTATTGACCCATTGTGCCTTCGACTTCCGGGTGATTTTTGTGGCCAATGAGGACGGTTTCGCGGCCTTCGCGGCTGTAACGCATCACTTCGATATGCACTTTCGTGACCAGCGGGCAAGTGGCATCGAATACTTTCAGGCCACGGCGTTTGGCTTCCTCCTGCACCGCCAGCGACACCCCGTGGGCGCTGAAGATGACCGTGGCATCGTCGGGCACTTCGTCGAGTTCCTGCACGAAAATCGCACCTTTTTCGCGCAAATTGTTCACCACAAAGCGGTTATGCACGACTTCGTGACGCACGTAGATGGGTGCGCCGAGGATTTCCAGTGCTCGGTCGACAATTTCGATGGCACGATCAACACCGGCACAAAAGCCGCGTGGGTTGGCGAGAATGGCTTGCATGAAAGGCTTCCGTCGGTCGTTTGTTACAGGAAAACTAAGCTACGCTATTCGCTTTACAGGCGCAACCTTGTAAGATACTCGCACCTTTAGTGTTCAAAATAACAGCGAGTGCATCCATGCTCCACGCTCACCTTTCCCCAGGGCCGCTACCGTCGCGTATGCAATTGACCAAAGACGGCAAGTTGAAACACTTTCTGACTATCGAAGGTTTGCCGCCGCTATTGTTGGAAGAGATCCTCGATCGCGCGGAACAATTCGTTACCTTGCCGAATAAACAGCAGAAAAAAGCCCCCCTGCTGCGCGGCAAAACGGTCATGAACCTGTTTTTCGAGAATTCCACCCGTACCCGCGTCACCTTTGAAATTGCCGCGCAACGACTGGGTGCGGATGTCACCAACCTCGATATTCGTACCTCATCTGCCTCCAAAGGCGAATCCTTGCTGGATACAGTGCGCAATCTGGAAGCGATGAACGCCGACATGTTTGTGGTGCGCCATGAACACGCCGGGGCAGCGCATTTCATTGCACGTTACTGCGCCCCGCACATCAGCGTGCTGAATGCAGGCGATGGGCGGCATTCTCACCCCACCCAAGCGATGTTGGACATGTTCACCATCCGCCAGAAAAAGGGTAGTTTCCAGCCTTTAAAAGTGGCGAT
The DNA here is from genome assembly GCF_017901135.1 of Thiothrix litoralis. NCBI lineage: Bacteria > Pseudomonadati > Pseudomonadota > Gammaproteobacteria > Thiotrichales > Thiotrichaceae > Thiothrix > Thiothrix litoralis. The sequence continues at coordinate 3,354,689 of NZ_CP072801.1, read as the reverse complement.
TGTCGGCGATGTGCTGCATTCGCGGGTGGCGCGTTCGCAAATCCACGCCCTGACCACGCTGGCCACCGGCGAAGTGCGGGTGATTGCCCCGAAAACGCTGATTCCCGCTGGGATAGAAAAAATGGGTGTCAACGTGTTCCACCACATGGAACAAGGCATTGCCGACGTGGATGTGGTCATTATGCTGCGCCTGCAACGCGAACGGATGCAAACCGCGCTGCTGCCTTCCGAACGGGAATTTTTCAAACTCTACGGCCTCACCGAAGAACGCATGAAACTCGCCAAACCCGATGCCATTGTCATGCACCCCGGCCCCATCAATCGCGGGGTGGAAATTGATTCGCGGGTGGCCGATGGCCCGCAATCGGTGATTCTTGAACAAGTCACCAACGGGATTGCCGTGCGCATGGCGGTCATGTCGATGATCATGGGGCCACAAGGGGGAACAGCATGAGCTTATTAATACGCAATGCGCGGGTCATCGACCCAGCAAGCGGGCTGGATGGGCAACGCACTATCCTCATCGACAACGGTCGCATTACCGCGTTGGCAGAAGCCTCTGCCGCCTTTGCTGCCGACGAAACGCTGGACGCTAAAGGGCTGTGGGTCTTCCCCGGTTTGGTGGATTTGGCGGCTTGCCTGCGCGAACCGGGGCTAGACCACAAAGCCACCCTCGCCAGCGAAACCTTTGCTGCCGCCAGCAGTGGCATCACCACGCTATGTTACCAGCCGGAACCCAAAGCCAACTTTGACAATGCCGCACAGGTCAAGCTGATTTGCGACCTCAACCGCCGTTCGCACTACGCCAATGTCGAAATCATCGGCAATCTGACCAAAGGCTTGCAGGGCGAGCACCTCAGCAATATGGCGAGCCTGAAACGTGCCGGGTGCGTAGGGGTCAGCAATGGGCAACAGCCTTTCCACAGCCTGCAAACCTTGCGGCGGGCGATGGAATACGCCGCTACCCATGATTTGACGGTGTTCATCTACCCGGTGGAACACGCGCTGGCGGCGGGTGGCTTTATGCATGAGGGTGAAGTGTCAGCACGGCTGGGTTTGCCTGCGATTCCGTCAGCAGCGGAAACGGTCGCGGTCGCGCAAACCTTGGCGCTTGCCAGCCACACCGGGGCGAAAGTGCATTTCTGTCGCTTGTCTGCCCGCATGAGTGTGCGCCTGATCCGGCAGGCTAAAGCCAGTGGCCTCGACATTACCGCCGATGTCGCAGCACACCAACTGTTTTTGACTGATATGGATGTGAGTGATTTTAACCCCTTATGCCACGTCATGCCGCCGTTACGGGCTGACCGTGACCGCGATGCACTGCGCGAAGGGCTGGCAGATGGCACGATTGATGCGATTTGTTCCGACCATCAGCCGCATGAAGTCGATGCCAAACTCGCGCCATTCCAACAGACCGCACCGGGGATTTCCGCGCTGGAAACCTTGTTGCCGCTGACCTTGCGCTTGGTGGAAGACGGGGTATTGAGCCTGCCGGAAGCCTTGCGTAAAGTCACCGACAGCCCCGCGCATATCATTAACAATGAAGCCGGGCATCTCAGTGTTGGCGCACCCGCCGATCTGGTGCTGTTCGACCCCTCAGCCCTGTGGGAACTGGATTTGAATCACATGCACAGTGACGGGCGCAATTCGCCGTTCGGTGGCTGGAATTTTAACGGTGCGGTAAAACGTACCTTATTGGCAGGGAAGACTGTTTTTAGTGTTTGATATTGCGCTTTACCAACCGGAAATTCCCCCGAATACCGGTAACATCATGCGCCTGTGTGCCAATACAGGTTGCCGTTTACACCTGATCCACCCGCTAGGCTTTTCACTGGATGAAAAGCAGGTACGCCGCGCGGGGATGGATTACCGTGACCTCGCGGTGGTGCAAGAACATGAGAGTTTCGCCGCGTTTAACCTGGCTATACAGGGCAAGCGGGTATTCGCCCTGAGCACCAAAGCCAGCACCCATTACAGCGATGCAGTCTTTGAAGCGGGTGATGTATTGCTGTTTGGCCCAGAAACCCGTGGCTTGCCAGAAGCCTTGCTGCTGAGCCTGCCGGAAGAGCTAAAACTGCGCGTGCCGATGCTGCCGGATAGCCGTAGCCTCAACCTGTCGAATACGGTAGCGGTAGTCGTGTATGAGGCATTACGGCAACAACAGTTTCCCAGTTTGGGGTAAACTCCAGACATGAAACTGATACGCCGCATCTTACCCGCTCCCGCCCATGACCCCGGTTGTGTTGCCACCATCGGCAATTTCGATGGCTTGCACAAAGGGCATCAGGCCGTTATCCAACACGTCGAGCGAAAAGCGCAGGCCTTGAATCTGCCCGCCACCGTGATCAGCTTCGAGCCGTTACCAATCGAGTTTTTCCGCCGCCCCCCGCCACCGCGTATTTATGCGCTGCGTGACAAGCTGCGGCTGTTACAGGCCATGAAGGTCGAGCGCTTCGCCTGCCTGCGTTTCAACCAGCAATTGGCCAGCATGGAAGCGGAAGATTTCGTGCAACACATCCTGCTGGATGGCTTGAAGGTGCGCTATCTGGTGGTTGGTGATGATTTCCGTTTCGGCAAGGGGCGGCGCGGCGATTACCACTTGCTACAAGCAATGGGCGCAGCCGCCGGGATGGAAGTTGTGGATACCCCGACGTTCCTGCACGAAGACGAGCGCGTCAGCAGCACCCGCATCCGGCTGGCGTTAAGTACGGCGGAACTGGCACTTGCCACAGAATTGCTGGGTAAACCTTACCGCATTTCCGGGCGAGTACGCCACGGCGACAAGCGCGGGCGCACCATCGGTTTTCCCACGCTGAACATGCGGGTTCCGCAACACATCGCACTGCGCAAGGGTGTGTATGCGGTGAAAGTCTACGGTCTGGAAGCCAACCCTGTACACGGGGTCGCCAACCTCGGCGCACGCCCCACGGTACACGGTGTAGAAAATCGGCTGGAAGCCCACCTGTTCGACTTTGCGCAACAGGTGTACGGCCAGCATATCTGTGTAGAACCTGTCGCCTTCATTCGCGATGAAATGAAATTTGCATCCTTTGACGACTTGAAGGCACAGATTGCACGGGATGCGGTGCAGGCAAGGACAATGTTTTAAACCGCTGCCAATACTTCAGCGTGCGCATCCTTACCCAGCCGCGCCCCGAATACTGTCACAATACGCGACGCTGCCAGACTCGCCAGCTTACCCGCTTGTGCATTATCCATCCCCTGGGTGATGCCATACAGGAATGCCCCGGCGAACATATCGCCCGCGCCATTGGTATCCACCGCTTTAACCGGATGTGCTGCGATTTCGGTACGGCCTGAATCGTCTACCACCAGCGCACCCTTGCTGCCCAGCGTAATCACCAGCTTGCCTGCATAGGGCTTGATCGCGACAATCGCCTCTTCCAGATCGTCTTTGCCAGTAAACACACTGACTTCTTCTTGGTTACAGAACAGAATATCCGCACCGTCGCCCAGCATTTCATCCACACCACTGCGGAAGAAACGCACCATCGCCGGGTCAGAGAAGGTCATCGCAGTTTTTACCCCGTGTTCCTTCGCTACTTGCCGCGCTTTCAAGGCCGCTGCACGCGAAATATCCGAAGTGACCAAATAGCCTTCGATGTACAAGTATTGGGCTTGCTTCAACTCATCCAAATGCAATTCGGCTTCGGAAAAGTCCGCCGTAATCCCCAAAAAGGTATTCATGGTACGTTCCGCATCCGGCGTCACCATCACCATGCACTTGCCGGTTACGCCCTCAGAACTGCAACGCACTTGATCCAGTTTGGTATTCACACCAGCCGCGTGCAGGTCATGCATGTAAAATTCGCCGGTTTCATCATTCGCCACCTTGCAGGCATAGAAGGTCTTGCCACCAAACTGGCTCACCGCCACGATGCTGTTAGCGGCGGAACCGCCACTGGCACGCTTTTTCATGCCAAAGGTAGCACTCAAACCTGACAGCAATTGCTGCTGGGTTGCCTCATCAATCAGGGTCATCATGCCTTTCTGGATGCCGTTAGCTGCCAAAAAGTCTTCCGTTACCTCAAATTCCTTATCCACCAGCGCGTTGCCGATACCGAATACGTCGTATTTCATCATGTCCCTATCAGATATTTGCTCGAAAATGCCTTGTACCCTATCTAGCTTTTCTTTTCCAGCACTCTACCTACAATCTGCTACACTTTTCTGCGATGAACCAACGCATTAATGCACAGTTATCCACGAAGTTATCCACAGGAAAGGAATTTATTCGCGCCATCCCTGATTGCAATAAAAAAAACTTATTAGTCCCTTTGAACATTGCTATAATTGGATTGAACGAGTCATTCATCAGAAAAATAGCGCCACTTATCAAATAATACTGTTTTTTAATCGTGCATTAAGGTAAGCCATGAAGACAATCAAATCGCCATCAAGTCATAGCCATCCCCGCTTTTTTATGATATTCACTGACTTATCCACAGCAATGCCTCACCATACCCTCAATAACCAACAATGTTTCACGTGGAGCCTGCATGACGCCCGTGCGTAAAATTTTGATCATAAAAACATCATCACTTGGCGACGTGGTACACATGCTACCGGCTATTACCGATGCCAACCATCAGCAGGCAGACCTGATCATTGACTGGGTAGTGGAAGAAAATTTTGCAGAAGTACCCGCTTGGCATCCGTCCATCAGAAATATTCTACCGATTGCCGTAAGACGCTGGCGCAAACACTTATTCAGTAAAGAGACTTGGCAGGAAATCAGCCAATTCCGCCAGCGGCTGCAACAAGAACATTACGACGCCATTATTGATACCCAAGGTCTGCTGAAAAGCGCTTTGATCGCCATGCAGGCACACGGCAAACGCTACGGTTATGACCATCACAGCAGCCGCGAACCGCTCGCCAGCCTGAGTTACCAACAAGGCTTTAGCGTCGCCAAGCAACGCCATGCCATTACCCGCAACCGCCTGCTGATGGCACACGCGCTCGGCTATAGCATTGAAAGCCTGCCACTCGACCACGGCATTGCCCACAGCCATTACCCATTACCCAGCATGACCCTGCCACCACGTTACGTCGTCGCCCTGCACGGTACCAGCCGCGTCGACAAGGAATGGCCGGAAACCCACTGGCAAACCCTGATCAGCACCCTTGCCCAACACGGCATCAGCACCCTGCTACCGTGGGGAAATGTGCGGGAACAGCAACGCGCTGAACGGCTGGCACAAACCGTACCCGGCAGCGTACAGGTACTGCCACGCTGCCGCTTGGGGGAATTGGCGGCGATCTTGCAGCAAGCCTTAGGGGTGATTGGTATGGATACCGGCCTGATGCACATTGCAGCGGCACTCGACAAACCGGGCTTGGCGCTTTACCCCGTTACCCAACCGGCACTCACCGGCGTACAAGGCAATAGCCATCCTGCCCAAGCGACGCTGCTGGAAAACCTGAGTGGTGTAGAAACGCAGGATGCTGATGCCGTTAGCCAGCGTTTACTGAGCTTGCTAGCGGACTAAAACTGCCCGGTCTGAAGAAAGCGCTGGATATAAGTGAACGTCAAGGGTGAAAACAACATGCCGGTATGCGACACCCGCTGTTCAATACGCGCGGTTTGCGCCGGGTGTTGCGCTTCACTAACCCGTACCGCACCATCACTGGCCTCGCCCCATAGAAAAGGCAAACCCAGCCCGACGGGAAGCGTCCCGATCACGGCTCCCCAATCACGCCCAATGGTTTGCGGCACATCATCGCCGGATAAGCCTTCCACCATGCTGTTACCAAACGCCATGCCCAGTACCGGTACGGGTTTAATGGCGCGGGCAATCTTGCTGCCTTGCGCGGGCGTGCCCAGTGTCACCAAACGCCCCGGTGGAAGCTCTGGGTATTTTTCAAGCAAATGTAAGGCAACAATCCCACCCAGACTGTGGGCAACCACATGCAGCGAATCCGTCGGCAAGGTTTTCAGAAAAGCGTACAGGCGCTCGGCGTTTTGCGCGGGCGTCAGCCTCACCGATGCATAAGCGGGAATACTGACCGCATACCCCGCCTGCCGCAACCTGCCAGCCAGCACCCCCAGTGCCCAGGGGCGCATCCAGATACCGTGCAACAGCACCACGGTTTCAGTGGCGATGGCTAAGCCTCCAGCTCTGCCCGCAGCCGCGCCTCTTCCTTGCTGAGTGCCCGGCGCTGCGACCAGGAACGCCACAGCAAAGCCAGCACAAACATCAAGGACACCAAGGCTATAACCAACGATACCCGCGACGGGGTAGGTAAACTAACGTTGTTAGTACCGGAAGCACTTCCCGTCACGGTTTGCTCCAACATATTCTGCAAGGAAACTGGCTGACCGTTGCCCGCATCAGGCTTCGCAATCTGGTCGATAAACACCGGAGCATTCACTTTAACGGGTGCAGGGGTTTCCTCCCCTGCTGCCAGCGTCAAACTCGGCGCGTGGGTGGTGCCGGGTTCGGCAGGCGGTGGGGGTACTTCGGCAGTATTACCGGGGTCGAGTTTTTTGAGTTGGGTGTGCAGTTCCTGACTTTCGGCGTACTGGCGCTTGATGGAAATGCTGGCTTCGCGCAAGGAGGCTTGCAGGTTCTGGATATGGGTATCGCGTTGTTCCAGCAATTGCTTGAGTTCTGTCAACTCGGCCTGCATGGTGGCGTCAGCTTGCTGGGTTTGTGCTGGAGTCGCGGCTTGCGGGTCAGCCGTGGTATTCGGCAAGGCGGCAACTTGCACCGAAGCGGCCTGCAATTCGGCGATACGCGCATCTTTGGCTTGCAACTGTTCCCGCAGGTCTGCCAGTTCAGTCTGTAATTTCACCATCAGGTCATTCTGCAATTTGGCTACCTGTTCCTGATCAGTGCTTGGGTTGGCGGTTGCTGCCGTCTGGGAAGCTTGTAGCTGCTGGAGTTGTTCCGCCAGTTTCGTGCTACGTGCCTGCTCTTCTTTGAGTTGGGTACGCAATTGGCTGATTTCACCCTCAAGGCTGGCTTGACTGGCCTGCTTGCCCGCACTTTGTTGGACTTCAGGTACAAGCGGAATATTCAGGTGAACGCCTTGACGCAAAATATTAATGTCACCCCCCACAAAAGCATGGGGATTTTTCGCCTGAATGGCTGCCATCATCTGGGGCACGCTGATATCGTAGGAAGGACGGCTGCGGCTGGCAATATCCCACAAGGTGTCATTATTTTTGACCGGCCCATAAGACGAGCCAGCCCGAACAGTGACAGGTTGCAAGGAAAGGGATGCCGCCAGCAACAGTCCCGTAGTAACGGCAAGTGTTTTGTATTTCATGACAGTTCCGCGCAGACAATCTAAGTTAATCATTTATATAGACGATTCCAGCATAGAATGCTGCCGGATCGTCAATAGCCCTCATTATCATAACCTGATGTTAGCTGGTCTGCACGGTTTACCGGACAGCGTGCCCGGACAGCGGTATTTCCGGTACAGGCTGATTCACCCAGCGGCTTGCCAACAGCGCTTTGGGAATTCAGTTCCAGTCTTTACTGCTATTGTTGCTTCCTCACTAATAACTGCGGAACAAGCCCACCATTTTGCCCTGTACCTGTACGCTTTCTGTTGGGTAAACCATCGGCTGCAAGGTACGGTTTTCTGGGCGTAATTCGATGCGGCCATCTGCTAAGCGGTAAATGCGTTTGAGGGTTACTTCCTCACGCTCCACCAGTGCCACCACGATGTCGCCATCGCAGGCATCTTCCTGTTGCTGGATCACGACGAAATCGCCATCCATAATGCCGATGTCGATCATCGACTCACCACGCACTTCCAGTACGTAACGCCCATTGCCACGGAATAGGTCGCCGGGGTTGATTTCATCCTTGCCACTGATTGCCTCGATCGGCTTACCGGCAGCGATACGGCCTGCCAGTGGTAAGCCCAGCCTCAGCGGCATTTGCGGGTGACGCGCCACTGCCGTTTCGGGCATCCGGTAGGCACGTTTGCCCGGCGTTGCGTGCAGGCGACCTTCCCTGATCAGCGCCTGCACATGTTGGTGAACCGTGCTGCGGGTGGAAATTCCGACAGCGCTGGCAATTTCATCCAAAGTAGGGGTGTAGCCATTGCGGGCGTAGAGGGACTGGATGATGTCCATTATTTGCTGTTGTCGTCGTGTGAGCATCGTGAACTCCTTGTTAACAAACCGAACAAAACACGAACCAAATATACGGTTTAGGGCTACGACAAGCAAATCAAAAATACTTGCCATTTATTCGTTTTTTGTTCGGTTTTTCCGATGAGCGGTGGGCTTGACGTGAAGGAACTGCGCTTAGTGTACCTGTACACCGAAGTATGTGACGAGCATGGCCTCGGTAGCGCTGGCATTGCGCAGTTCGTGGGTTTCACCGGGTTCGATGCTGATGCAACTTCCGGCGGGGAGGTCGTATTCGATGCCATCAACCGTCATCGCAGCATGGCCGGATTGGATGAAAAATACTTCCAGCATATCACTGTGCTGGTGAGCGTGGGCGATTTCGCCAGGCGGGAAAGTCGCTTGCGAAAAGTTGGTGAGTGGGGGGAATTCACCGTAGGTGATTAACGCTTGCTTCTGGATACGGGCGTTATGGCTGACGGTGGTAATAGGCGTTTGGGTGAGGGTAGTCAGTTTCATGTTAAAAGGGACTTGTTCTGTTGGTAAATATTATCGAGCTGACGCGCAATCAACTGGCGGGTATCTGGCTGGATACCCAACCCACTGGCTACTGTCTCCCAGTTCTGCACCGCAGCCACGACCTGTTCGATAACGGCTTGTGCCTGTTTCCAGCTACTGAAATTGGCTTGCTGTGCCAGCCGCTGCATCACCTTCACGGGGGGTGCTTTGCCGTAACCGCCAAACGCGGTGCTGTGTTCCCCATGCGGGTTGGGGCTAAAAGTAATGTCGTAACAAGGGCTAGGCCGCCAGTTGCCAGCATCATCCAGCAGGAATGCCCAGTTTTTGCTGTGGTCATCCTGATTACAGGCAAACAGGTTGAAAACCGCACGGGTAAACTGGATTTGCCCCACTGCCGGGCTTTTACACAATATCTGGCTGGCTTTGATCAAGTCTTCATAATCCAGCGAAGGCATTCGGAAATCCGCATCCAGCAAACCGCACAGGCTATGCAGATGATAACGCCCAGTCGTGGGGGATGCTGCATGGCAATCAAAGCGACGTAATGCCAGCCACGCCAGTGCCTGCGCCCCAGCCGCTGCGGGTAACAATTGCCATTGCGGGACATCAATACCCGCCTGTGCCGCCATGCTCAGGTAAGCCGCTTCACACAAACCTTCTTCATGCCCCAGCGCCAGCGATGCAGAAGTGAATTTCACCAGCCACGGCTGCAACCCGGCTTGTGGCAACGTACTGGCACGCGCCGGGTTATCAGGCTGGAGGTAGATTTGCGCCTTGGGACGTGCCCCACCGGAACTGCCTGCATTCGCCAGTTGCGCCAATACCGTGTCGGTCTGGCCTTCAAAAATCCGGGCTGCTTCCTGCCCCAGACGGGCAACATCCACCCACAAAGCATCATCCAGAGGGATGTAAGCAGAAACCGGGGTGTATTCAAGCGCCCCCATGCCACGGTTGCCGATGTACGCCAGCCTATCCAACGCGGTCAATTGCTGCGGTAAAATCCCCTGACGGCGGAAGACCCGATCCATCAACAGCAAACCCCAGCCATCCGGCAGGGAATCGGCGAAAACACCCTGTAGCCCACCATGCGGTTGGCGCGGCGCTTGGTGCAACCCAGTATCAAAAGGAAGCTGGAAGGGTGACAAGCTATGATAGCGCTGCCAATAATCATCAGCATACTGGAAAAATACCCCCTGACGGTTTTGCGCCAGCACCCCTACTGATACCAACTGACCGTCACTCAAGCGGCGTGACACCGCCAATCTATTCACCGGGGTAAAGCGACTCATTGCCCCAAGACCTCCTCAATACTGCGCGGGCTTGCTGCCACTGGCTTGCCCAAGGCTGCCAAGCGCTCAAGCTGATCAACGCATTGCCATAACAGGATGAACTGCCGCAGGGAAATCTGCCCGCTGGTTTCAAATTTCTTGATGGTTGCTTCCGGCACAGTGCTGCGTTCAGCCAAGAGGCGGCGCGACAGTTTCATGCGCTTACGCCGCTCCCTGACGGCATCAGCCAGTTGTTGCTGTACATCCGTAGCGGTGACGAGGGAAAGGCGGTTCATGCTGGCCTGCTGAGTGAAATGAATTGGATACCATTATAGCTGATTTGGCGTTAAAAAGGTGTCTTTAGCTATCATGGTAGCTTTTGTGATTCATGGCTGCCCCTCCTGCCGGAGCGTGTTGTATTCCGCTATCCATGCCGCTCGCTTGGCGGCGGTCATCACATCCATCGGTATACCAGCATGGGCAAACAGCGCATCGAGGCCGCGAATATCCCCCAGTAAGGCGCGTAAACGGGCGTTGCGGGCGGTATCGGTACGGTGTTGGGCAGCTTGTTGGTGCGCCTGTAATGCGCTGCAATCCAGCGTACCGCGACGGGCGGCATCAATCAAATCACGGGCAAGGCTCATGCTTTAGTCTACAGGCATAAAAAAACCGCCTGCTTCGCTGTGGCGATGTTAAAGCCCACACAGGGTGGGCTTTCAAACTGAATAAAAATGCTTAGCGATTATGCAGGTGTTGCGGTGCTGATGGCGTTGCGCACGAAGTCGTTTAGGCTGATGCCGAGTTCTTTGGCTTTTACCGCTGCTGCAAGGTGGAGATCGTGACCTACACGCACGTTGAAGCTGCCTTTGCAGGGTACTTCTGGTGTGTAGCCTTTGGCTTGGCAGGTTGTCAGGTAGTCCTCAACCGCTTCTTCAAATGCGGCTTTGAGTGCGTGGACAGTTTCGCCCTCGTAGTTGACCAGTGCGGCGATGAATTCGAGCTTGCCGAAAAGGATGTCATCTTCGACTGAGGCTTCGATGCTGCCGTAGTAGCCTTTGTGTTCCAGCATTTTCATAACATACCTCCCGTGGTTAGTTTTTCGCGGACTTGGCGAATGACGTAAGCCTTTACCTCGTTGCCGGGGTGTGGCTTGTGCAGGTTGATCAGGTCGGTGGCGTTGCCATTGTCGAATTTGACCCGCGAGCCATCACCCTCTTCTTGGGTGTAGCCGAGTTTTACCAACAGTGAGCAGAGTTCATGCCATGTCCATGTGGCTTTGTGGTTACCCATCTTTTCCAGCAGTTTTTCCAGCTTGCTCATGGTGGTTTCCTTGGTTGCTTGGGTGTAGTTTAAGGAGGCTTGGTGAGCAATGCAACTGTATTTAGTCGCTTACAATGCCAATACCCTGACGGTTAATACATGCCCATGTAGGGATTTTGGTTTATCAGGGTCAACGCTGGTAATCAGCGTTTGCAGGTGCAGAATATCGCCCATTGCACCTCACACCACCATTGCGGCGCAAACCGCGCCAATAATCCCGATCAGGCTTTTATCCGGTTCAACCCGAATGAAAGCCCAAGTGAATGCGGTAAAAAATAGGCAAAGCAGGGTGGATGATCCCGCCAACAGCAAAGCCAACAGCGTTAACAGTTTGCCGATGGTCTGATACACCACATCCCATTCAACAGCAGCAAGCAAAGCGGTTAGATTGTTCATGCTTGCACCGCCTGCCGGATGGCGTTGTATTCGGCAATCAAGGCGGCGCGTTTGGCGGCGGTGATGGCATCCATTGGCATACCCGCATGGGCAAACAGTGCATCCAGCCCGCGTATATCATCCAGCAAGGCGCGTAATTGGGCGTTGCGGTCGGTATCGGTACGGTTTTGCGCGGCTTGCTGGTGTGCCTGTAATACGCTGCAATCCAGCGTACCGCTACGGGCGGCTTGTGCGAGTTGGTGCAAATAGCCCAAGGGGGATTTCACTTTTCCCGCATCCATCGCATTGGAAAGCAACAGCAGGCAATCGCGGGCATTGTCCGGGGTCAAGCCGTCGAGAATGCGGGCGGCGGATTTGCGCCCTTGCTTGCCGAAACTAGCAGGATAGGGCAAGGCTTGCGCTTCGCTGTTGGCTGGCAAATCACCACTGCGACTGGCTTCCGTTGGGGGAATTTCCGGCGGTGGGGTAGTGGTAGGGGTAAGGTTAGGAGTAGTAAGGTATATAGATGTATGTTCCCATTTTTCGGAAGTTTCGCCCGAAAAACGGAAAGCCTCCCCGTTTTTTGGAAGGGCAGGCACAAAAAAACCATCGGGGTACGCTGACAGAAAATCCGCCGGGATGCGGTATTCAAACTCAAACACGGGGTGAGGTTGCGTCGCAAACAAACCTTTGTCGGTCACGCCAGCAATCGCCGGGGCAAGCCGATCTTTACGGATCGCGGTTAGGGTTGCCAACCGTTTCAGGGTCAAGGGGTCGGCGGTTTTGCCGTAGCATAGCGTTTGGCGGAACAGGGCAAGGAAGACGCGCAATTCGTTTTGCGTCAAATCCGCTGCCAATGCGGCATCAATCAAATCACGGGCAAGGCTCATGCTTCACCCCCTTGCCGTTGGGTGCGGTAATTGTTGGGGTCAGCAAACCAGCGATGCACTTCCGCATTCGGGTAGATTTTGCAGCGTTTGCTTAGGTAAGTGGTCTGGGGGGCTTTGCCTGCCTTGACCAATAACCGCCATGTTTCGCGTGAAAATGGCATGAATGGGGCAAGTTGTTGCCAGCGTGAATAGCCACTGTTGGGCAATTGGGGGGCGGGTGTGTGGGTTTTCATGCAGCACCCCCAAACACGCCATTGATGAAGGTGACGGCTTGCGTGACTGTCTCAAAATCGGCGGTTTCAAGGTTGATGCCGTGGGTGGTTTGGCGGTGGTATGCCACATCGACAAAATGGCAGGTTTTCGGCTGTTGGTTCAATTGGCCTGAATGGTAGCCTTGCACGATCCAAGCAACGGGTTGGCGGTGATGGTAGGCAATCAAGCCGGTATCGGTACGGCGATAGGTAAGCGGGCGTTTTTTGGGTTTACGGGTAGGTGATGGCACACGCGGGAAGGCGGGCAGATAGCCATGTGCAGGACGCAATGCGCCCATAGGGTTAGCGTTCATCGCTGATTCTCCGAAAAAAGTTTTAACATTGGGCAAAGTTGCCGGGTACTGTTATCGTCTTTTCGGAAAACGACGCGCTTCTTTCCGCCGAAGCGGTGTTGTAGTCCACGCATACCCGGCATAACCGATGGTGCGTAGTCTACAGGCGTAAAAAAACCGCCTGTGTCGCTGTGGCGGTGTTGCCGCCGAAAATGGGTATAACAGTCCCAGAATTTTGCAGTTGCTGCCCGTTGGTCGGGCTGCTTTTTTAGGATAGGGCAGAGTTCAGTAAAAAATCAACCAGAAGATTTTCATTAGCGACATTGTTACTGCCTAAATGTTATTCCCGACCTTGTGTTAAGCTAGTGCGTTTCTGTTAACCAAGACGTTTGTGCTGCTATGTCTGACAACCAAAACCCCAATGCTGAATTCATTTGGTCAGTCGCTGACCTGTTACGCGGTGATTTCAAACGGTCGCAATACGGGCGCATTATCCTGCCCTTCACCTTGTTGCGGCGCATGGAATGTGTGCTTGCCTCCACCAAACAAGCGGTGTTGGACTTGCATCAGGCAATGGGAGAAAACGCGCTAGAAATATTGTTGCTTACCGCAGCCAAGCAAGCGTTTTACAACACTTCCAGCATGACGCTTGGCAAACTGGGGGAACGCGGCACACTCGACAATCTGAACCACTACCTCAAAAGTTTTTCAGCAAACGCCTACCAGATTTTCGACTATTTCAATTTTGCCGAATTTGCCGCGCAACTGAACGATGCCGACCTGTTGTATCAGGTGGTGAACAAATTCCGGGAGATGGATTTAAGCCCCCAAACACTTTCCAACCACGACATGGGCTTGATGTTTGAGGAACTGATCCGGCGGTTTGCGGAATCATCCAATGAAACGGCAGGGGAACACTTCACCCCGCGTGACATTGTGCGTCTGACCACTGCCTTGGTCATTATGGAAGATGACAAGGTAAACGGGCAAAGCAAAGGCATTATCCGCACCATTTACGACCCGACAGCGGGGACAGGCGGCTTCCTTTCCAGCAGTTCAGAATACATCCACAGCATTCATCCCACCGCATCCATCAAGGTGTATGGGCAGGAACTCAACCCCGAATCCTACGCCATCTGCAAAGGCGATATGCTGATCAAGGGGCAGGAGATTGAAAACCTCAAATTGGGTAATACGCTCTCCAATGACCAGCTCCCCAACCAAAAGTTTGATTACATGCTATCCAACCCGCCGTTTGGAGTGGATTGGAAAAAAGTCGAAAAAGTCATCAAGGACGAACACGAACTCAAAGGCATGATGGGGCGGTTTGGGGCTGGCTTGCCGCGTGTCTCCGATGGTTCGTTACTGTTTTTGATGCACTTGCTATCCAAAATGCACAGTGCTGAGGATAACCCGTCACGGATTGGCATTATCCTCAACGGTTCACCGCTGTTCACGGGGGGGGCGGGTTCGGGTGAAAGTGAAATCCGTCGCTATGTGCTGGAAAACGATTTACTGGAAGGCATTATCGCCCTGCCTAACGATATGTTTTACAACACCGGCATTGCCACTTACATCTGGATACTCAGTAACCACAAAATCGCTGAACGCAAAGATAAAGTGCTATTGGTGGATGCCACCAATGATTACAACAAGATGCGCAAATCCTTGGGTAACAAGCGCAATGTGTTGAGCGAAGAACAGATAAACACCCTAGTGCGGCTGTATGATGCGTTCACCCCCAGCGCAAAAGCCAAAATCTTTGCCACCACCGCGTTTGGCTATCGGCGCATCACGGTCGAACGCCCGTTGCGGCTATCGGCACAATTCACCGCTGAAAAAATCACAAGTCTGCGTTATTTACCCTCCATCCGTGAACACATGGAAGCCTTGTACGCCAAGCTCGGCGAAAATCTGTATGAAGCTTTTGATGAATGTGAAGAAACCATCCAGCACTATATCGACAAACACCGTAATGACCTGAAGGGCGGGCAAGTCCGTGACCTACAAGCAGCGGATACATGGAGCAAGCAACTGGCATTACTGGGCAAAGCCCAACAACTGCAACAAACGCTGGGGGAAACCCAATACGACGATTTCAACGCCTTTGATGCTTTACTGAAAAAGACCTGTAAAAAGAGCGACATCAAGCTGGATGCGTGGGAACGTAAGCAATTGTTGGACGCGATTACGTGGAAAAATCCAGCCGCTGAAAAGGTCATCAAAAAGCTGTACGAAGAAATGGAAACATCCGAGTTATACGGCTTCTACGACTACATCGGCAAGTCAGGGTATAACTTTGTCGAGTACGAAGCCGATAGCGATTTGCGCGACTACGAAAACGTCCCCTTGTGCGAAGACATCGAAACCTATTTCCAGCGTGAAGTGTTGCCACACGTACCGGAAGCGTGGATCGACAGCACCAAACGCGATACCAAGGACAAGCAAATCGGCATTATCGGCTATGAAATCCCCTTCAACCGCCACTTTTACCAGTACAGCCCACCGCGTGCGCTGGAAGCGATTGATGCTGATTTAGCCACAGTGAGCGACGAAATCATGGCGATGCTAAAGGAGATAGGGGCGAAATAATGGCATTGACGAATATAATCCTAACCTCTATGATTGGGCGTAATACACCCGCCATGCCTCTACACTCCGGTGCAAGCACAAATCGAGCGGGTTTTTTTATGCCTGAAAGTTATGCCAACCTTCAGGTATCTTAATGAAAACATTCAATAAACCTGCACTGCCTGTAGCAAATCAACTAGCTTTGTTGCGTGAGCGTGGCTTAACTATTCGGAATGAAGTCAGAGCTGAACGCTACCTCGAAGTCATCAGTTCTTTCCGTCTTTCCCCCTACATGCGCCCGTTTCAGGATGCAAATTGCGAAAATCACACTTTTCATCCGGGAAGTGAATTCAAGCAAATCGTCGACCTGTATGCTTTCGACAGAGAGCTACGCCTATTTGTCATGGATGCTATCGAACGGGTTGAGGTAGCGACACGTGCAGCCATCAACAACCACATGGCAGTTCAATATGGGGCACACTGGTTTATGAATGAATGTAACTTCGGTCAATATTACAGGCATGACTTACTTATTGATGAAATACAAAGAAAAATTGATGATGAAAAAGAGAATCTAAATCGTGACATTATTGCTATCGAAAGAAAAACCACAAATGAAACTCTCAGGCAGCAACAGATTGAAAATCGTACCCGTGACAATTATTTTCGTTTTTACGCACATTGTTACGATTCTCCGGCTTTACCACCAGGATGGGCAATAGTAGAAATATTAAGCCTTGGTGCATTATCAAGGTTATTTCGTGGGCTTGCCAAAGACAATGACCGCAAAGAAATAGCTAAACAGTTTGATATTCCTCATGAAATTTTGCAATCATGGCTACATACACTTACATTTGTCCGTAATCTTTGCGCTCATCATTCAAGACTTTGGAATAGAGAAATATCCATTCTCCCAAGATTACCAAGAACTCCAAATTGGCAACTACCACCGCGCCTTGTGCCTTCTCAAGTGCAACCTATGCGACGTGTATACGTTGTGCTGTTAATACTCAGTCACCTGATGGAGCAAGTAAGCCCTGATAGTGAATGGCGGATACGTTTTCGCAAATTGCTGAAAGACCACCCTGAAACCAACCTAACCATGATGGGTTTCCCCTCCAATTGGGAACAGCATCCCCTATGGAAAATAGCAGGTTCATCCCATGCCTAACTACCGCCCCTATCCCGACTACCAACCCTCCGGCATCGACTGGCTCGGCAACATCCCCCAGCACTGGCAAGTTAAGCGTGTTAAAGATATTGCAGAAATAGTAAACGGCTATCCATTTGACTCGGAAAAATTTGATACCGACAATGGCATACCTCTTATTCGTATAAGGAATATCTTTGGCGAAAACATTGATTTATTTTGGAATCAAAAAGCAATCCCCGATGCGGAAATTAAAAATGATGACATTTTAATCGGAATGGACGGTGATTTTAATGTTGCATGGTGGAATCGTGGTTATGCCATGTTAAATCAGCGAATTTGTGCAATCAGAACAAATACTCATGCAAATCAAAAACTCTTGTTTTATTTTTTACCGTTACAACTAAAAAGAATTAATGACCTTACTTATTCAACAACTGTTAAACATTTATCTTCAATAGATGTTGGGAAAATTCGCATTGCTCTCCCTGATGCAAATGAACAACAGCAAATCGCCGCTTTCCTCGACCGCGAAACCGCCAAAATCGACCAACTGATTGCCAAGCAACAGCAGCTTATCGAATTGCTCAAGGAAAAACGCCAAGCCGTCATCAGCCATGCCGTCACCAAGGGGCTTAATCCTGATGTGAAGATGCAGCCATCCGGCGTAGAGTGGCTGGGGGATGTGCCGGAGCATTGGGATATTCGATCTGTATCGAGGCTATCAAGTAAGATAACTAATGGCTACGTTGGGCCAACAAGAGATATTCTTGTCTCAACAGGTGTTCCCTATGTACAAGCCACTCATATAAAAAATGGAAAAGTAAATTTTGATGATGCTTACTTTGTAAGAGAAGCATGGAGCAATTCTCATGCAAAATCAATTTTGAAAGAAGGCGATGTACTGATTGTTCAGACTGGAGCTGGAACAGGCGATGTAGGAATCGTAACAAAAGATGAAGAAGGTTTTAATTGTCATGCTTTAATTATTCTCCAACCTATTAACGAAGTAATTTCAGGGGAGTTTCTATCTACATCCCTCCAATCTCAGTACGGATACTCTGTTTTATATTCAATTCGTACAGGGGGTATGCATCCTCATCTGAATTGTGGTGAAGTTCAATATGTAAAATTGCCCATCCCAAGCAGGGTAGAGCAAGATGCAATTATTCAATACTTACGAACACAGAATGAGAAGTTTGATGTGCTGATGGAAAAGGCGCAGCGGCAGATTGGGTTGTTGCGGGAGCGGCGGGCGGCGCTGATTTCGGCGGCGGTGACGGGGAAGATTGATGTGCGGGAGGTGGCATTGCTTGCCTAGCCAGATATTGCCACCTACTATAACCCTTGAGCCAAACGTCTACGGAGTGATACCCATGCACGCTTTATCTATCCCCTACGCTGATGATCTGCTGATCACATCCGGCAAGCCAATCAAAGAGTTAGAGGAAGAATTACGCTTCCTGCTCGCACTCAAACTGTTTGAACTGCACCGCCTAACCTTGGGCAAAGCCGCCGAATTCTGCGGCATGGAAAAGCTGCGTTTCATGTTTGAAGTCGGACGGCTGAAAATCCCCGTCATGAATCTGGACGATGACCAAATTGCCGACGAGTTAAGCGATGACTAAAACAGCCATAGTCGCCGATAGCGGCCCCCTGATCGCATTAGCATTAATCGAGCAACTGGATGTGTTACGCCAGCTATACCCGCGAGTCTTGTTACCCCCCGCCGTGTGGCACGAAGTCACCGTAAAAGGCATGGGTATGCCCGGTGCGCAAGCCATCAGGCAGCTATCGTGGCTGGAAATCATCAAACCTGAACCACAAGTATTACAACCGTTATCCATTCTCGTTGATCCCGGCGAAGCGGAAGCCATTGCTTTAGCACAAACGGTAACAGGCAGCATTGTCCTGCTGGATGACTCACAAGCAAGACGGGTAGCCGAACGCTTCAACGTACCGCGCATTGGTACAGTGGGGATTTTGCGCCGCGCCAAAAAAGCAGGCTTACTGACGGCAATCAAGCCGTACATCCTGTATTTGCAGGCAAACAACATCTATATCAGCGATAAATTAGCAGAAGCGGTGTTGCGTGATGTGGGTGAGTGGGATGGTGATCTACACTGACTTCAGTGATAATCAGAAAAAATTTATGAGCAATAGGCGTTAGCATGAGCAATAACTGGATTGACCTTTACCCAACTGATGACAGGTGATTGATTTCTATAGTCATGAGGTGCTTGTGCCAGCAGGTAGTGTGTCTATCTACCTAAAACTAAAGGATTATGTTCCAGAAGCATTGAGCGGTAAAACTTTCACCCTAATGTTCGGACAGGGGCGTAACTCTATAGCCTATCAACGAATCCAACAAATACTGGATGAATACTTAGAGCAAAAAATTAGGCAACAGCAATGGGAAAATGTGAATATCTTCCGCCCAACATAAGGGAGGTCTGGCTAAATATCTGGCACGACAGGACAAAGGACGAAAAAATCATCCCAACGAAAACAATTGTCCAAACACTGTCTGGACAATCCTGCAAACGCAGGATGATGTCGTAGAGATCAATAACATGATTGATTTTTTTCGCTTAATCACCTACTTTCCTCGTAGGCGAGGAGATGAAAGGCGGCTTCATGCCGTGTGAGAACTAAGCTACGGATTACAGATCCTATACCTCCAGCTTATTTTTAAGATGTCGGGCTGAAGCCCGACCTACAATGCCCGTTTCCCGCACCTTCCCGTAGGTCGGACTTTAGTCCGACAATCCCCTGATGGAAAAGGCGCAGCGGCAGATTGGGTTGTTGCGGGAGCGGCGGGCGGCGCTGATTTCGGCGACGGTGACGGGGAAGATTGATGTGCGGGAGGTGGCATGAATAAGGATATAATTAACCCGACTCTGACGGGCGACATCAAAGCACTCATCCAGAATGCCAAGCAACAAGCAGCCATCGCCATCAATGCCGAACTAACGTTGCTGTATTGGCAAGTCGGCAAACGTATCGCGGATGAAATCCTCAAGGGTCAACGTGGCGAATACGGTCAACAAATTATTGCTACGCTGGCACAACAGCTATCCACTGAATTCGGGCGCGGCTGGTCAAAGCGCAATTTGGCGAATATGGTGCGGTTCGTCGAGTGTTTTCCTGATACCAAGATTTTGCACGCACTGCGTACCCAATTGAGTTGGACGCATTTCAGACAATTGCTTGCCATTGACGAGCCATTAAAGCGTGATTTTTACGTACAAATGACCATTACCAGCCGCTGGTCAACACGCACCTTGGCAGAACGCATCGACTCCCAGTTATACGAACGCACCGCCATTTCTAAAAAGCCTGAACAAACCATCACCAAAGAGCTGCAATACCTGCAAAGCCAAGGGCAAATCAGTCAGGACTTGCTGTTCAAAGACCCCTACCTGCTCGATTTCCTCGAACTCAACGACCACTATCTGGAAAAAGACCTAGAGGACGCTATCCTGCGTGATCTGGAACAGTTTCTGCTGGAGTTGGGTGCAGGTTTCACCTTCATCGCCCGCCAGAAACGCCTGCACATCGACAACGATGATTTCTACATCGACTTACTGTTTTACAATCGCAAACTGAAACGCCTGATTGTCATCGACCTGAAAATCGGTCAATTCAAACCAGAATACAAAGGTCAAATGGAATTGTACCTGCGCTGGCTTGCCCGTTACGAACAAGAACCGGGCGAACAACCACCCTTGGGGATTATCCTGTGCGCCGGAAAAAAGCAGGAGCAAATCGAATTGCTGGAACTGGATAGCAGCGGCATCCATGTCGCGGAATACATCACCACCTTGCCCCCCAAAGCCCTGCTGGAACAACGCCTGCATCTGGCGATTGAACGCGCAAAGCAACGCTTGCAAGCGCAGGATAATGAGATTTGAAGATGTCGCTACAAACGAGATTCGGCATTACAAACGGTCAAACGCCTCTGGCTCAACATCCGGCACAGCACGCATGACTTTAAGAAAATCTGCGCGTGAGGCTTGAGCCGCTTCTTGCGCCAAATAATTCTTGGTCAGCAAGGCAGACATCTTTTCAGCAGCAGCCGTCACCAAAAATTGATTGATGGAGACACCATCCGCCTTTGCCAGCTCTTTAATCTTCTCATGCAAGGATTGGGGTAAACGTAATGTCAGTGTAGTCATGATGTTTTACCTTTGGGTGATGGCTGATCGTTTTGCATATACAACCATTTGTAGCAATCTGGCAAGCATCTTATTGTCCAAACACTGCCTGGACAATTTAAAATCCAACTTACGAGAAGATAAAAAATGGTATATTCCTAGCCATTCCATCATGACGGCGGGCTATCTCATGAGCAACAGCGGCGAAAAAGCCTTTCAAAACGACATCCTGCAAGCCTTGCTTGCCAATGGCTGGAAACCCGGTAAATCCGCTGCTTATGACCGCGAACGCGCTTTATATCCCGAAGATTTGCTCGGTTTCGTGCAGGAATCCCAACCCGAACAATGGGCGAAATTCGTTAAACTCAACCCCAAAGACCCCGATACGGCTTTTCTGAATGCGGTTGAAAAGCAGCTCACCAAAGCCGCCCCCAACGCCACCCACAAGGATTTACGCCGCTACGGAACGCTGGGCGTATTACGCAATGAACTGAAACTCCCCGGTGCGCGTTTCCGCCTCTGCCAATTCATGCCCGACCACACGCTCAATGACACAACCCTCAACCGCTACCAACAAAACCGCCTGCGGGTGGTGGATGAACTGGTGTATTCGCCACACGGCTACAAGGGGCGGTTTGATTTCGGCTTGTTCATCAACGGCATTCCCGTTGCCACCATTGAAATGAAATCGGTCTTCAAGCAACCGCTCGACTATGCCTTACGCCAATACCAGCAAGACCGCCCACCGATTGACCCCAAAACCAAAAAGCCCGAACCCTTACTGACCTTCAAACGTGGCGCATTGGTGCATTTCGTGGTGCATCAATACGAAGTCAAAATGACCACGCGCTTGCAAGGCGCAAACACCTATTTCCTGCCCTTCAACCAAGGCACACAAGACGGTGGCGCAGGCAATGATGTGCCGGAAAACGGCGATTACACCACCGCCTATTTGTGGCAAGAAATTCTACTACCCGCTAACTTTCTCAAAATCATCGGGCGTTATCTGCACCTCAAAGTAGAAGATGCCGAAGATTGGCAAGGCCGCCGTTACACCAAAGAAAGCATGATTTTCCCGCGCTACCATCAGTGGAAAGTGGTGGAACGGCTAACCCATGAAGCACGAACCCACGGGGCGGGGCAGCGTTACCTTATTCAGCACAGTGCTGGTTCAGGCAAATCCAATTCCATTGCATGGGTAGCGCACCAACTGGCAACGCTGTACGACGCGAAGGGTGACAAGCAATTCCAATCGGTGATTGTGGTAACAGACCGCACCGTGCTGGATGACCAATTGCAAGACACCATTTATCAATTTGAACACGCGGAAGGCGTGGTCGGGCGCATCAACCGCAAAGAAGGGCAAGGCTCGAAATCGGCAAAACTCGCCGATGCGCTGGAAACAACCCAACCGATCATCATTGTCACCATCCAAACCTTCCCGTTTGTGCTGGATGAAATCCGCAGCCGCGCCACCCTCAAAACCCGCCGTTACGCCATCATTGCCGACGAAGCGCATTCCTCACAAACCCAAGGCACAGCACACAAATTGCGTGAAGTATTGCTCTCCGAAGCGCTAGAAGAAGACAATACCCTCTCCACAGAGGACGTAATGAACCTGTCATTGGAAGCACGCTACGGTATCGAAAATCTCAGTTACTTTGCCTTCACAGCCACACCGAAACCCAAAACACTGGAAATCTTTGGCACATGCCCCAAGCCGGATGAACCCGCTAGTGATGACAATAAGCCCGCAGCCTTCGACACCTACACCATGCGCCAAGCGATTGAAGAAGGCTTTATTCTCGATGTCCTCAAAAATTACACCAACTACGACAATGCGCAAAAACTGGCACATTTGCAGGCCAATGACCCCGACGAAGTAGACAAAAAGCAGGCGATGAAAGAAGGGCGCGAATGGGTCAACCTGCACCCCACTAATATCACGCAAAAGGTTAAAGTGATCGTCGAACACTTCAAAACTAATGTCATGCACTTACTGGACGGGCAAGCCAAAGCCATGCTTGTCACCAGTTCGCGCAAAAGTGCGGTGCGTTTCAAACTGGCCTTTGACCGCTACGTGCAAGCCAAAGGCTACGACAAATTACATGCAATGGTGGCGTTTTCCGGCGAAGTCAACGACCCTCCAAGCGGCGACCAAGCCTTTACCGAAATCAATATGAACCCGTTACTGCGCGGGCGTGATATGCGTGAAGCCTTCGACAAAGCGGATTATCAGGTGATGATTGTCGCCAACAAATTCCAGACAGGGTTTGACCAACCTAAACTGTGCGCCATGTATGTGGATAAAAAACTCGGTGACATTGACTGTGTGCAAACCCTATCGCGCCTCAACCGCACATACCCCGGCAAACGCGCCGAAAATGTCTACGTGCTGGATTTTGTGAATGACCCGGAAGACATCCTCACGGCTTTCCGCCAATACTACAAAACCGCAGAATTGGCAGGCGTTTCTGACCCCAAAGTAGTGACCGAACTCTTCAGCAAATTGCGCCATGACAACAGCCTGATTCGCTGGAGTGAAGTGGAAACCTTCGTCGTCGCGTGGTGTGACAGAACCGAAAAAGGCTCAAAGAAACTCAGCAATGCCTGTAAACCGGCGGTTGAGCGTTGGTTAGCGCAATACCGTTCTGCCCGTGCTGCCCAAAAAGAGGCTGAAAACATTCTGAAACACGCCAAAGCCAGTGGCAACAGCATCCTGATTGGCAATGCCGAACGTAGCGTCAAACAGTGCCGACTGGAAACCAGCCACCTCGAAAACTTCAAAAGCAATCTGGGGAAATACGTGCGGGCGTATGAATTCCTGTCGCAAATCATCGACTACGACGATATGGAACTGGAAAAATTCATGTTGTATGCCCGCCATTTACAAAACCTGCTAACGCTGGACAATGCCGACCGCGAAGTGATTGACTGGACAGACGTAGCCATGAGTCATTACCGCTTGTCCGAGATCAGCCGCCAACACCTGAATCTAGCCAGCGAAGGTCAAGGCGATTATGACGTGAAGTTGCGCCCTATGACGGAATCCGGTTCGGCGGGTGTACGTGACAAAGAAACCGAATTACTCACCGAAACCGTCGAACGCTTGAACCTGATGTTTGGTGCGGGCAAATTGAGTGATAAAGATTTGCTGAACTATGCCAATGCCATTAAGGATAAGTTGCTTGAAAATGAGCGCATTATGGATCAGGTGCGCAACAACCCAGCGGATCGGGTGATGTTGGGCGATTTCCCCAAAGCCGTGGATGCTGCGGTGATTGATGCGGGCAACGTGCATCAGGAAATGATGATGACCTATTTGAAAAACCCGGCGACACGCGAACAATTTATGCGGTTTTTGTTGGATCAGTTTCCACCGCCAACGCCATAGAACATAATTTTATGGAAAAAGCGTTGCAAGTCTCTGCCCTGCATAATCACGTTCTGCCGCCGTAATCGCTTCAGCTTCCTGTCCATCCAGTCCGTAACGCATCCCGCCCGCTGCCACCGCTTGCAAATAGTCACGTCGGTGCGTATGGGCATACAGCAAGCGTTGCACCACCCGTTTGGATGCACTCAAGTGATGGTCGGCAATGTAGCGGAATACCTGCTTTTCGATCCCCAACGCCAACGGTTGACGCTGAAGCCACACCGCAAACCCATTCAGCGAATCATTCAATTCACGCGCCCGTAATTCGCTAGGCGGCGTAACCAACTTTCTAACTGGCTTGCGCGGTGGCTTTTTGGCTTTGCTGGGTTTCGGCTTGGGTGGTTTAGGTTTCGCGGGTGCAGCTTGGGGCAATTGGTCACGGGTAATGATGCGTTTTCCCGTGCGTTTAATGCCCGTAGGCGCTTTGCCATCCTGTTCTACCGCCGTAGGGCTGACAGGTTTGCACGTAATAGACAGCGTTTTACGGGGCTTTTCGTCGGTCATGGTTGATTCTCGCCATCCGCTGGATTACTTGCCGATACAAAACGAACTGAATATCTCGCCTAACAAATCATCTGGGGTGAACCTGCCGGTAATCTGCCCCAGCGTATCCTGCGCCTGACGCAACTCTTCCGCCATCAGTTCCCCCGCGTTGAATTCGCGTAGCTGGTATTCAGCCCGTTCTACAGCCGCCTGGGTTTCGGCCAATGCCTGCAAATGGCGGCGGCGGGCGATGAAGGTATCTTCCGCTTCGCCCTGATAGCCCATGCGGGTTTTGAGTTCTGCCCGCAGCTCCTCAATACCTAAAGATTGTTTAGCAGAAATGTAAAGGTGTTCGCCTTGTTTGCCGGGTTGCTTGCCACTCAAATCCACCTTGTTATGCACAGTAATACGCGGCAGGTGAGGCGGTAAACGCGCCAGAATCGCCGCATTCTCCGGTTCATCATGGCTAGTGTCATCGACCAGCAGCAGGATCAAATCGGCCTTGGCAATTTCAGCCCAAGCACGTTCGATGCCGATCTTTTCCACCGGGTCGTCGCTGTCGCGCAAACCGGCAGTATCAACAATGTGCAACGGCATTCCGTCGAGGTTAATGCGTTCGCGCAGCACATCACGGGTGGTTCCGGCGATTTCGGTAACAATCGCGGTTTCTTGCCCCGCCAGTGCGTTCAGCAGGCTGGACTTGCCTGCATTCGGCCTGCCCACGATCACCAAATGCATCCCGTCACGCAGCAAGCTGCCTTGGCGGGCTTTCAGGAAAATCGTGTGTAATTGCTGTTTGATCGTTTCCAGACGATTGGTGACAGCCGCATCGGCCAGAAAGTCGATTTCCTCATCGGGAAAATCCAGCGCCGCTTCCACGTACACCCGCAGCTCAATCAGGCCAGTCAGCAGGGTATTCACCGCCGTGGAAAACTCGCCTTGCAGGGAACGCAGCGCCGAGCGTGCCGCCTGTTCCGACCCCGAATCAATCAGGTCAGCAATGGCTTCCGCCTGTGCCAAATCCAGCTTGTCGTTGAGGAAGGCGCGTTCGGAAAATTCGCCGGGTCGCGCCAGCCTTACCCCTAGTTCCAGACAGCGCTTGAGCAACATATCGAGCACGACCGTACCGCCGTGGCCTTGCAGTTCCAGCACGTCTTCGCCAGTAAAGGAATGGGGGGCGGGGAAATACAGCGCGATACCATCATCCAGCGGCGTACCATCGGCAGCCTTGAACAAACGGTGCACCGCCTGACGTGGGGCAGGGAGAGAACCTAGCATAGCAGTGGCAAGCGCCGGAACGAGCTGGCCGGAGATGCGGATAATCCCAACCCCACCGCGCCCCGGCGGCGTGGCTACGGCAGCGATGGTGTCAGGATTATTCCACATGCAACCTTACCTCTTAAGCATGTCCCACGATTTTCTTGTTGATGTACCATTGCTGAGCCATCGACAGAATATTGTTCACTACCCAGTACAGTACCAGACCGGCCGGGAAGAACAGGAACATCACCGTGAAAATAACCGGCATGAACTGGAAGATTTTCTGCTGCATTGGGTCAACCTGTGGCGGGTTGAGCTTCTGTTGAAAATACATGGAAGCGCCCATGATCAGTGGCAGCACATACCACGGATCCATCAGCGACAAATCCTTGTACCACAATATCCACGGCGCTTGCCGTAGTTCCACACTGCCTTGCAATACCCAATACAGCCCCATGAATACCGGAATCTGGATAATCATCGGCAAACAACCACCCAATGGGTTGATCTTTTCCTTGCGGTAGATCTCCATCATCGCTTTTTGCTTGCCTTGTGGGTCATCCACAAAACGCTCATTCAGCTCTTTCAGCTTGGGGGAAACCGCCTTCATTTTCGCCATCGACTTATAACTGACAGCAGAAGGCCAGAAGAACAACGCCTTGATGATGATGGTCAAGAAAATGATCGTCCAACCCCAGTTGCCAACGACATTATGGATCACTTGCATCAACCAAAAAATCGGCTTGGAAATGAATGCAAAAATGCCGTAATCCACTGTCAGATCAAGCCCCGGCGCGATACTGGACAACATATCCTGATCTTTCGGACCAACGTAGAAACTACTTTTGAAGCTATCGCTTGCACCCGGTGCAATTTGTTTAGCCGCACTGCGCATTCCCAGCACATAGCCTTTCACACCCTGATTATTGGTGATCATGCTGTAGTACTGATCATTCTGGCCTTTGGGCGGAACCCATGCGCTGATGAAGTAATGTTCCACCATGGCGACCCACCCACCCGTAACATCGCCACTAGCCGGTGTTTCTGCCATGTCAGAAAAAGACAGTTTGGAAAACTTGCCATCATGGTAGTAAGCACCGCCCACATAAGCCTGAACGCCACTCAGCATTCCACCTGCGTGTGCAGACTCGCCGTGTTTAAGCTGATTGTATTCAGTGCCACTCCAGATACTGGTGGAGTTGTTTTTGACTTCGTGTTCGACATTGACCAGAAAACTGCCGCGCTTAAAGGTAAAGCGCTTGGTCACGGTCACACCGTTCGCACCTTGCCAAACCAGGGGTACAACCAGCTCATCCTGACCACTCGCCAAGGTATATTCCGTTTGTGCTGCGCCATACATCGCCAGATGGTCAGGAGCGAGTGTCTTAGCATCCACTCCTTCTACGGTTAGATGCTGCAAACCCGATTGCGCCACGTAGTTACGCCCGTTTAAATCCAGCACCTTGACGGGCTTATCAGGGGTATCGAGGCTTACCGGGTAGGTCGGCAAATCGGTTTCCAGAATTTCGCCACCACGGGTGTTGATTTTCAGCACCAGCGTATCGGTACGCACAGTCACCGTTTGACCAACAATACCATTAGCAGCCAGTGGAGCAGCTTGTCCAGGCAGCGCAGTAGGCATACCTTGTGCTGGAACCTCTTGCCCAGCGCTATTGACCATTGCTGGCGCACTACTGGCAGCAGATACAGGGGGTTTGGGGGCATGATCCTGTTGCCACGTTGTCCAAATCAAGAACAGCATGAATAACAGGGTGAGATACAAGAAAGGACGTTGCGAATCCATGGGTAATGCAATCCGGTTATTGACGGTTAGGGTAGGGCAGTCTCATTGGGTTTGCCCAGATCGGCAGAGTATAGCTTGTGCAGGCGTAACCATAAACCTTCCAGTTGCTGGAAAAGTTCAGCGTTACTCATCGTCAGAACATCAGAACGGCACATCAGTACCAAATCCACCGCCGGTAGGGTCGCTTGATGGTGACGGAAACTTTCCCGCACCAACCGCCGAATACGATTACGTTCGTGGGCACGCCGTAAAGCTTTTTTAGCAATCGCCATCCCTAAACGCGGAAAGCCGACCGTGTTGGCGGCGGCTCTAGCATTCAGACCATTGGCGTGCAGACGTTTACCTTGCTGAAAAACCCGCTGGAATTCAACCCCACGGGTCAGGCGAACACAGCGCGGGAAACTTTCAGCAATTGGTGAACCTGCATCCAAAATAATCTTAAGGAATCAGGCGTGCGCGGCCTTTAGCACGGCGGGCACTCAGGATCTTGCGACCATCTGCGGTAGCCATACGGGCACGGAAACCGTGGGTACGGGCGCGGTGGATTTTGCTCGGTTGAAAGGTTCTTTTCATGACAAGTCACCAGTTAATTCATTTAAGTCAAGCACTGACTGTTCCTCAAAAACTTTACAGGTTTACGGACAGCCAAAAAGGTGAGGCACATTAAGGGATTGCGCCCGTTTTGTCAACACTGCAATCAACAGATGTGCATAGCTTGTGCTTGTGGATAACTCGTCGGCACGTCTATAATTAACGGTTCCAACACCGCACCCTCTACCTGTTTCAACCACCTTGGAACCGCTTTCTTATGCTTTGGCAACAATGTTTACAGCAACTCGAACAGGAAGTCCCTGACAGTGAAATCAACACTTGGCTACGTGCCTTGCACGCGGTTGAAAAGCGCCAAGCACTTTACCTGCTAGCTCCCAACACCATCGTTTTGCAACAAGTCCATGAGCAGTATTTGCCTCGCATCCTGTTCCATTCACGCATCCTGACAGGCGACAATGAATTTGATGTGATGTTACAGATTGGCTCTTCTATCCCAACTGCACCGCCCCCCCTACTCAGCACGCCAGTACAACAGACAACGTACACCAAGCAGCCAACTTATCCACAGATCAACAAACCCGCCCCTGCACACAATGGCTGGAATCACTCATCCCAACCAGCGACGTTGACGCCCGCGCCCGTCAGCGAGCGTTTTGCCAATGCGCTGAACCCACGCATGACCTTTGCCAATTTCGTGGAAGGTAAATCCAACCAACTGGCCTGTGCCACCTCGCAACAGGTTGGTGACCAACCGGACACCAGTTACAACCCCCTGTTTATCTACGGCGGGGTAGGCTTGGGCAAAACCCACCTGATGCACGCCATCGGCAACCGCATCCTCGAACGCGAACCGGGTGCACGGGTGATTTATGTGTACGCAGAACGTTTCGTCAACGACATGATTTCCGCGATCCGCAATTCGCGCATGGAAGAGTTCAAGCAACACTACCGTCACCTGGATGCCCTGCTGATCGACGATATCCAGTTTTTTGCAGGCAAAGACCGCTCGATGGAAGAATTTTTCCATACTTTCAATGCCCTGTTGGAAGGCCAGAAACGCATCATCCTCGCCAGTGACAAATTCCCGCGTGATCTCGAAGGCATTGAAGATCGCCTTAAAACCCGTTTCAACTGGGGCTTGACCGTCCAGATCGAATCCCCCGACCTGGAAACACGCGTCGCCATCCTGCGTAAAAAGGCTGAGGATGCCGGGTTACGCTTGCCCAACGACGTGAGCTTTTTCATTGGCAAACGCTTCCATTCCAACATCCGCGATCTGGAGGGTGCTTTACAACGGGTCATCGCCAGTATGCGCCTCAAGTGCGTCACCAGCGTAACCATGGATTTCGTACAAAACGCCCTGCGTGACCAGTTAGCGAGCCAAGACAAAATGGTCTCAATGGGCAACATCAAGAAGATCGTATCGCAATACTACAATATACGAGTGACAGACATGGATTCCAAAAGCCGTACCCGCTCACTGGCACGTCCGCGCCAGATAGCCATGGCGTTATCCAAGGAACTGACTAACCACAGCCTGCCTGAAATTGGTGATGAATTTGGCGGGCGTGACCATACCACGGTGCTGCACGCTTGCCGTAAGGTAGTGGAACTGCGCGACTCTGATCCCAAGCTGGAAGAGGAATACCGTATCCTGTTTCGGACGTTAACAAGCTGAGGATAACTACCCGGATAACCCTGTGAGCAACCTGTGGATAACTTAACTCACAATTTTATCCACAGCATACCCACAAGTCATTAGGGCAGTTACCCACAAGTTATACCCTGTAGATAGCAGGTTATTTATATTGAATAATCAAGGTATTAGAAAAGTTATCCACACAAAGTACTGTACCTTACTATTATGACTATTTTTTAAATACATTAAGATATATTAAGTAATGAGACTGATCCAAACACGCGAACACCTACTTGAATCCTTGCAAGCCACCCTAGGAGCTATCGAGAAACGCCACACTGCCCCTATTCTGGAAAACGTTTTGCTGCGCATCCAAGGCAACCAGTCCTTCTGGCGCGGCACCGATCTGGAACTGGAGATTGCCACCCACACACCGATCATGGATGGTGCTGATGGTGAGATCACCCTGCCTGCCCGTAAACTCGCTGACATTTGCAAGTCCCTAGCAGCGGAAAGCATTGTCAATCTAGAAGTACAGGAAGATAAGCGCGCTCGCGTTACTTCAGGCCGTAGCCGTTTTGAGTTAGCTACCCTACCCGCCAGCGAGTTCCCGGAACTGGAAGACATTGGTGAAGTCCACACGCTGGAATTGCCGGAAAATACTTTGAAACACCTGCTGGAAAGTGCAGCTTTCGCTATGGCCAATCAGGATGTGCGTTACTACCTCAATGGCTTGTTGCTGGAAGTAAACCCTGATGGGGTACGCACCGTTGCCACTGACGGTCATCGTCTTTCCCTGTGCTTCCATAATTTCGAAATGACCGGGGTTGAGCAAAGCCGTCAATTGATCATCCCCCGCAAAGGTGTGCTGGAATTGTCCCGCTTGCTGCGTAACGATTGCCAGGTTCCCCTGCAAATCCAGAGCAGCCAGAACCATTTGCGGGTACAGCTCGACAACTTGCGTTTCACCACTAAACTGGTAGACGGACGTTATCCCGATTACCGAGCAGCAGTCCCCGGTGGTGGGCAAATTCAGGTGGATCTCGACCGCAAAGCCTTCAAGGATATGCTCAATCGAGTGGCTATCCTCTCCAATGAAAAATTCCGGGGAGTTCGTTTGTCCTTGAGTGAAAACCGCCTGAAAGTTGAAGCCAACAATCCTGAGCAAGAAGTTGCTACCGATGAATTGGATGTGCATTACACAGGTAAAGATTTCAGCATTGGTTTCAATGTTACCTATTTGCTGGATGCCGTGAACCACTTAAGTGGTGAAACCCTACGGTTACATTGCAACTCACCGGAAAGCAGTGTGTTACTCACAGACCCTGATGATGAGACGGTGCGTAATGTTATTATGCCCATCCGTTTATAAACTACGAGAGCCATTAGGGTGTGGATAAGTCGTCTTAACGTCCAACATTGTCGAGTTATCCACAGTGCAGAGTTGGCGTTAACCGAACACGTGAATGTTCTGTATGGGGATAACGCTTCTGGTAAGTCCAGTTTACTAGAGGCGCTCGCCGTATTATCACGCGGACGCTCGTTCCGCACGCCACGGATTGCCGAGGTGATTACTCGTGGAAAAAATGAACTAACGGTTGCTGCTAGTGTTGAACAGGGCGTTATCCTGCAAAGTTATCCACTGGGGATCACTAAAAGTGCTGAAAATACACGCATTCGTATCAACCACGCCGATGTACAACAGCAAGCAGAATTAAGCGCACACGTACCATTGACCCTGATTCATCCAGGTTCCGTTGAGTTACTCACCGGTAGCCCAACGAACCGCAGGGCATTTTTGGATTGGATAGCCTTTTATCGCTTTGCTGAATTCAACATGGCGTGGCGTAACTACCAACGGGTCTTAAAGCAACGTAATGCTTGTCTACGCGACGCTAAGCAACGTCAAGCCCTACCTCAGTGGACTCGGCAGTTAATCGCCTTACAGCCGATTCTGTGGCGTTACAGACAAGATGCTCTAACCGCGCTCAATGCCGCATTACAGGGTTGTGCAGAGTTACTCACAGCCATTGTCCCGCAGCTTGTACTCAGCAGTGGTTTTCCCGCCGGGATTTATCCACAGGATGAGCAGCAGTTAGCTCAATTTTTCAGCGAAAAAACCGAACAAGAATTGAAACAAGGTTTCACCCTGTACGGCGCACACCGTGCCGATCTACATATTCTGCTAGAAGGTATTCCCGCGTTACGGGTCGCTTCACGTGGACAACTCAAAATCCTCGCGGTTGGTTTATTATTAGCGCAAAGCCATGCCATTGCCGATGACACCACAAAACGCGGTATAATCGCGATTGACGACCTGGCCTCAGAATTGGATGAGCAAAACCAACAAGCGTTGTACAATACTTTGCAGACAGCACAGCAACAATTAATCATAACCAGTACCCATCACCAACCCCTGAAGAACTGGGTGAATGCCGCTAAAGTGTTTCAGGTGAAACACGGGCAAGTGTTTGCAGAAAGCTAACCACCCCATGACAGCAACAATGGAAAAGACATGACTGAACCAACCATCCCACCAACCTACGATTCCTCGAATATTAAAGTACTCAAAGGCTTGGAAGCGGTACGCAAACGCCCGGGCATGTACATCGGCGACACCGATGACGGTACCGGTTTGCACCACATGGTATTCGAGGTTGTGGATAACTCCATCGACGAAGCGCTGGCGGGTTACTGCAAGGAAGTCAAAGTCGAATTGTTCAGTGATGGCTCGGTCAGAGTCTCGGATGATGGGCGGGGCATTCCGGTCGACATGCATGAAGAAGAGGGTCGTTCGGCTGCCGAAGTCATCATGACAGTATTGCACGCAGGCGGTAAGTTTGACGACAACTCCTACAAAGTCTCCGGTGGTTTGCACGGCGTGGGTATTTCCGTGGTCAATGCGCTGTCGGCCAATCTGGAACTGACTATCCGCCGCAACGGCAAGTTGTACCAGCAAATGTATAAGCTCGGTGATCCGGTAGCGCCGTTGGCGATCATTGGTGATACCGAAGGAACCGGCACATCGGTACGGTTTTGGCCGAGTGCCGAGATTTTTGCGCTGACCGAATTCCATTACGACATCCTTGCTAAGCGTTTGCGCGAACTGTCGTTCCTTAATTCAGGGGTACGCATTCATTTGCTCGACCGCCGGGGCGAAGGTCGTGAAGACGTCTTTGAATACGAAGGTGGCATTAAAGCTTTCGTTGCCCACCTTAATCGCAATAAAGCGCCGATTCATAACAACATCATTTACTTCACCACTGAACGCGACGATGTAGGCGTGGAAGTGGCGCTGCAATGGAACGATTCGTATCAGGAAAACATTTTCTGTTACACCAATAATATCCCACAGCGTGATGGCGGTTCGCATTTATCCGGTTTCCGCGCTGCGCTCACCCGCACCCTCAATAGCTACATTGAAAGTGCTGGATTGGCGAAAAAAGAAAAGATCAGCCCAACCGGTGATGATGCTCGTGAAGGTTTGACCGCCGTATTGTCGGTCAAGGTGCCTGACCCCAAGTTCTCCTCACAGACCAAAGACAAGCTGGTGTCTTCAGAGGTCAAAGGCATTGTCGAAGCGGCCATGAATGAACGCCTAGGCGAGTTCCTGCTAGAAAGCCCCGGCGAAGCCAAGCTGATTGCAGGCAAGATGATCGAAGCCGCCCGCGCCCGTGAAGCCGCCCGTAAAGCCCGTGAAATGACGCGTCGTAAAGGAGCGCTGGATATTGCGGGCTTACCCGGCAAACTCGCCGACTGCCAGGAAAAAGACCCGGCGCTGTCCGAATTATTCTTGGTGGAAGGGGATTCCGCCGGTGGTTCCGCCAAGCAAGGCCGTGACCGCCGTACCCAAGCTATCCTGCCGCTCAAGGGTAAAATCCTCAATGTGGAACGGGCGCGTTTCGACAAGATGATCAGCTCACAAGAAGTGGGTACGTTGATTATTGCCTTGGGTTGCGGAATCGGGCGCGAAGAATACAATATCGACAAATTGCGTTATCACCGCATCATTATCATGACGGATGCGGACGTGGACGGTTCACACATCCGCACCTTGCTGCTGACCTTCTTCTATCGGCAATTGCCGGAATTGGTGGAGCGTGGTTATATTTATATTGCGCAACCGCCCTTGTACAAAGCCAAGCGCGGCAAGCAAGAGCAATACATCAAAGACGACAACGAGATGGAACGTTACTTGCTGCAATTGGCGCTGGATGGTTCCAACTTGCATCTGGATGCGAACTCCCCTGCTATCAGTGGCGAAGCTTTGGAAACGCTGGTACGCCAATACAATGCTGCCAAGCACGTCATTTCCCGCTTATCACGTCGTTACGATCGCAACCTGTTGGAAGCCTTGCTGTTTGAAAACCTGCCTTCTACCGAGGAAATGGACAGCGTGACGGCCGAATCCTTTGCTCAGTGGATCGGCAATGCGATAGCCACCATGAACACAGCGGACAATGGTGCACGCACTTATACCTCGCACTTAAGCAAAATTGACGACAGTGCCTGGACGCTGGAAGTGAACCGCCGCCAGCACGGTCTCGACCACCGCATTATGCTCGACCGTGATTTCTTCCAGATGCCAGAAACCAAGTTGCTGATCAAAGCCAACCGTCAAATGGATGGTTTGCTGGGTGAAGGCGCGGGCGTCATGCGCGGTGAACGCAAATACGAAGCCCAGCGTTTCGACGCAATAGTGGAATGGTTGATGAAGGAAGCCAATCGTGGTTTGCAGATCAGCCGCTACAAAGGTTTGGGTGAAATGAATCCTGAGCAATTATGGGATACCACGCTGAACCCCGAAACCCGGCGTTTAATGCAGGTGCGTGTTGAAGATGCGATTGCCGCCGATGAAGTGTTTACCATGCTGATGGGCGACGAGGTAGAACCACGCCGTGATTTCATCGAAAAAAATGCGTTGTCTGTTTCCAATCTGGATGTATGAGGTTTCACGTGAAACAAGAAAACCCCTTGCTGGACATCAGCAAACTGCCACTGTTCTCGCAAATCAAGCCGGAACATATCACCCCTGCATTAGATGTGGTGTTGCGGGATAACCGGGCATGGTTGGCGAAAGTGCTGGATAGTACGACAAATAGTTTCACGTGGAACACCTTGGTTGCACCCCTTAATGAAACCAGTAACCGTCTGGAGCGTATGTGGTCGCCCGTGAGTCACTTGAATGCCGTGGCGAACACCGATGCTTTACGCAAGGAATACAACGCCAACCTGTCGCGCCTGAGTGATTACCACACCGAGTTGGGGCAGAACGCCGGGTTGTATCAGGCAATCCAAACCATCCGCAGTGACGAAGCCGGGCTGGATGCTGCCCAACAAAAAAGTCTGGATGACAGCTTGCTGGGGTTTAAACTCTCCGGGGTGGCGTTGCCTGCTGAACAGAAAGAACGGTTCCGGGCGATTAGTCAGGAGCAGTCACAACTGACCTCACGCTTTTCGGATAATGTGCTGGATGCCACCAATGCCTGGACCAAGCAAATTCTGGATGTGAACGCGCTGGCAGGTTTGCCCGACTCCGCGCTGGAGATGGCAGCGCAAACTGCGAAACAGCGTGACATGGAAGGCTGGGTGATTACCCTGCAATTCCCGTCCTACTTCCCCATCATGACCTATGCCGATAACCGTGAATTACGCGCCGAAGTTTACCGTGCGTACACGACCCGTGCGTCAGAACTGGGGGCGAATGCGGATTGGGATAATACCCAGGTCATGCGTGACATCCTGCGTTTGCGTCAGGAAGAAGCTACCCTGCTCGGCTATACCAATTACGCCGAATTGTCACTGGCCACCAAGATGGCGGAAAGTCCTCAGCAAGTGCTCGATTTCATTGATGACCTTGCCCACAAAGCCAAGCCGTTTGCTGAAACCGAATTTGCCGAGGTGCAAGCCTTTGCCCGCGAACAACTGGGGCTGGAAGATGTGCAGGCGTGGGATGTGGGTTACGTCAGCGAGAAGATGAAACAGGCACGTTTCGATTTCAGTGAGGAAGACCTCAAGCCCTACTTCCCGGCTGACCGGGTGATCAGTGGCTTGTTTACATTGGTGCAAAAACTCTTCGGGGTACGCATTGAGCAACAGGCCGGACACATTGATTTGTGGCATCGGGATGCACGTTTCTATCTGGTGTATGACCGTACCGATACAGTGCAAGCGTGTTTCTACCTTG
This sequence comes from Thiothrix litoralis, assembly GCF_017901135.1. Taxonomy (NCBI): domain Bacteria; kingdom Pseudomonadati; phylum Pseudomonadota; class Gammaproteobacteria; order Thiotrichales; family Thiotrichaceae; genus Thiothrix; species Thiothrix litoralis. The sequence continues at coordinate 3,318,424 of NZ_CP072801.1, read as the reverse complement.
ACCTGTATGCACGCCAACACAAGCGCGGCGGGGCGTGGATGAGCGACTTCTGTGGGCGCTTCTTGCGGGCGGATGGCTTGCAGATTCCGGTGGCCTTCATGACTTGCAATAGCAGTGCCCCAGTGGGTGATAAGCCTGCGCTGTTTACCCATGACGAAGTGGTGACGCTGTTCCACGAATTCGGGCACGGCTTGCACCACATGTTGACTCAAGTAGATTACCCGGATGTTGCGGGGATCAACGGGGTGGAATGGGATGCGGTTGAGCTACCCAGTCAGTTCATGGAAAACTGGTGCTGGGAACGCAGCGTGCTGGACATGATTGCTGCCCACTGGCAAACCGGCGAAGCCTTGCCGGAAGCCTTGTTCCAAAAGATGCAGGCATCGCGGCATTTCCAAACGGCAATGGCAACCGTGCGCCAATTGGAATTCTCACTGTTCGACATGCGCTTACACCTTGACCCGCAGGCAGCAGAACCCGGTCGGTTGGAAGTCATCCGTCAGGAAGTGCTGGAACAGGTGGCGGTCATCAAGCCCCCTGCTTTCAACCGGATGCCCAACAGCTTTAGCCATGTGTTTGCGGGTGGGTATGCCGCAGGCTACTACAGCTACAAATGGGCGGAAGTGTTGTCGGCTGATGCCTTTGCCCGCTTCGAGGAAGAAGGCTTGTTCGACGCCGGTGTCGGTGCAGCCTTCTTGCAGGAAGTGTTGCAGGTGGGTGGTTCGCGTAAGGCGATGGAATCGTTCGTGGCCTTCCGGGGGCGTAAGCCTGAAGTGGATGCTTTACTACGCCATAGTGGGCTGACGGCATGAAAATCGCGACCTGGAATGTGAATTCGCTACGGGTGCGCCTGCCGCATGTACTGCAATGGTTGGCTGCCGCGCAACCTGATGTGTTGGCGATTCAGGAAACCAAAACGGTGGATGAGCAGTTCCCCGTGGCGGAACTGGAAGTAGCAGGTTACAGCGCGGTATTTGCCGGGCAGAAAACCTATAACGGTGTAGCTGTGCTCAGCAAGTCACCTGCCACTGAAGTGGTGACTGACATTCCCGGTCTGGATGACCCGCAACGCCGCATTCTCGCCGCCACCCTTGACGGGGTGCGGGTGGTGAATTTGTACGTGGTGAACGGTGCTGAAGTCGGTTCCGACAAATACGCCTACAAGCTCGACTGGCTGGCGAAAGTCACCGCTTGGTTACAACAACAGGCTGCGGCTTACCCCAAGTTGGTGGTGTTGGGCGATTTCAATATTGCCCCGCAAGACCGCGATGTGCATGACCCGGTAGCGTGGGGTGAAGGTATTCTCTGCTCTCCCCCGGAACGTGCCGCGTTACAGGCGATTCAGGCGTTGGGTTTGCAGGATACCTTCCGGTTGTTTGAGCAAGCGGAGAAAAGCTTTAGCTGGTGGGATTACCGTGCGGGTGGTTTCCGGCGCAATCACGGCTTGCGGATCGACTTGATTCTCGCTAGCCAAGCGTTGGTGGCTGTGTGCCAGTCGTGCGTGATTGAGCGTGAACCGCGTACTTGGGAGAAACCTTCCGACCATACGCCAGTAGTAGCGGTGTTTGCGGAATGAAGGTTTACTTGCTGGTTGCGGTGTTGGTGTTTGGCCTGACAGTGGCGGGTAAGCTGCTGCTGGATGGGCGTTCACCTTCCACAGACAATTTGCCAACCATCGAATTGGCCTTGCAATCGCCCTGTGATTTGCGTCAGGGGGCGTGTACGGCGGCTGATGCCAATGGACGCAGCATTCGTTTCAGCATTAACCCCGCCAGTATTCCGTTGATGGAAGAACTGAGCGTTCAGGCAGAAACCACGGGGCTGCCCAAGGTGAGCAGTATCCGCTTGACGGTGGAGGGCGTGAATATGTTCATGGGCTACCAATACGCTGATTTGCAGGCAGCATCAGCAGGGCATTTCAGTGGCAAGCTGATATTACCAGTGTGTACCCTCGAAAAGATGCAATGGTTGGCAACGCTGGAGGCACTGACACCGGATGCCAACGTGCAGGCGAAGATTCCTTTTGCAACGTTTAGCAGCACTCCCTTGCAACCTTTCAATTAAGAGTTGCTTAAAAAATAATCTTCATCCTTCCCCTGCTCCGTCAAGGAGAGGGCGACAATAACCAGCACATAACGCGCCACCAGAAAAGCCAGCGGGGCGGCATACGGCAGCCCGTACTTTGCGCCGATAAAGCCGGTGCTCCACAACAATACAAACAATGCCGGAAGCATCCCCAGCAAACGGGATGGAAGCACCATGCAAACCCCACTATTGTGCTGTTACAGCACCGACAAATCCGCCACGCGCAGGAACAAGCCACGCATCTGGTTCAGCAATGCGAGGCGGTTGTTTTTCAACGCCACATCGTCAGCCATAACCATGACATCATCGAAGAACTTGTCGACCGGCTCACGCAATTCAGCCAGCGACAACAGGGCTGCTTCGTATTCGCCCGCCGCGAATAACGGCATGACCTTGTTTTCCTGATACTGCACGGCACTCGCCAGAACACGCTCCGCATCCAACTGCAACAAACCCGCATTCACGCCGTCCGGCAAATTGCCCTCGACTTTTTTCAGGATATTGCCGATGCGCTTGTTGGCCGCTGCCAAACTTTCGGAGGCACTCAACTGGCGGAAGGCCGCCACCGCTTTGACCCGGTGATCGAAATCCAAGGGGCGGGTTGGCTTGAGGGAAGCAACCGCTTCGACCAATTCCGCACCGATGCCCTGTTCCTGATAGTAAGCGCGTAAGCGTTCGAGAATGTAATCCAGCGCTTCCTGCGTGTCCGGCTTGCTGCCAAGTTGGGCTGTGAAACCTTCTGCGGCTTTATCCAGCAAGTCTGCCAAGTCCAGCGGCAATTGCAGCTCAATCAGTATGCGCAACACACCCAGCGCAGCACGGCGTAATGCAAACGGGTCTTTCGCACCAGTCGGTTTCTGACCGATACCGAAAATGCCGGTCAAGGTGTCGAGTCGTTCCGCCAATGCCAAAATGCGCCCGGTGGCAGTGTGCGGCAGGTCGTCGCCAGCAAAGCGCGGCATGTACTGTTCTTCCATCGCGCTGGCAACGTCAGCAGGTTCGCCATCTTGCTGGGCGTAATAGCGCCCCATCGTGCCTTGCAGTTCGGTGAATTCAAACACCATATTGGTCACAAGGTCACACTTGCCAAGCTGGGCAGCGCGGATAGCGAGGGCTTCATCGCCGCCCATCTGCTTGGCAATTTCCGCCGCCAGCAAAGCCACGCGCTCAGACTTGTCGTACAAAGTGCCGAGTTTTTGCTGGAACACCATTTTCTTGAGCTGTTCGCGGCGGCTTTCCAGCGGGGTTTTCTTGTCCTGATTCCAGAAGAATTCGGCATCGCTGAAACGCGGACGAATCACGCGCTCGTTACCCGTGGAAATCTGCGCAACATCGCGGCTTTCGATATTGGCAACCGTGATGAAATTCGGCATCAGCTTGCCATCCGCACCCACCAGCGCGAAGTATTTCTGATTATCCTGCATGGTGGAAATCAGCGCTTCCTGCGGCACATCGAGGAAACGTTCCTCAAAGCGACCCGCGACGGGCACAGGCCATTCGACCAGCGCAGTGACTTCATCCAGCAAATCTTCCGGCATGACCGCTTTGCCGCCGAGTTCCGCCGCGAGGGTTTCAACCTTGCCTTGAATCATGGTGCGACGTGCATCAAAACGAGCCACGACGTAGGCTTCGCCCAATTGCACCGCGTAATCAGCAGGCGAGGTAATCGCCAGCGCAGCCGGGGCATGGAAACGGTGTCCACGGGTTTCGCGCCCGGTGGGAATGCCCATAATCGTCGCGTCGATCACTTCGCTATCCGCCAGCATCACAATCCAATGGATCGGGCGCACGAATTCAGCCGTGCCACTGCCCCAACGCATCCGCTTCGGGATAGGCAAGGCCGCGAGGGACTTTTCGACGATAGCGGCGAACAAAGCCGTGGTTTGTTGCCCGACCTGTTGCTGGCGGAAGATCAGCCAGCCGCCTTTGTCGGTTTCAATCTGTTGCAAGTCAGCGAATGCCACACCACAGGAGCGTGCGAAACCTTCCGCTGCTTTGCTGGGGTTGCCTTCCTTGTCAAACGCTGCTGCCAAGGCAGGGCCTTTGCGTTCAATGATCTGATCCGCTTGTTGCTTGGGCACGCCTTTCAACCACACTGCCAAACGGCGCGGCGCAGCGTAAGCGTAGAAGTCCTCGGCTGCCAGACCAGCGTCTGCGAGGCCAGCAACAATACCCGCTGTGAAAGCGTCGGAGAGTTTTTTCAGGGCTTTGGGTGGCAGCTCTTCCGTGCCAATTTCCACCAGTAAATCGTGTAACATTATTTTTCTCCTGCGGGCAGCATCGGGAAGCCCAAGGCTTCACGGACGTTGTAATAAGCTTCGGCAATCGCCCGCGACAGGGTGCGTACCCGCAAGATGAAGCGCTGGCGTTCGGTCACGGAAATGGCTTTACGCGCATCCAGCAGGTTGAAGGTGTGCGAGGCTTTGAGCATTTGTTCATAAGCAGGCAAAGGCAATCCGGCTTCAATCAGGCGCTGGCTTTCACGTTCGCACACGTCAAAGGTGTGGAACAGCTCTGCCACATTGGCGTGCTCGAAGTTGTAGGTGGACTGCTCGACTTCATTCTGGTGGTACACATCGCCGTAAGTCACTACGCCTTGCGGGCCTTTCGTCCACACCAGATCGTAGACGCTTTGCACGTTTTGCATGTACATCGCGAGGCGTTCCAGACCGTAGGTGATCTCGCCGCTCACGGGTTTGCAATCCAGCCCGCCGACTTGCTGGAAGTAGGTGAACTGGGTCACTTCCATGCCGTTCAACCACACTTCCCAACCCAAGCCCCATGCACCTAGCGTGGGTGATTCCCAGTTGTCTTCCACGAAGCGGATGTCATGCACCAGCGGGTCGAAACCGAGCATTTGCAGGGAACCGAGGTACAAGTCCTGAATATTGTCCGGCGACGGCTTCAGCAATACCTGAAACTGGTAATAATGCTGCAAACGGTTGGGGTTTTCGCCATAACGCCCATCCGTAGGGCGGCGCGAGGGCTGCACATACGCGGCACGCCACGGCTCTGGGCCGATGGAACGCAGGAAGGTCGCTGGGTGGAAGGTTCCCGCACCCATTTCCATGTCATACGGTTGCATGATGACGCAACCTTGCTGCGCCCAGTAATCTTGCAGTGCGAGGATCAACCCTTGAAAGGTGGAAAGGTCATAGTTAGCCATAACTTACTTGCTTTTACGTTTATGCCTGAAAGTTGGCAAGTATACTGCAAGCTGCTGTCTCATTCAGCACTCTAACCGAATGTGCGGTAGGAAATCGGGGCTTTCTGGTGGGTGCAAATCACATACAACGTACTCATCAACACAGCCAGCCAGCGTAAGCAGTTAGAAACATGCTAGAATACACAAAGATAATTCAAACAATACTTAAACGGATGCGGTGATTGACAGAATACTTGCCACAAAGCATCCATTCACCCCCAAAGGAGAATCAATCATGCATATAGCCAAAGAAAATGTGGACGTCAGGATGGAAATCCCTGGTGCGGTAATCCGTCAGCAAATGGATTTCGGCGATGCAACTGGATTAGGCAAAATCAGTGGCGAATGTTTCACGCTCTCAGCGGGTGTTGACACAACCCCTTTGTTTGAAGGGCTGGAAGGCGATTTATGCCAGTGCCCTCACTGGGGTTTTGTCTTGTATGGTCAACTTACCACGACCGACGCACAGGGCGCACAAGAGACGGTAAAAACCAATGATCTCTTCTACTGGCCACCCGGACATAACGTAAAGGTCGACGTGGACGCGGAAATCATCATGTTCAGCCCTCAGCACGCGCATAGCCCTGTCATTGACCACATGATAAGGAAGGTCAAAGGTTAACCGCAAACAATGCAGATCCAACTCTTCATCACTGGCGGCACTCTCGACAAAGTGTACAACCCCCTCACGGGCGAACTGGTATTCGACCAGACCAGCATTCCCGCCATGCTCGCCAGAGGCCGCTGTACGCTGGATATAGCGGTAGAAACCCTGTCGCTGAAAGACAGTCTGGACATGCATGACCAAGACCGCACCAACATTCTGCAACGCTGCCAACGCTGCCCCGCCACTCACATCATCATTACCCACGGCACCGACACGATGGCGGCAACCGCCGAAGTTTTGGGCAAGCACATAAGCGGCAAAACCATCGTGCTGTCAGGCGCAATGATCCCCTATACCGTGAAGCATTCCGACGCGCTGTTTAATCTAGGCTGTGCCGTCACCGGGGTGCAACTGCTCCCGGCAGGCGTTTATATCGCCATGAATGGCCAGATATTTTCGTGGGAAAACGTGATGAAGAACCGCGACGCAGGCATCTTTCAACAGCACGCCACAAATAGCGTATACTGACGCATCCCCAACCAGTTAGTGACCGTCATGACCCGACAATACCGCGCCGTTTCCCTGATTTCTGGCGGCCTTGATTCGATGCTTGCCACCAAAGCCGTGCAGGAGCAAGGCATCCACGTCGAAGGCATCAACTTTTACACTGGCTTTTGTGTGGAAGGCCATACCCACGCCATCCGCAAACAGCACAGTGAAAAAACCAAGCGCAACAATTCCTTGTGGGTGGCGGAACAGCTCGGCATCAAGCTGCACATCGTCGATATTGTCGAAGAATACAAAGACGTGGTGCTCAACCCCAAATACGGCTACGGCGCGAACATGAACCCTTGCCTCGACTGCAAGATTTTCATGGTGAAAAAAGCGCACGAGTGGATTCAGCAAAAAGGCTTCGATTTCATCATCACCGGCGAAGTGGTGGGGCAACGCCCCATGTCGCAACGCGCCAAAACCATGCCGATCATTGCCGCCGAATCGGGCGCAGACGATTTGCTGTTACGCCCGCTGTCTGCCCGCAACCTGCCGCCCACCAAGCCGGAACGCGAAGGTTGGATCAACCGCGAGCAACTCTACGGTTTCAACGGGCGCAGCCGCAAGCCACAAATGGCGCTAGCTAACCAATGGGGTATTGAAGAATACGCACAACCTGCGGGCGGCTGCTGCTTCCTCACCGATGCCAATTACACCGGTAAACTCAAAGACTTGTGGGCGCACCGCCCCAGCCGCGATTACGAACTCGACGACATTATGCTGCTGAAAATCGGGCGGCATGTACGCCCCCGCCCGCATTTCAAAATGATCGTGTCGCGTGAAGAAGGTGAAACCAATTTCCTCGAAGGCTACAAAAACCAGTTTACCTGGATCAAGACTGCCAGCCACGGCGGCCCCTTAACCCTGCTGGATGGCGACCATATCAGCGATGACGATTTGCAACTGGCGGCACAAATTGCCGCCCGTTACAGCCAAGGCAAACACGCGCCGGAAGTGGTCTGCAACATTGCCCGACCGGGGGAAGATGCCCGCGAATTCACGGTTGCACCGCTGGCAGGGGAAATACCGAAGGACTGGCTCTTATAAACCTAGCCGCCGGTGGCGCTCATGTGGCGGAAAATCATCGGCTGGGCAAGGTGCAGGATGTTAGCCGCTCACCACGATGCAGCGTATACTGTTACAATATGTTACAATCCTCTACCCAAAAACCATTGTTTTCAGTTAATATCCACTCAGCGATTCATTGTATGAAACTCTTTAAGGACAAGTCACTCTTACCCCCTTAAGATTTGTCCCTTAGCAACCACGGCTATGCTCTGGTTGCTTTTTTTTGCTTTTATTAACCGTTAAGGAAACCTGTTACCCCATGGCAATCACGAATGTCTGTACTTGCCCGCATTGTTTGTCAGCGGCGCGACGCGTCCGTATCGGCTTTTGGCGGCGTTTATTTTCAGGGGGTAAAGCGTATTACCGCTGTTACAATTGTGGGAATCGTTTCTGGACAAGAGGTTAGCAAGCACTGGGCACTAAAAAGGCAGAATCCACAGGCTAGCGGATTTGTTTGCATCCACGCCCATCCCTGACGGAAAATGCAGGCTCATCACCACGGAACGCTTTATTCATGCTCACTGATTCAGAACGCCGCGCCCGCCTGCATTTCTGGCGAGCCAAAGGCATGGGCCCCAGCAGCCTGCGCCGTATCGTGGAACATTTCGGTGGAGCGGCGCAAGCCTTGCGCGTTTCCGACACCGCCCTGCTCGAAGCAGGCTTAAAAAAGGAAGGGATTGCGGCCTACCGCGCCTTGCCGCAGGAGGCCGCTGCCCCCGACTGGCGCTGGCTGGCAGCATCCGACCAACACCACGTCCTCGTTCCCGAAGACAATCGTTACCCGACTTTGCTGAAACGCATCCGCACCGCGCCGCCCGTGCTGTTTGCCCTCGGTAATCCCGACCTCCTCAATGACCCGCAAATCGGCATGGTCGGCAGCCGCAACCCCACCCAAGGCGGCAAGGAAAACGCGCGTGCCTTCGCAGCGCATTTCGCCACCAATGGCCTCACCGTCACCAGCGGCCTCGCGGTGGGCATCGACGCTTACAGCCACGAAGCCGCGCTGGAAGCCGGAGGCAATACCATTGCCGTGGTCGGCAACGGCCTCGACATTATGTACCCACTGCGCAACCGCAAATTGGCGGAACGCATTACCACACAAGGCTGCATCGTCTCCGAATTCCCCATCGGCATTCCCGCCCACCCGCAGCATTTCCCACGCCGCAACCGCATTATCAGCGGCATGAGCTTCGGGGTCTTGATTGTGGAGGCCGCCCTGCAAAGTGGCACGCTGGTCACGGCACGCCACGCCATGGAACAAGGCCGCGAAGTGTTCGCCATTCCTGGTTCGATCCACAATCCGCTGGCACGCGGCTGCCACCATTTAATTCGCCAAGGTGCAAAATTGGTCGAAACCGCCAACGATATTCTGGAAGAAATTGCACCACAATTAAACGTGTGGTTACAACAAGATAAAGCCCCTGCTACTGTGCAAGGACATCTGGCACTGACGACCGGTAATGCCTTGTCAGACACGGATACCTTTGATCCTGAATATGCCCAAGTACTTGATGCGTTAGGCTACGAACCACTACCGATAGACCGGATTATCCTGAATACAGGCTTGACCGCAGAAGCAGTTTCATCCATTCTCCTTATGCTTGAACTGCATAACCTTGTAGCAGCATGTGGTGGTGGTCATTACATGCGATTGGGGTCAGGAACTGGAAACTGATGAAAGAAAATACGCTGGACGTTCTCTTCTACCTTTTTGACAATTATCCCGACATGGGTGATAACCTGCCGGAAGACCGCGCCTCCATGCACGGTTACTTGCAGGACGCTGGTTTTCTAAACAGCGAAATTACCCGTGCGTTCGACTGGCTGGAAAGCTTGGGCGATACCGCCGAACGGGTAGAAGTCACCTACCGCTGTTCCACCACCCGGATTTTTTCCCCGCAGGAACGCTACTGGCTGGATGGTGAGTGCCAAGGCTACCTGATCTTCCTGGAACACGCAGGCGTCATTAGTACCGAAGCCCGCGAACAAATCCTCGACCGTGTGCTGGAGTTGCAGGATGAAGACTTCAACCTTGACCGCCTCAAATGGGTGGTATTGATGGTGCTGCTTAACCGCCCGGAAGAGGGCAACAGCTTTTTCTGGGCAGAGGGCTTAAGTCTGTCTGGCGAAGCACCTGTGTTTCACTAAACAGACATTCTACAAACTTCGGGCTTGTGGCATCATAGCGCCTTTATGTGATCAATCAACAGGCGCTGCCATGACATCCAACCCTAACTGGTTTACTGAATTATCCGACTCCGGCACGATTTTCGGGCTTGAACTAACTGACGCGGGCAAAATTCATGAAGAACAAACCCCGTTCCAGAAGCTGGAAATTTACGACACCAAAACCTTCGGCAAACTGATGACGCTCGATGGTTGCACCATGGTGACAACCCGCGACAACTTCGTTTACCACGAAATGATGGCGCACCCCGTCATGTTCAGCCATCCCGCGCCCAAGCGCGTGTGCATTATCGGCGGCGGCGACTGCGGCACCTTGCGTGAAGTGTTACGTCACCCGGAAGTCGAATCCGCCATCCAGATCGACATCGACGAGCGCGTGACCCGCGTCAGCGAAATGTTCTTCCCGGAACTGTGCGAATCCAACAACGACCCGCGTGCTACGCTGGCGTTTGAAGACGGGATTGCGTGGATCAATAATGCCGAACCCGGCTCCCTCGACATCCTGATCGTCGACAGCACCGACCCGGTAGGCCCTGGTGCGGTGCTGTACAGCGAAGAATTCTTCCGTGGTTGCTGGCGTGCATTGGGCGAAAATGGCTTGCTGGTACAGCAAAGCGAATCGCCGCTGGTTCACGCTGAAAAGATCATCAAGCCCATGCACGACACCATGCGCAAGGCCGGTTTCAGCGATACGCAATTGCACCAGTTCCAGTTGGTGAGCTACCCGACTGGCTGGTGGAGCTGCACGATTGCGGCGAAAGCGGGTAAGGTGGCGTTTAAGCGGCAAGTGGCGGCGGAAAAGCTGGGGTTCCCGACCAAGTATTATAATGCGGGGGTACATCAGGGGAGCTCGGCGTTGCCGCAGTTTTTGAAGGAATTGTTGGGCTGAGTGAGCAAGCCAATGAAGGAAGGGGAGGATGTCAACTTCTTTTTTAAGCCGCACTCCCAAACTACTGCTGCCCGCCAGCCCTTCAATTTGAGTTGATTGCACTCCGAACTCCCCCATCCCCAGCCCTTCCCCCGCAAGGGGTGAAGGGAGCAAGAGGGGGATTGAGGGGGATTTACTTGTCGCAGGACAAGCCCCTGTTCGAGAGGATGTTTTCGATGGTTCCGGCTTCGGGGATTTGCAGGCGGCGGGCATCGGTCAGTGCCAAGCACAGCAATTCTTGCACATGGGCTGCGTTAACTGCTGCATCCATTTTCCACAGCAGCATGGCAAGTTTGGCACGACCAACCAGCAGCGAGCGCACATCGCCGAGCTTCTCATAGACGGGGAGCTCCTCTGTCTGCCGAATGTTGAGCGCCTCGTCCAGTTGACCTCGCGCTTGCAGGATGTCCGCGATCTTTCCCATCGTCACCGCTTTTTCGCGCACATCGCCGAGCTTCTCATAGACGGGGAGCGTTTCATTCAGCGTGTTGAGCGCCTCGTCCAGTTGACCTCGCGCTTGCAGGATGTCCGCGATCTTTCCCATCGTCACCGCTTTGGAGCGCACATCGCCGAGCTTCTCATAGACGGGGAGCTCCTCTGTCTGCCGAATGTTGAGCGCCTCGTCCAGTTGACCTCGCGCTTGCAGGATGTCCGCGATACAACCCATCGTCACCGCTTTGGAGCGCACATCGCCGAGCTTCTCATAGACGGGGAGCTGCTCTGTCTGCCGAATGTTGAGCGCCTCGTCCAGTTGACCTCGCGCTTGCAGGATGTCCGCGATCTTTCCCATCGTCACCGCTTTGGAGCGCACATCGCCGAGCTTCTCATAGACGGGGAGCGTTTCATTCAGCGTGTTGAGCGCCTCGTCCAGTTGACCTCGCGCTTGCAGGATGTCCGCGATACAACCCATCGTCACCGCTTTGGAGCGCACATCGCCGAGCTTCTCATAGACGGGGAGCTCCTCTGTCTGCCGAATGTTGAGCGCCTCGTCCAGTTGACCTCGCGCTTGCAGGATGTCCGCGATACAACCCATCGTCACCGCTTTGGAGCGCACATCGCCGAGCTTCTCATAGACGGGGAGCTGCTCTGTCTGCCGAATGTTGAGCGCCTCGTCCAGTTGACCTCGCGCTTGCAGGATGTCCGCGATCTTTCCCATCGTCACCGCTTTGGAGCGCACATCGCCGAGCTTCTCATAGACGGGGAGCGTTTCATTCAGCGTGTTGAGCGCCTCGTCCAGTTGACCTCGCGCTTGCAGGATGTCCGCGATACAACCCATCGTCACCGCTTTGGAGCGCACATCGCCGAGCTTCTCATAGACGGGGAGCTCCTCTGTCTGCCGAATGTTGAGCGCCTCGTCCAGTTGACCTCGCGCTTGCAGGATGTCCGCGATACAACCCATCGTCACCGCTTTGGAGCGCACATCGCCGAGCTTCTCATAGACGGGGAGCGTTTCATTCAGCGTGTTGAGCGCCTCGTCCAGTTGACCTCGCGCTTGCAGGATGTCCGCGATCTTTCCCATCGTCACCGCTTTGGAGCGCACATCGCCGAGCTTCTCATAGACGGGGAGCTCCTCTGTCTGCCGAATGTTGAGCGCCTCGTCCAGTTGACCTCGCGCTTGCAGGATGTCCGCGATCTTTCCCATCGTCACCGCTTTGGAGCGCACATCGCCGAGCTTCTCATAGACGGGGAGCGTTTCATTCAGCGTGTTGAGCGCCTCGTCCAGTTGACCTCGCGCTTGCAGGATGTCCGCGATCTTTCCCATCGTCACCGCTTTGGAGCGCACATCGCCGAGCTTCTCATAGACGGGGAGCTCCTCTGTCTGCCGAATGTTGAGCGCCTCGTCCAGTTGACCTCGCGCTTGCAGGATGTCCGCGATCTTTCCCATCGTCACCGCTTTGGAGCGCACATCGCCGAGCTTCTCATAGACGGGGAGCGTTTCATTCAGCGTGTTGAGCGCCTCGTCCAGTTGACCTCGCGCTTGCAGGATGTCCGCGATACAACCCATCGTCACCGCTTTGGAGCGCACATCGCCGAGCTTCTCATAGACGGGGAGCTGCTCTGTCTGCCGAATGTTGAGCGCCTCGTCCAGTTGACCTCGCGCTTGCAGGATGTCCGCAAAAAAACCCATGGTGAAGGCAGTCTCCTTTAGCAGGTTGTCTGACAACCCGGTTTTGTCGACAGGCATTAGTTGTACTGCCCGTTCGATATGGGTAATGGCACTTGTACCACTTCCCAGACTTTGCTCAGCACGGGCAAGCGTGGTCAATATCCTGAACTCTTCGCCCAGCGTCAGCACCAATTGGCACAGTTTTTCAGCTTCGCGGTAACGGTTATTCCCTTGCATATTGGCGGCAAGTTTATCGCCCACTTCCGCCGCAATACTCTGTTCCTGCCCCAGCACTGCCAACCGCACGATTTCCTGTGACCACTCTTCCGACCTATTGTCTGGCATTACCTCGAATAAATGCTGGCTGGCTTTGGCGGCGAGTGGCTGGCGGTCGGCAACACTGAGTACTTCCGCTAATACCGCTTCCAGCAGCGGCGAAACGAAATGGGTTGTGCCGTGGTTAGTGGGAACAATTTCCACCAGCCCGACCTTGGCGGCGGTTTGCAGATGTTGCGCGGTGTGTGGGTCGTCGTTCAGGGCTTCGATGGCGGCCAGCGTGACCGGCAGGCGGTAGAGCGCGGCGCAGGCCAGCGCATGGCGCACGGCTGGCGTTTGCGCATCCACCAACTCGCTGATCAGCACGTCTTCGCGGAAACGCGCCTCTTCCTGTTCCAGCTTGTCGAGCAAGGCACTGACCGGCAGGCTACGCTCTTGCAGCACCCCATGCAGCCATTCCAGCAAACGCGGATTACCCGCCGCCACCTCCACCGCCCGTTGCCGTAAGGCGTTTTCCACAGCCTTATCCTGCCCGCCGCCATGGGCAACTGGCTGCAAACCCGGCAGTTGCGCCAGCTTTTTCTTCAGGTCAGCAGCGTGCAGGGTTTGCGGGTTCTCGGTATGCAAGCGGCAAGGGCGCGGCACGGGCACGTCAAAGCGGCTGGTGACAATCACCCGCGTGTCGCTCTGGCTGTCGTGGATCGCCTGCAACACGGTATGCAGCACCGCCAGACTCGCCGGATGGTAAGCAGCCTGCCCCAGCTTGCGCCGTGCCAGCGGGATGTTCTGCTCGAAATCGTCGAACACCAGCAACAGCGGCTTGGCACACAGCAGGTTATCTTCCGGCTCGAACAAGTCACGCAGGCGTTGTTCCAGCGTTTGCTGGGCATCGTTCAGCAGGCTTTGCGCTTTGGGCAATGCCTTGCCGAGTGCGGCGACCAGCACGGTTTCATCCAGCCCGCCGTAACACACCACCGCCTCGTGACTATTACGCAAACGGTCAATCAGCCGCGCCGCCGCACTGCTTTTGCCCAGGCCGCCCATGCCGTACAGCAGGATGCCTTCGGCATAAGCCTCATCCCCCTGCCACGCCCGCAAGCTGCGCAAACTGCGTTGCAACAAGCGCCGCCGCCCGATGAAGGCCGTCCGCGCACACACTGGCACACGCCCGCCCGCATCCAAAAACTGTTGCGGGGTATCGTGCGGACGCACCCGCAGCTTGCCTTTCGCCACCAGCGGATTCAGCGCCGAGCCGTCCACGTAACAGCGCAGCAAATGCCAGTAGGGGGAATGGTTTTCCAGCAATGCCTGCCGTGCCAGCGCCACCGCCTCGGCAATGTCAAAGCCCGTCGCCAGCTTGTCATACAAGGCCGCCGCAGCCTGCGAAGCCGCCACGTCACCCACCGGCAATGCCCACCCCAGCACCACCGGCACACCCGCCGTCACCACTTGTTCGCTGAACGACAACATATCGTCTTGTTGGCTGGACTCCCCGGTACGACAACCGGACAGGAACACCACACGCGGCGCACTGTTGGCATCACGCAAAGTACGCGCCAGTTCAGCCGGGGTAGCCGGGGCGCACAAACCCACCTCATCTTCCAACAAAAACACCGGCTGACCGCTGGCCTTGTCGATGTCAGCATGACCGCTGACGTGAATCACATCCGGGCTATCGGCACGCTCCGTCAGGCGCTCTGCCAAACCCTGCAAGGAACCGCTTTCTTCCACCTGCAAATCCAGCGGCTTGCGTGCCGTCGCTTGCAGAATGCCGGACTCCTCCGCCTCGAAATCCAGCACCGGCTGCACATCCTCCGGCGAACTCGCCATGAACAGCACCCCAAGCTGACGCTTTTGCGGCTGCCAGTCATGCTTACGATCAGGGGGAGTCACGCGGCGCAACGGCGTAAACCACTGGAACGGGTCAGCGCACAGGAACTTCACCCCATCGTGCAGCAATTCCCACGGCAAATGCCGCAAACCCGCTTCACGCACATCCAGCACCAAGCTCAGCGGCTGCTGTCTGTGGCGCACCCGCCGTAACCAGCCGTTGCTGTGACTATCCACCCAGTTGAACAGATCTTGCCCGCGTTGTTCCAGATTGGGCGCGGTCACCCGGTAATCCGCCGCCGCCAATGCCAACAGCGCATCAATCTCCGCCTGCTCAATCAGCGGAAAGGTTTGCCATGTGCCATCCAGCACCCGCAGTTCAAAACGCGAGTCGTCTTTGCGAAACAATTCCAGGGTGTAATGCTGCATGATGTACTACTTCACTTCTTTCAAAACCGCCTTGATTGCCGCCAACGAGCCGTTGAGCTTAATCGTTTTGCCGCCATCCTCTTCGATCAGCACTTCGACCTTGCGGCTTTCCACGTATTTTTCCAGCACCTTCGCCAGTGCCGACAAGCCGCCATCCTTGCCCAGAAAAGCCGTGAATGCGCCACCCGCTGCCACCGCGCTCAATGCGATAACGCCCAACGTCACGGGATCGCCGCGTGTCGCCTCGCCATCGTTTGGTGTATGAATTTGCACATCCGCCGCCAGCCCAACCCGTTGCAGGTCTTGCGCCAATTGCGTGGATAACTCTTGCATGAAAGCGGCATCTTCGCCGCGTAGTGTGATGGTTGCCATCTGTTGCCCCTTAAGCCCAAGGAAATGATTGCTTAAGAGTTTAGCACGACACAAAACGTTCTATGTGTAATCCACGTCACAATACTGAAAGACAAATAGCGAGTGGCGAGGGATGCGGGCATAACTTAATGGCAGTGTTCCTTCAGGGAGGGGAGGATGTCAATGCTAGCTTCAGTGCTGTACTGACAAATGGTGTTCATGCTGACTGTTGACTTCCTCCCCTCCCTAAAGGAAGGGGATTCCTAATTCATCGAGAACAGGACAACGACACCGAAATGCCATCACCGCTAACATTCTCTCCAAAGGCTAACACCGCCAGTCCGGCGGCTAAAATGTTACGTGCCGCATTCACGTCACGGTCGTGGGTTGCGCCACATTCCGGGCATTCCCAAGACCGCACGTCCAGCGGCATGTTTGCTTTCACGAACCCGCAGCCGTTACAGCGTTTGCTGGAAGGAAAAAACCTGTCGATTTCGACATACGTCCTGCCTGCCCAGTGGGCTTTGTACACCAGTTGGCGGGTAAATTCCCCCCAACTTGCATCGGCAATGTGCTTGGCCAGTGTCGGGTGTTTAATCATGTTCTTCACAGCGAGGTTTTCAGCGCAAACCACTTGGTTCTCGTTAATCAGTTTGCGGGACAGCTTGTGCAAGTTGTCCGACCGGCAATCGGAAATTTTCGCGTGAACACGGGCAACTTTGCGTTTGGCTTTCAGCCGATTCTTGCTGCCGAGTTTCTTCTTGGCAAGACGGCGTTGGTACTTCGCCAGTTTAGCCGCGTGTTGGGTGGTGTGGCGGGGATTGCCGGACTTGAAGCCGTCGCTAGTGACGAACAAATCCTTGATGCCCACGTCAATGCCCACCTTTTTATCGGTGACGGGCAGCAGCATGGGGTCAAATTCACACAGGCAAGACACAAAGTAGCGTCCGGCTTGATCTTTAGAAAGGGTAATGGTGGTGGGATCAGAGGGAAGTGGTCGACTCCACTTAATGTTCATCGGTGTAGCACACTTCGCCAGTTTCAGCTCACCATCACGGTAGCTGAACGCGCGGTAAGTGAATTCAGCCGATTGGCGGTGTTTTTTGGATTTAAAGACAGGGTATTTCGCACGGCCTTCAAAGAAATTCTTAAACCCCGCTTGTTGGTTGCGCAAGCATTGTTGCAGCGGGACACTGGAAACGTCGTTCAGGAAAAGCAGTTCGGGCAGTTTTTTGATAGCGGTAAGCCGCGCATTGGCATCCAAGTAACTGACCTTTTCATTGGCCTGATAGTAAGCATCGGTACGGTAACGCAAGATGCTGTTATACACGTAGCGTACACAACCAAACGTCT
Organism: Thiothrix litoralis; assembly: GCF_017901135.1. Taxonomy (NCBI): domain Bacteria; kingdom Pseudomonadati; phylum Pseudomonadota; class Gammaproteobacteria; order Thiotrichales; family Thiotrichaceae; genus Thiothrix; species Thiothrix litoralis. The sequence goes on along the minus strand of NZ_CP072801.1, from coordinate 3,301,446 downwards.
GAGCCAGCAACGTTTCTTGTTGTGGGTCTGGATAGAATCGGAATTGGTAGGCGCGTTTTGCTAGCATAACTCACAGTATAGTTCATACCCTGTGATTTCTGAGTGTTTAATCAAGATAGCTTAACCAAAAAGAGGAGCGAGAAGAGGGTCGGCTAACGCCGACGCGCTATCCCTCCCCGCCCTGAAGGACGGGGTATCTCGCGCAAGATGGATGAAGTCGCAAACTGTTTGGAGGAACTGCGGATGTCCCAAATCAGCAGGTACTTGTAAACCAAGCAACAGCTCTTCACCTATCCGCGTAATGACATACGCCGATGCGCCAATACACACAATCAAACCGCTAGGGGTGCTTTCACCAAGGTGGTCAGCCAGGCGGTCAGCGCCGCTACTCAGCAAGGCCAACAAAGCTGATAGCTGATCCTCATCATTGCCCTGTGTATCGCTGTGTATCGCCATCCCGTCCGCTGTTAATAGCTGGATCCCCTTAATGCCCGGAATGTTGTGTTGCAGTTGCTGCGCAAAATGCTGCGTCTGTGGAGAGTTGATCATGATGAATGCCCCTTGTTTATAATGATTAAAAAGTATACCAGAGAAGTCTACTCAAACCTTATGCATATTTATGGGGTTTATTCGTCTTTCGCGTAAAACCTCGTCCTTCAGGGCGAGGATGCAGAGCGAGGGCAGCATCGCTGCGCCTCTTCCGTTTGTCGGCTGAAACCCGCATTTACGGTGGATTCAGGCGCACAAGGCAGAGATTTTAACCTATCCTTTCATGCAACGACGCCAACGAACTCAAGCCCAACGGGGAGGAACAGCGCAACCTACACCGTTACGCGGGATCGTGCCGCTTTGTTTACAACAAGGCGTTAGCGTTGTAACAAGCCAACCATGAAGCGGAGGTGTGGGACAGCTATGGCTTGTCGCAATACGCTTTCCGTTCCGGTTCGTTTTCAGAGGGTGTACGGGGTCGTTGGTATTTCAATGTGGTGGTGGAATTTGCCGTTATACCCGCCAGCGGCACAGCCCATGTTGGCCTTCTTAGCCAAAACCACGATGGCAAAAAGCGTCTTGGGTGCAGGCCGGTTCATGCTGAAAATCCAACTGAAATACAAAGCGATCACGCGGTCAGTGGTGTTTGCGGAAGTCAACGAAGCGTACACTACCCAAGCTTGCTCGTGTTGCGGCAGTCTTTCCGCCAGCAGTCCGAAAGGTAGAGCAGGGCTTGGAATAAGAGAATGGATGTGTGCCGAGTGTGGCACGCTGCACGATAGAGATGTCAATGCAGCTCGGAACATTCTCGCGGCTGGGCATAGCTGTCTCGTAGGAGGAATCCTCGTTCTTTAGGGCGGGAAGGATGTCAAGACACCCTCCGTCAGGCGTAAAAACCCTCTTGCCCATCTGCCGATCGTTGTCATTCAGCCCGTAATCGCTTTTCATAGTAAATCTGTCAGAACGTGGTATGGATTTAATGTTAACGAATAAAAATAATCAGCCAACAGCTTGGGTAAAAATGGACGCAGCGTGGTCACGCAACATGGTCGTGGGCGCATTACTGCTCTTGGGGAGTAGCTTAGGTATTGCCGGGGAAAATACACTGCCTCTTCACAATCTGTCCTTGTCTGTCTCGCTACCAGCGGCGTTGGGGATTGCTGTCAGGGATATTGGCTGGCAAGTCCAAGCGCAGGACACTTCGCATAAAACGCAGCGTCTGGCGGGCTTATTCCCTGCTGTATCGCTGCCTGCGGGCAAGTATGAAGTCAGTTTGGTGATCGGTGCTTATGAGGAGCACAAGGTTGTCGAAGTCGCTGCTGCCAACGTTACCACTGTGCCATTTACCCCCAGTGTCGGGCGTTTACGGGTCAGCAGTGATGCTGAGGATACTAACTGGAGCCTCTCGGCAGTGTCAGCAGATACCAAGGTTGCCAAAGTACTCATGCAGCGTGAGGATAGCCAGCAGATTGACACCATTCTGCCAGCGGGCGATTATGAAATGCTGGCAAGCCGGGGCAATGGTATCAGCCACACGCACCGGCTTCGCATTACCCCCGGCGGTATTAACCGGGCAAGTATCCAGATGCCGGGTGGTAAGGTCAGCCTGATTGCCACCCTGAATAATGGCCCTGCCCTGCGCCCCATGAGCTGGACGGTTTACCGGCTGGATGGTGGCAGGAAAGCCATCGCAGCGCCCAAACGCCATTCGGCCAACCTACTGGTATCGCCGGGTCACTACGAGGCGGTAGCCACGCTGAATGGTCAGGAACGTCGCCGGGCTTTTACCGTGTTGACGGATACCAGTAACCGTATTGTGGTCGCAATGGATTAAGGCAATGACACATCCCCGTATCGGCATCGCCCTCGGCAGTGGTTCTTCGCGTGGCTGGGCACACATTGGCGTGCTGCGAGCGCTGGCAGAACGTGGTATTCACCCTGACATCATTTGTGGATGTTCGGTGGGGTCGATTGTGGGAGCAGCTTATGCAGCGGGGAATCTGGATAAGTTGGAAAGCTGGGTACTTTCGCTGAACCGTATGGAATTGGTGCGTTTTTTCGAGCTGAACCCTTCCTTGAACGGCTTTGTCAAACGCGACAAGTTACAGCAGTTTTTCCACACGCACGTTTGTGATGCAAGCACTCAGATCAGCGAGTTGTCACGTAAGTTTGCCAGTGTTGCCACTGACTTGGAAAACGGACGCGAGATCTGGTTTAACGAGGGCGCGGTGCTGGATGCTGTAGCGGCTTCCATTTCTCTGCCCGGTTTGTTTACCCCTTACCAGCATGGCAAGCGCTGGTTAGTCGATGGGGGGCTGGTGAATCCCGTGCCGGTTTCGCTGTGTCGCGCCTTGGGGGCTGACATCATTATTGCGGTGAACCTCAACGGTAATGTAGCCCGCCGTTATGCTCACCATACCCAACACTCCAAGGTAGAACCCAAAGCTAGCAAGAACGGTAATGGCTCGAAAACAGATACTCTAGTGGAGTCGCTGACCGCTTCCTTACGCGAGTATTCGTCGACACTGTTACCGGATAGCAATAAGGACAAGGACACTGCCCCGGGTTTGTTGGATGCGCTGGCAGCTTCGATCAATATCATGCAGGATAAAATTACTCGCAGCCGCATGGCAGGCGACCCGCCAGAAATCTTATTGACCCCACGCCTAGAAAATATTGGTTTACTGGAGTTTCACCGGGCTGCTGAAGCTATTGCTGAAGGCCGTGAAACCGTAGATCGAATGCAGGCTGACATTAATGGGTTATTAAATTTTTGATGTCTGTATAATGCTTGTAAATATAGCTGTCTTGAGATGAACATCTGGGAATTCGCTTACAGACGCTCCAACAATATAACGCAAACGCTCAACATCAGTAGGTATATACATGCAGGCCATACTCTTACAATTTAAGTTAAAGCCGCCACACATTCGACTTATTCTCAAGTTTTTCTTTTTGGGCTTGGCACTCTTGGGGATTGGTGCCGCGCTGTTGCCGGGCGTTGGTACTGGCGGTTTCCCCAATGCCGACAAATTCATGCACGCGGGAGCCTTATTCGGGTTTGCGGTCTTACTGGATTTGGCAACACCGCGCAGTTTTTGGCGCTGGAAAGTGCCGGTGCTGTTAGGTTACGGCGCTTTTATCGAGTTACTACAAGCCTTTACCACCTGGCGCTCTGCCTCGCTGGCAGACTTTGCAGCGGATGCCTCGGGTATTCTGTTGTACTGGCTGGTGTGGCGTCTGGCGCTGCAACGCCTTGTGCCCCACCAGCATGGCTAATTAATCCTGGCGCTGCTGAGCATCATCCTCTTTTTCTTCGTAGATGGTGACGGAAGCATCCTTGATCTGGTAGCCCGCTTCGGCAAGATCAGTGTGAACTTGTTCGGTGACGATCGTGCCAGACACCCATACCGGCTCGTACATGCGCTCCATGCCAATGCTTTTGCCTTCCAGCGGCTTGACCAGTAAGGTCTGGTTGAGCGGTGGGGGCGGCACGTGGATGCACGCGCCAAAATACGGTACCAGCAGGAATTCTTTCACCATGCCTTTAGTTTCATCGACTTCCAGTGGCGAGATGAAGCCGGGGATTTTGACCTTTTTGCCATTGAGCGCCGGGTTGACCGGGGCAGCATTCAGCTCTGCCTGCATTTTTTCCATGACGGCCTCTTCGGCGGGATCACCTTCGGGGATAGTGTCGATTTGTGGCTGGTACTTTTTCATAATGTCTGCCAAGCCCTCACCGGGCAATTCAAGGTTTTCCCACTCGATTTCGGTGTATTCGCCGTGCTGTTTGGGTTGGTCGCCGGTTTTGGGGGCAAGGTTCTGGATGGGCGTACCAATCGCTGGGGCATCCACAGGTAGTTCGGCTTGAGCGTCCATCAAGTCTTCTGCTTGTTTGTCAGGCTGCTTGGCGCTTGCGCTGGCAACAGCAGGCTGGGCAATGGCTTGACCACTCTCGGCGGCTTGGTCGGGGGCTTTATCAGCCGGTTTTTCTTCACCACAGGCCACCAATAACAGGCTAGCCAGCAATACAGGTAAAATCCTTGTGTTCATCTCAAACCCTTACGGTCAAACCATCTTGGAGGGAGCGGCGATACGCAATAGCCCCCGGAATCAGGCTGAACAGTAGCGCAAGCACCGCCACTACTGCAAGCATCAGCCCATCATTGAGGTCGGGAATCCAAGTGCGTAGGTAAAAGCCGTATTCCGCCACCACCCACGGGCGGGCAGCAAACAGCCCGACGTACACCAGCCCTGCCCCCAGCAAGCAACCCAGCACCGCCAATACCCCGCCTTCCAGCACAAACAGCAGGAAAACATGGTACGGGTGTGCGCCGACGGCTCGCAGAATCGCCATTTCACGGCGTCGCTCATTCAAGGTCGACAGCAGCGTGGTTAGCATACCCAGCAAGCCTGCGACGACCACAAAGCCGGTGATAATGCGCAGCACGGTTTCAAACATGCCAAGCGCCTGCCACAGTTCCGCCAAGGCCACACCGGGGACGGTCGCCAGCAAGGGTTCGCGTTTGTAATCATTGATCTCACGTTGCACCCGGAAAGCCGCTGCCCGATTTTTTAGCCCGACCATGAAGGCGGTGATGAGCTTGGGTTGCAGGTTCTTGTGCAAGGCTTCGTCGGCGCTGATGTGGTAGCCGGGGACTTTGGTGCCGTTCACCCAGTCAATGTGGATGGCTTCGATACCTTCCAGCGTCACATGCACGGTGCGGTCGATGGGCGTGCCGGTCGGTTTGAGGATGCCGACCACGTGGAATGGCTTGTCGTCGTGCAGGGTAAAGCTAGTGGAAGCCGCACCGTGTGCCACCACGATTTTGTCATTGAGTTTGTAGCCCAGTTTGCTGGCAACTTCTGCACCCAAGACCGTATCAAATACGCCCTCGAACGGTTTACCCGCTGCGAATGCCAGTAAGTGCTTGTCGCCGTAGCGGTAATGGCGGAAATAATCCTGATTCGTACCCAGCACCCGATAGCCCTTGTGCGAATCGCCGAGGCTGATGGGAATCGTCCAGTCCACCAGCGGTTTACTGGCGATGTCCTGATACGACTGCCAACTGATATTGTTGGTGGCATTGCCAATGCGGAACACGCTGTAGAGCAGCAATTGCACCGGGCCACTGCGTGCGCCCACCACTAAATCTGTGCCGGAGATGGTGCTTAAGAAACTGCTTTTGGCTTCTTTGCGGATGTATTCCACGCCCAATAGCAGTGAGACGCTGATGGCGATGGAAAACAGCGTGAGCAGCAAGCTGGCACGGCGATTCCACAGGCTGCGTAGGGTGAGGTTGAGGAGGATCATGATTCGCGCCGTTTCTCACGTAACATAAAGCCATATAACCCTTCGACTTTTTCCCGCGCCCACGGGGTTTTGCGCAAGAATTTCAGGCTGGAGGCGATGCTGGGGTCACTGGCAAAACAGCGTACCGGGATGCGCTCCGCCAAACCTTCCCAGCCAAAATAGTCTACCAGTTCGGTGAGGATGGCTTGTAAGGTCAGGCCGTGCAGTGGGTTTCTGGGCTGCTTTTGAGTGGTTGCGAGGTGTAGCGGTTGTGAGGGCGTTTTGTCAGTGGGTGATGTCATGGGTTTTTACTCTGGTGCCGGTGATTAGGGGGAAGTATACAAGGCAACGGTTTGGGGTGGCGGTCGATTCACTTCCGCCAAGTCCACCACACGCGGAAAGTGGCTGGCAATGTGCGGGTCGTGGCTCACGAACACAATCGTACTGCCCTGCGCGGCTGCTTCCTTGAACAATAGGTCGAGGAAGCCGTCACGGGTATCGGTATCCAGCGCCGACGTCGGTTCATCCGCAATGATCAGTTCAGGGCTGCCGATCAGGGCACGAGCGACGGCGACGCGCTGTTGTTGCCCGACGCTCAGGTCAGTGACGGGGCGTTCCCACAGTTTTCTATCCAGCCCCAGATGTTCCAGCAGGCGGTTGGTGGTGGCTTGCATATCCCCAGCCTGTTGCTTGCGTCGCGTGGAAAAATGGCAAGGTAACTGCACATTTTCACGCACCGATAAATACGGTAACAGGTTGAACTGTTGGAAAATCACGCCCATGTGATCCGCCCGAAAACGATCACGGGCGGAATGGTTCATGCTGTGCAAAGCGTGTCCCAGAATATTCAAGCTGCCGCTGGCAGGGTGCAGGATTCCCGCCAGCAAGTTGAGAAAAGTGGTTTTGCCGCTGCCGCTTGCGCCGCGAATGAACAGGTGTTCACCCGCTGCGACGTGCAGTTCGGCAATCGCCAGCGTGTCGTGGGTCTGCCCTTTCCAGCGGTAATGCAGGTTGTGGAGTTCGATGACGTTAGGCACTGTTTTTTCCTAGTTCTGCTTCAATCTCCTCGATACTGGGCAAAGAAGATTGTAAATCGGCGGGCAAGTGTTTGGTGATGGTGTATTCACTCACCCCGATGGGTTTATGAACATCTCGCAGCGCGTATTCCACCACCGTATCGTTTTTGGATTTGCAGATTAGGATGCCAATAGTAGGGTTATCCTCAGCCGTTCTTAGCAAGCTATCCACGGCTGAAATGTAGAAATTCAGTTTTCCGACAAATTCGGGTTTGAACTTGACGGTTTTGAGTTCTATCACCACGTAGCAATGCAGCCGCACGTGGTAAAACAATAAGTCCATGAAGAACTCATCCCCCGCTACTTCCAGTCGGTATTGCCGCCCCATGTAGGAAAAACCTGCGCCCAATTCCAGCAAAAAACGGGTGATGTGTTCAATCAGCGCATTTTCAAGTTCGCGTTCATCGTGTTTTTCACGCAGCATCAGAAAATCGAAACAGTAAGGGTCTTTCAGGGTTTGGTGGGCAAGGTCGGAATGTGGCGCGGGTAAGGTTGCTTGAAAATTGTTGATGGCTTTGCCATTGCGTTGGTAGAAGCCAGATTCGATTTGATGGATGAGGACAGCGCGTGACCAATGATTTTCGATGGTTTTCTGGACGTAAAACAAGGCTTCGTCAAGATGCTTGATTTTGCTGATGATGATTAAGTTGTGTCCCCACGGTAATTGCGAAACAAGCTGTTGCGTAATTGCGGGGGTGCTTGACCAGAAACGATACCATTGACGCATCAGCTCCAAGTTACGCTTGGAAAATCCGCGCATACCGGGAAATTCTGCCTGCAAGTCGCGGCTCATCTGCTGCAAAAAGCCATCACCCCATGATGCAGCCTGTTGTTTGGCAACAATCTGTTCCGCCAAGTCCCAATACAAGTGCAATAGTTCTTGGTTGACGGCTAGCGCCGCCTTGATTTGGGCAGTGTGGATACGCTGCTTGATGTCTTGTAAGAACACCTTGTAATCATTGCTTGTGCTGAGGTTTTGGCTCATGGGGCATACCTTGCGATCAGTTTAGTTTGATGGTGTCATCTTTTTCCAATGCCACTGCTGACGCGCTTTTATCTGTTACCCACTCAACCTTGAGGTGCTCAAAGCCGTCAGGGAAGGCGGCGAACAGTTTGGTGGTAACTTCCGTCAGCGCTGCCGGGGCGGTGCAGGTGAACGCCCATGCCACATCCATATCGCTGTGATCGTCATGTTTTTCGGTGTTTGTGTTACCCAACAGGGCGGAAACCACTTCGGCACTGTTGAAAGTACAGCCAGCTTCAGCATTAAAGGCGAACAAGTCAGCGCCCGCTTCCAGCTTTTTCTGTGCATCTGCCAGCGTTTGCTTGTCTTCATCGGTGGTGGCCGCGTGTTCAAAACCCACGATATTGGCGGCGGGGGATTCGAGCATGATGTCGACCCCCGCTTCCCCGACGGCCAGCGACAAGGTAGCCGCGCCATGTTCGTGTACGCCGTGCTCTTCATGTTCGTCGGCGTGGAGTGGGCTGCTGGACAGCGCTAACAGCAGGCTGAGGGTACTGATGAGGGTGCTAGGGAATTTCATGGTGTTCTCCAGTTTATGGCTTGCTAACGGTTTGGGTAAACGATGTCAGCAAATTGCTTACAAAGTCTTCGTCAAGGTCTGAGGTGATAAACACAAAGCGGCTACGCTGATCGTCGTCAGGCCATGCGGGTAATTCCACCGAGGGGTAAAACAGGTGTTGTACGGCGTGGAGTACGATGGGGCGACCGGGGTATTCCTGCACATTGACGATGGCTTTCATGCGTAACAGGCGGGCGCTGCAAAATTCCACCAGCGTATCGAGGGCTTCGGAAACGCCTGCCCACGGCAAGGCTTCGTCGAACGTCAGGGAAAAGCTGCGGATGCGCTGATCCGTGCCGCCGTGTGTGGGTACGCTAGGGTTGAGGATGCTGGGCTGTTTCAGCGGCAAATTCGCACTAACCAGCCGGAAATGCTCGGCTGCCAGCCACTGCTTGGCTTTTGCCGGTTCGGATTGGTGGTAAGCCCGCAGTTTGAAAAGACTGTCCGGGTCAACGTTGCCGTGCTGGATGTGGCTAATGGCGGCGGAAGGGTTGAGCTGGGCAAGGCGGCTTTCGAGTTGCTGGATGCTGGCCACATCGGCCAGGTCGGTTTTGGTCAGCAGCAAACGGTCTGCACCCGCGACTTGGCGCAGCGCTTCAAAATGCTGGTCGAGCTGTTGGTTGCCGAACACCGCATCCACCGTGGTGACGACGCCATCCAGATAATGGCGTTTGGCTACCCAGTCGGAACGTAGCAAGGTTTCCATGATCGGGGTGGGGTCGGCAATGCCGGTAGTTTCGATAATGATGCGTTCATAGGGGGGGATTTTGCCGTCGCGCCGCCCCATCCACAGGTTTTTCAGGGTGGGAACCAGCGAACCTTGAATTTCGCAGCACACGCAACCGCCAGAAAGCAGCGCCATTGTGCCTTGAATATTATCAACCAGTTGGTGATCGAGGCCGATGCTGCCGAATTCATTCATGATCACCGCCGTCAGTGGCGGCGCACGTAACAGGCTATTGAGCACGGTGGTTTTACCGCTGCCAAGGAAGCCGGTCAGCAGGGTGATGGGGATGCGAGCGTCCACCGTGTCAGTCATGAAGGATCCTGTTTGGGTTTTTTTGCAACATAGTTGCAGATGATTTTAGTGCGGATGCGGGGCGCTGGCAAGTTACCATCTTGTTAGGTTTTCGGCTGACAAGCGGGGCAAGTGCCTTGCAGGTTCACTTCTACTTGCTCAAGCTGGTAGCCCGGCGGTAAGGAAAGCATGAAAGCGGGTTGCAAATTTTCCAGACAAAACACTTGCTGGCAATGGTTGCAGTGGAAGTGCGCGTGCTGGTGCGCTGTGCCGGTTTGCGCGTTGTAACGCCAAGTACGGTCTGCGCCGCTGATCTTGTGAGCCATGCCCTGTTCTACCAGCCAGTCGAGGGCGCGGTACAGGGTTACGCGGTCGAAAGACAAGCCCTGTTGGGTGGCGAGTTGTTCGATTTCCTGATGGCTCAGGGCGGCTTTGGCTTCCAGCAAAATACCCAGCACGCCAATGCGGGCAGGCGTAATTCTACCACTGGATTGCTGGAGCAATTCGCGGGCGGCCTGTTCGTCGTGGGGTGTATTCATGGGGCTGCTCGTGTTTTGGATCAATAGCTTGCAACTTTATGGCATTGTGCTGGTGAATGCACGCGCGATTGCCATTATTGCTAATTTCCCAGTGGATAATGTGAAAGTTCAGTGCGCAAGGCTGTGTACAAATCCCCTGCCCACCACGGCAAGCTAGTGGGTTGTGCGAATGGCTTGTGCCGGAAATCTGTCGGGGCAATCGCCACCCGCATGTTTTCCTTGCCCACCCACGCCGCCAGCGCAAATAATTCTTCTGCCACCTCATCGCCCATTGCCAAACAGCCGATGGATTTGGCTTTGCCGTGGATCATGATGTCAGAACCCAGTGCTTCGCGCCCATCCGCCAGCCCCATTTGCTGGTCGAAAGCGTTAGGGTAATTGAGCCGCAACGATACATGAAACAAGCTGTTGGGGTTAAGCGATTCGATGGCATAAATGCCTTCCGGCACTTGGCGGTCGCCTTCCCGCCGTTTCGGCCCCAACACCCCGCTAGCGGCTTGGATGGGGTAAGTTCGCACTTGTTGCCATGTACCTTGCGGGTCACGGGCGTAAAGCTCCAGCCGCTTACTGTCTTTGAATGCCAGCAAGGTAATGGCAGGTGGTGGAAATGCTACGCCTGCTTGCTGAAAGTGTGGTGCAAGGCGGCTGGCAGCAGCCGTGCCGAACTGTTCCAGCCGTTGCGCCACGCTGTATTTACCGCCAGTTTTGAGTTTCACGTAATCCATGACGGTCGCCGCCTTGTCGGGGAAAAGTAGGAAAAAACCACCACTAATTAATGCAAAAAAAATGCTCGATAGAAAAGATATTTGTGCTAGTTTTCTCATGATAGTAGGAGCATCCATCCTTGGTGTTACTGTGGTAAGAATGGCCACTGCCATTAAGGAACGCGCACGAAACAACTTCCCTAGGTTAAGCGATTGCAATGGAAGGGACAACGGTGTAGTTCCATTTGGGTAGATGGCAGTCAAAGATGATAGCGTCAAGCACTCAAACGCGATTACGTTGGAGAGTGGCACACCGCTTGAGTGCGGTGTGCCACGCTGACCACCTTTTTGTGTTTGAAGGCGGCAGTATCAGCGAACAGGGGCGTCATCAGCAATTACTGGAGCAGGCTGGTCTGTACCGGAAGCTGTACGGCTAGGGGAATTTCCCGCCGTCAAGGCATACCAGTCAAGGTGACGGGTGGCCAACATCAGCAGCGCGAGTACCGCGAAAATCAGCACACTGCCCATCAGCAAGGCGTTTTCTTCAGCCTGCAAGATGACGTACAGCAGTGCGTATAACCCCGCCAGCCCCGAACCGAGCATCAAGCCCAGCTTGCGGCTGTGCAAAATCGCCCCGAAGTACAGCGTCAGCAAACTGGTGCTGGCGAGTGCCGCCACCGTATACGCCCGCAGGAAATCGACGTGTTCCGACAGCGAAATCAGCAGCAGGTAGAACACCAACAGCGCAAAGCCAACGAGGGTGTATTGCACCGGGTGTACCCGCAGCTTTTTCAACAATTCAAACAGGATCAGCACCACGAAGGTCAGCACGATAAACAGCGCGGCGTATTTGATGCTGCGTTCGGATTGCTGGTACACATCCACCGGCTGGATCAGCTCGAAACCGACCGCACGTTCCAGTAAGCCAGCGCATTCACCCTGACGGCATTGTTCCAACGCGCCACTGACATTGTAGGAAAACGACGAGGCTTTCCACACGGCGTTGAAGCCGGTGTCGCTGACTTCGCGGGTTTCGGGTAGCAATTCGCCGCTGAAGCTGGGGTGCGGCCAGTTGGCGCTGAGTTTTACCGCGCTGTTTTCGGCGAGCAGGGCAAAATTCATCGAATGCATTCCGCGCAATTCCAGATCAAACGCGAAGGGCACTTGGCTGGTCTGGGTAGGGTCAATTTCGGGGAGAATGGCGTGCATCCCCGCGCTGGCGCTGCCGGGCAGGTTGTTGCCAGGTTTGAAGGCGAGGTTGGCTCCGTTCCATTGCAGGCTGGGCGGGGCGGCAATGCCGCGTTGGTCACGCACCATTACCGACAGTTGCGGCTTGTCCCAGTGGAGTTGCTTGCCCTTGGTGGTGGCGATCAGGTCGAGCAGGGGCTGAGTGTTGAATGCGCCGCTGACTTGCAGGCCGCTGCTGTACACCGGCACGTCGTAAATGCCCCGGTAGCGCAAGGCGCTTTGCAGCTTGCTGGCAATGTCGAGCTGGTTGGGGATCAGGTAAAGCAGCTCATGGTCGGTGACTTCGCGCACGGTTTCGCGTTCCTTACCGTCTTTGTCCTTGACCCTTTCCTTGGTGTTATAGGTGAGCTGATAAGGCACGATGAGCACGGGGCCTGCGAGGGTTTGCATCCCCGGCCAGCTTTGTTCGATGCTGCTGTAGGCTTGCTGCCGCCAACTGGCGCGTTCGCCGACCAGCCCCAGCATGAAGGCTTGCGGAATCAGCAAAAACAAGATCAGGAAAGCGATGATGGCAAGTTTGAGGTAGAAACGCTGGTTGTGCACGGAAGGCTCCTTGGGTTCTGGTGACTGCGTTGCTTTGCATCATAAAGAAAGGTAATGGAGATTCCGTGAGAGCCGTGTGGAAAAGCAGTGGAGAAGGATGCAGGTTTGGTGCAGAGGTGAAGGGGGCATTCTGTCAATGCTTGGTACGCCTGACCCACAAGTAGCGTATTTTGCTACCCAAAGACTTGCCGGATTCAACCTCTGCGGTCAGCATTGCGACCCACGCAACCTTCGCCTAATCTTCCTCTCATACCAACCCAAACGACAAACCAGAGGAACACACCATGAACGACACACTCGCCCTTCCCAATAGCAGTAGCTGGACATTTTTCGTCAAGCTGACGTTCGGTATCGCTTTAACGGCAATGGTCGCCTTCATTTTCTTTCTGGAAGGCAACTTATTGACCAAGGGGTATCTGGCGTTAAACGCCCTGTTTCTTGTCAGTTCCACCATTATGCTCTCGAAAACCCTGCGTGATGACCACGAAGCGCAACGTTTGGCGAACCGTATCAACGAAGCCAAAACCAACAAAATCCTTAAAGAATATGCTGAGTAAATGTCTCGGATGTATAAAATTCTATCCATCGTTTTGTGTCTATGATAGCACTCATAAACAGTGCTGATTCTTATATTGAATGCAATAAACTGGGGTAAACCCTGAAGGGTAGGAGCGCGAAATCTTGTGCCTCTACCCGCTATTTATCCTTAAAACGTATTACCATGCGGTACTTTAACAGTAATAACTATCATCTAAGTACCCTATGCCGCAAACCACCGAACTCATTACCACCCTCAAAAAGCTCCTCAAGCGCCACAATAAAACCTATGTGGATGTTGCCGATTGCCTGCAACTCTCCGAAGCCAGCGTCAAACGCCTGTTTTCCGAACAAAACCTTTCACTGCAACGCTTGGATGACGTGTGTGCCTTGATGGGCATGGAAATTTCCGATCTGGTGCATGAAATGCGTGCCGAACACGCCAAGCCGATCAGCGAACTGACACACGCACAGGAAAAAGAAATTGCCGACGACCTCAGTCTGCTGCTGGTGACGGTACTGGTGCTTAATCGCTGGTCATGGCAAGAAATCATCAGCCGTTACAATTTCAGTGAAGCGCAGGTGATCCGCTATCTGGCGCACCTCGACCGCTTGCACATCATCGAATTGCTGCCCGGCAACCGCATCAAGCTGCTGGTTGCGCCCAATTTTAAATGGCGCGATGATGGCCCTATCATGAAACTGTTCCTCGCCAAGATCGAAACCGAATTCTTTCACAGCCGTTTCAGCAAGACCCATGAAAAGCTGGTGGTGCTGAATGGCATGTTGAGCGATGCCAGCAATGCGCTGTTTCAGCGTAAAATGACGCAACTGGCGAAAGATTTCGATTCCCTTAGCAAGGATGATGCCAGCCTGCCTGTGGGGGAGCGCAAGGGTTCCACCGTACTGCTGGCCTTGCGTGATTGGGATTACGAACGCCTATTTGGTGAGCAGCGTAAATCAGGACGAGGAAAGTCTCAGTAGTGGGGCAGACCATTTATACGGGAAACATGCCCTGATTACCTGTTTTTTCTTGAAATTTACTCAGTTGCCCTGTACTTTTAAGGTAGAGTGTAGCTATATACAGCACAGCTATAACCCAAGAGCAAGGAACGCGGATGGGGAGTATTACCCTGTTTAATTTGGTTATTTTAGTTTCGATTGGCGTGAATCATTTATGAAACCCTCTGGCGTATTGACGCTTCTATTTGTTGCCCTATTTATCGCATTTTTAGGCTATTTACTAGCCAAAAGTGACAAACCCCTTACGGCAGCAGAAGTGAAGACGCAACTGGAGCTGGATGATGATAAACAACAGCATGAAATTACCCTGAAGCAATTCGACTTGCAACGCGATCTGGAATTAAACCGCCAGCAACTCGATTACCAAGCCTATCTCCAGCAACAAACCTTGAACCATGATGCGCAATTAGCCCAGCTAAAAATGCAAAAAGAACTGGCCAGCGAGCAATGGACATCCAGCAGCGCAGTACAAGTCGAGCAACAAAAGCAGCAAACCCAAACGACTCTGAAGCAGCTTGAGCTGGATGCCAAAGCTACCCTCAATCAACAACAGTTAGCGGCTAAAAATGCCCATCTGGGCATAACCCTCCAGCACGATGAAGCCATGCAGCGTCAAACGGCTGAAACCACGGAGAGGCACATTTATGTATTATCAGGTGCAGGTGTGGGTATTATTTTGGTTCTTTCCGCTGCTGGTGCGGTTCTTTTCCACATCTGGCGACGCTCGCGTCTGGAAATGACCGAATTGCATCAGCAACACCATTACCAAATTGAAGAACGCAAATTGACGCACGAAATGCGCATGAAGGTGCTGGATGTTATCGTCAAATTCCCGCCGCAAGAACGCGCCGACATTATCATGAAAGTGATCAGCCCCACCGCCACCATTATTCCCACCTCAGGCACTACGGTGCTGGACATACCGCTAGAGGAGCCTGATACGGATGATGCTCCACCCGACGAACCAATGGATACTGCCGCCGTGAAAACGTTAAGCCATTTTTCCTTGCCCACCTTGGCACTGATGCCCGTCCATGACAGCAAACCGTTGGTTGCGCAGCACATATCCAAACACATGGCGGGCAAAGCATCCTTGGCATCGAGAGTATGAACCAACGCCTCTACACCCAAGGTTGGGATGATTACGAACTGCTCGACGCAGGCGACGGCAAAAAGCTGGAACGTTGGGGGAAAATCCTCACCATCCGCCCCGAGGTGCAAGCCTATTTCAAGCCCGGTATGTCTTACAGCGACTGGCGCACACAGGCACATTGGGAGTTCATTGAAACCGACAAGCATTCCGGTACTTGGCAAGCCTTGCGTGATGCCGCCCCGACTACGTGGGAAATCGGTTATCAGCGCTTGCGTTTCCAACTGGAATTGACCCGTTTCAAGCACCTTGGCCTGTTCCCCGAACAGCGCAGCAACTGGGATTTTATTGCCGAACGTTTGCCTGCCGACGGACGTTTCCTCAACCTGTTTGCGTATACCGGAGCGGCGTCGTGTGTGGCACGGCAAACCGGAGCGGAAACCTTGCACGTCGATTCTATCAAACAACTGCTGACCTGGGCGCACACCAATATGGAGCGCAGCGGGCTGGCTGACATCAAGTGGGTGCGCGAAGACGCGCTCAAGTTCGTCGAACGCGAACTCAAACGCGGCAGGCATTACCAAGGCATTATTATGGATCCGCCCGCGTGGGGCTTGGGCAAAAAAGGCGAAAAATGGAAGCTCGACAATAAGCTGGAAGCACTGCTGGAAGGTGTGCAGGGTTTATTGGCGCAAGACAGTTTCCTGATCCTCAACACCTACTCGCCGACCATTGGCTTGTTGGACATTGCTCGGTTGGCACACCAGTATTTCAGACCGCAAGATTGCGAACTTCGCGAATTGTGGATGCAGACCAGCACGGGTAAAGAGTTGTTCTACGGTAATTTGCTGAGGGTAAGTTCAGGGCAATCGCATTAAAAACATCTTGTTTTACAAAGCTCTAAATTTTAGGCTTGGTAGCCCCCGGTCTGCCTGTGACGATTTTTAGCAGATAGTCCTCATCCCAGCCCGCATTGAGACGCTTGTTCTTTACACCGAGCTTGACGGTTTTCTCGGTTTTGACCAAATTGAGGGCAATGTGCCGGACAACTGCCATGTTGGCATCGCCATTGCCGGAGCGCATCCGTTGGTCGTCTTCACGAAAAGCATAATCCAACACCCAATGCAGGTTGTTTTCAATGCCCCAATGCGCCCGCACGATTTGCCCCAAACGTTCAGGGTTGGAAGCATCCATGCTGCTGATGAAGTAACGGGTTTCCTCAGTGGTTTTGTCTTTGCATTCGCGGATGGCGGTGACGGCAATGATGCTGGTGAGCTTAGTCCAATGGGGATGGTCTTTCTTTAGCCACTTAATGTCCGAGGTAGCCCGCACGATGCGGGTTTCAATTCGCCCATGCCCGCCGTCATCGTTGGTGTGCCCACTCGGCGGGCAGGTGTTGGCGGATTCAAAAAACAGTTTCACGTCCTGATGGAGTGTGCCTTGGTTGCCCTTCAGGCTGAGCAGGTAATCAGCCCCCTGATCCACGATCTGCTGGGCAATCGCCGTTTGGCAGCCCATCGCATCCAAGGTCACCACCGCACCCGCAATATTAAGCTGCATCAACAACTTAGGGATGGCGGTGATTTCATTGGACTTGTCATCCACCCGCTGCTGACCCAGCACTAGCTGATTCTGGCTTGCCCATGCACTGACCATGTAAATGGCGGACTTGCCGGAGGCACGATCGAGGCTACGGCGCAGGCATTTACCGTCAATCGCGATGATCTCGCCGCTGCTGAGACCGGACAGGTCTGCCACCCAACGGCTAAAACACTCACTGAACTTCTGGGTATCGATCAGCGCAAAAATCCGCCCAAACGTGTCGTGTGACGGAATGCCTTGTTTCAAATTCAGTACGGCGGTGAACCACTTTTCTTTGGCTTTGCCAAACTGTTCGATGGATGCCCAGTCATCCGCACCGCAAATCACCGCACACAAGGTGATGAAGAAAATATCGCTCAGTTTGTGCCGCTTGCGACGATCCATTCGCGGATCAGGGATTGAAGCAAAATGGTCGACTATCGACGCCGTTGAATGGAGTTGTTTCATGGGGCTACAAAAAGCCTGATAGGAAACGGGCTTATCGTGGTTTTGTCAAGAGTATTTTAATGCGATTGCCCTAAGGGTAAGTTACAGTTCACTTGAAACTTATACATAATTATACTAATATACACAACATGGACGAGTTACTATCCATCGGTGAAGCGGCAGAATGGTTGAGGTGATCATCGTCAATAAGGGAGAAGGCACCACGTTTGAAGAAGACTTGGCAAGTGACGTGCTGGAAATCATCACGGTATTTTCTGCCCGTTTATACGGCTCGCGTTCCCGCAAAAACAAAAAACTGCTGGACGGTGTAAAGCAAGCCGTGGAAGATTCCCGCACATGATCATCAGCCACAAAATTCGCCTTGACCCCAACAACAAACAAGCCACTTACTTTGCTAAAGCCGCAGGCACTGCACGGTTTACCTACAACTGGGCGTTAGCGGAATGGCAAACCCAATACGCCGCATGGAAAGACGATAACGACCTCCCCAAACCCTCGCAGTTTTCACTCCGCAAACAACTCAATGCCATCAAACGCGAGCAATTCCCGTGGATGCTGGAAGTCACCAAAAACGCCCCACAAATGGCGATCATCCAACTGGGCGTAGCCTTCAAGAACTTCTTTGCAGGTCACGCCAAGTACCCGCAATTCAAAAAGAAAGGCAAAAGCCATGACAGCTTCACCCTGACCAACGACCAATTTTCCGTTGACACTTCCCGCATCCGCATCCCCCACCTTGGGTCAGTGCGGATGCGGGAAACGTTACGCTTTTCCGGCAAAATCCTCTCTGCCACGGTTTCCCGCACCGCTGACCAGTGGTTCGCCAGCATCACGGTGGATACCGATTCCAGTCACGTGCCACCCGCCGAAAACCAAGGCGTAGTGGGCGTGGATTTGGGCGTATCCGCACTGGCAACACTGTCAACGGGGGAAGTGGTGACGGGTGCGAAGCCGTATAAAGCCTTGCTTTCCCGCCTGCAACGGCTCTCGCGCAGCCTATCCCGCAAGGTCAACGGCAGTACCAACCGCGCTAAAGCCAAGCGCAAACTGGCAAAACTCCATGCGCGTATTGCCAATATCCGCAAGAACGCTTTGCACCAACTCACGACGGATTTGACCCGCCGTTTCCATACCCTTGGCATCGAAGACCTGAACGTGTTTGGCATGGTGAAAAATCGCCATCTATCTCGGGCAATCAGTGATATGGGCTTTTTTGAGTTTCGCCGCCAGTTGGAATACAAAGCCGATAGGCGCGGTGGTGTCGTGGTAGTTGCAGGCAGGTTCTTTGCCAGCAGCAAGACCTGTTGCGCCTGCGGTGAAAAGCTGGAAAAGCTGCCCCTGTCAGTCCGGCAGTGGGATTGTCCGACCTGTGGCGTAAGCCACGATCGGGATGTGAACGCGGCTATTAACTTAGCCAACTACGCCGTGAGTTACACGGTGTCTGCCTGTGGAGGGGGGGGCTCTGGTCTTGGGCGTAAGCCAAAGGCGAAACCAGCCCCAGTGAAGCAGGAATTTGACTGCAAATTTGACGATGTTCAGGTTTGTATAAGTTCAAAGTAACGGTTCTGCCTAAGTAAAACCGGACGCCTCGTTAAGCGTATTAGCGCCGGAGCTTTAGTGCAGCTTGATGCGCGGGGTGGTTCTGCGGCGGATAAACCCTGATACCGTATCCAGTGCTACTTTCCAGAAGCCATGCAGCCCGAACTGGTGTTTTTTGTAAAGCATATTGTACATGAAGCGGGCAATGTAACCTTCCACAAACAAGGTGCCTTTGGCAAGGCTGCCCATCAAGCCGCCTGCTGCCCAGTTTTCGCCCAGTGATACCAGTGAACCGAAATCCTGATACTGGAAATCTCGCAGTGGTTTGCCATCTAGCCGATGGTGCAATTGTTGGGTGAGGTGCATCGCCTGTTGGTGAGCAGCTTGCGCACGCGGTGGAATCAGTGTGCCCGCATCCTTGCCCAGCCAAGGGGCGGCGGCGCAATCCCCAAACGCGAAGATATTGTCATCCAGCGTGGTTTGCAGGGTGGGTTTGACCAGCAACTGGTTGATGCCATTGATCTCAAGGTTGTCCATGTTTTGCAGGCACACAAACGAGCGGATACCGGCTGCCCACACCACCAGTTCAGCGGGGATGAATTCGCCGGACGCCAGTTGCACACCACCCGCTTGCACGCCAGAAACGCGGGCATCGGTGCGTACCTTCACTTCCAGCTTGTTGAGGACGCGCATGGCTTCCCCGGCAATGCGTTCCGGTAAGGCAGGCAGGATGCGCGGTGCGGCTTCGATCAGGTTGAGGGTTACGTCGCGGTCGGCATCAATGCGTTCCAGCCCGTAAGTCACCAAAGCACGCACACTTTTATGCAGCTCGGCCGCCAGCTCGACCCCGGTTGCACCTGCGCCGATAATGGCAACCTGCAATTGCCCGGCTTGCAAATCGTCGGCTTGCGCATTGGCGCGGATAAAGGCATTGACCAGCTTGCGGTGAAAACGCTCGGCCTGTTCCGCCGTATCCAGTTGGATCGCGTGTTCTGCCACGCCGGGAATATTGAAGTCGTGGGTACGGCTGCCAATCGCCACCACCAGAGTATCGTAAGGAATGATGCGGTCGGGGGTAACGGTTTGACCGTCTTCATCGGCATGGGAGTCAATGAATACCAGCCGTTGAGTGCGGTCAACCTTGCTCATGGCACCAATGCGGTAGCGGAAATGGTGCCAGTGCGCTTGGGCAAGGTAGTCGATTTCGTGCAGGGTGTAATCCATGCTGCCGGAAGCGATTTCGTGCAGCATCGGTTTCCAGATGTGGGTACGGTTTTTGTCGATCAGGGTAATGTGGGCGCGGCGTTGTTTACCAAGGCTATCGCCGAGTAGTGTGGCGAGTTCCAAGCCACCCGCGCCACCGCCTACGATCACGATGCGGTGCAGCCCCTCACCATTGGGGGTATGAATATGCATGATGCTATCTCTTTTTGGGTATATCGCGGCGCAGCATAGCCTAAGTGTTGGCGGTTGGCAAAAGGCAGCAATTCAGAGTACTCTAAAAAATCTCCATTCCGGTTACACCCGTGGCGATACAGAAAAGTGCTACTTAACAATTCTTAACAATTTATCTGTGTTTCAGCCTGTATAATAACAGTGCTTTGCACATTAAGGAGTAATGAGATGTTTCCATTAAATTTCGTTGTGGGCGCTGCGGTTGGCGCAGTCACCACTTATGTTTATAAAGATGACAATGCCAAGCAATGGTTGAATGAAACCAGTGAGAAGCTGAAAAACGGCGTCAGCTCGTTTATGGCTTCTTTCCAGAAGAAGGCTGAAGACAAGGCCGAAGATGCCGCTGAAGCTGTAGTGACAGTGGTCGAGGAAAAGGTTGGAAAAGCTGAAGAAGTTCAGGAAGCTGCCGCCAAGGCATAAGGTCTTTAACACTGGGGGGTGATCAGGCCGATTGCCCCGCTAGTGCTTCCTCATCCTTCTTCAGACCTTCCTTTAGTGCTTTGCGGAAATCGTCCTGCTGCTGTTTGCTATCAAAATCCTCGAGCTTGCCACCTGCATCAAAATGCCGGATGAAGACCTTTCCGGTGGCGAAAATGATAGCACCAGACAAGGCGGCCAGGCTTGCTCCGCCGCCCAGTGTACCGATACCCGGAATGGATTTGCTCAGACTGCTTAGTCCCATCATGGCGGTGGTTGGCAGGGAGCTGCTTATCATGGATAGCAGGATGAACTTGCCGTGTTTCCGGTCGAAATCCACACCGTAATGCTCGCTGAGGCTGTGTATCAGGTTAAGCTGGGTGCTGGTTAAGGCTGCAACATCCAGTATGGGTATAGGAACCGCACTAAGTGCCATACCCGCTGCAATATGCTTTCCGACAAGGTGATTGGCTTGTTTATGTCTGGCAGCAATGGCAGCAATGCTGGCTAATCGTGCTTCTTCCTGCGCCCGCACCGCAGCGGCTGCCTCGGCTTTGGCTATTTTTTCTGCCTCTTCTTGCTTGGTGGCAGATGGTCGCAACGTAGAGAGGTCGAAATGGCGTGGCAGGTGTATTTTTGCCGCTATGTTTTTGATAGCGCTAGTGGCAGTTTTGTCTTTAGTATCGGCGTAATGGGGTGTACTAGCGTCTGCCGGTTGTGCCTGATTTCTGGATAATTTAAGGGTAGAAAGGCTGAAGCTGTGTGGTATATGAAGCTTGGATGCCATGCTCTTGATGGATTCGGGGGCAACCACATCCACATCCACATCCACCTCTACCGCTTCGTTTGCCACGGATGTGGGCATAGCTATGTCGTCAGGTGGTTCGTTTGCAGGAAAAGTCTCAACGGCTTTGTTGTCTGTATCACCCAGCAAGCTGGTTTCCCTTTCCTGCAAGCGCCTGAGGATATGGTCGGTATGTACCCGCATGGCGTAAAACTCCGACATGTAGGACAGTGGTACAGAAACTTCCCGCGCCAACTCGCCGTGTAGTTGCTTCATGTTACCGATGGCTTGTTGTGTTTTGTGCAAATCGTAGTTGCCTAGTTCGCGGTCAACCTGATTGAGATCCTTGTACCAGCGGTAAGTGCGTGAGCGGATGCGTCTTTGATACAGTGGCACCACACCCTTGGCCAGCGGTAGCAGCAGCGTCAGCAGGGGAATCAGCATGATCTTGAGCTGATCCAAGCGGGCAGCAACTGAAAATGGCAGGTATGTTTCTAGAAAGGACGGGCCATTTTGCAAATATTGCTCAGCATCGGGGTGAATGGGAATTTCCAGGTGCTGCTTGGACGGGAACTGCCAGGGTTTTTCCAACAGCCCCGCTTTACTGTGAATGCGCAGGGCTTCTCGGGTCAGCAGGCGGATATGATCTGCGTGCATATTTTTGCTCACCACTAAAGCCGCCGTGGCAGCCAGTAAGGTCATGTCATTATGGGGGACATTGGTTTGCAGGTTGAGTGAACCTTCGCCCAGATGCAGGGCATCCAGAAACGGGTAACGGCGGGTGTAAGCATCAGCATGACGCTTGAAATTCATGATTTGGATATCGACGTGATTCGTCAGTTGGGTAACCGTGTCGGATTCGGGTGCGGATACAAAAAAGGCCGCGTCGATGACACCCGCTTCCAGTTTGCTGATGGCGTTTTTGCCGCTGACGCTGAACAGTGTGGTATTGTCGCTCTTGACACCGCTGTCATACAACAGACGCGATGCCAAAGCATGAGTGCCACTGCCTTCCTCACCAATGGCCAAACGCTTGCCTTGCAGTTCGTGCAGGTAACTGGTGCTTTGATTGCCCGTGTCTTTGCGCATAAATACCCACAAGGGTTCGTAGAACAGGCTGGCGATGGAGTGCAGACCTTCTTCTGCTGGCACATTTTTGCCAATCCCGCCCTGAATAAATGCCAAATCGACCTTGCCTTCACGCAGCAGTTTCAGGGATTCAACCGA
Source organism: Thiothrix litoralis (assembly GCF_017901135.1). Classification (NCBI taxonomy): domain Bacteria; kingdom Pseudomonadati; phylum Pseudomonadota; class Gammaproteobacteria; order Thiotrichales; family Thiotrichaceae; genus Thiothrix; species Thiothrix litoralis. The sequence goes on along the minus strand of NZ_CP072801.1, from coordinate 3,278,832 downwards.
ACCGGCGGTGGTTTGAAGCTCTAGGTTGATACCTTCCGATTTGAGCGATTGTTGGTATGCCTGCGCATAATGGTAGTAAGTGCTGCCTTCACTGCCTGCGGCGATGCGCAGGTTGTTGGAAGCCGCTGGTGGAACAAATTGCCAAGCAATGTAAAAACCAGCGCCCAGAATCGCAAGCAACGGTAGCCATATTTTGCAGGATTTGCATTTCAGTTTCATTTTTGACACTTTGGGGCTATGGACTGGGCTGCCTCGTAATGTAGCATTTAATAGGCACAAAGAATGTTAAGAAATGTTGCGGATACTTTCTTGTTGTGTAGGCAGGTGAAATAATGATTCATTGATAATCTAGGTGTAATGGGTAACAAGAGGTGTTGGCATGATTCAGTTAGGTATGTTGTTAATCGTCAGCGGGGCGGCAAGTGCGCTCTGGCGGCAGTACAGAAAAAGCCATGAGCTGGAACATGTTCCCAGCCTGCCAGCGCCTGATACCGTGCACCACAACAGTTTGCCATCGGCGGGTGCGGTCAAGGTATTCGATGATGTGGGGGAGCTGAATCATTACCAAAAAGTTGCTTGGTATACATTAGCCTTGTCGGCAGCCGGTTCCTTGTTTTACCCCCCCGTGCGGCTGCTGAGTTTGCCGCTGCTAGGTTACAATACCTACCATTTCGTGCGTACCATTCGCCAGTCTGACAAGACCGATCAGAAATCCCCTGCTACTTTGTTCGAGGGTATCGGTGTGGTAGGTTCGCTGGCGACGGGCAGTACGGTGACGGCTTCGGTGCTGTTGCTGTTTTCATTCGGCACCCGCAAGCTGCTGCTACATGCGGGAAATATCACCAATAATGTCGGTTTTTCCAAGCCATTCAATCCCCGTTATGCGCGGGTCTGGGTGCTGCGTGACGGCGCGGAAATCGAAACAGCCGTGGCGGATTTGCAGGAAGACGATATTGTGGTGCTACATGCTGGTGACACCGTGGCGCTGGAAGGTAAGGTGCTGGAGGGTAATGGCAGTGTACGTCAGTTCAGCCTGCGTAAGCAGATGAAGCTGATTCCTAAACAGGAAGGCGATAAGGTCTATCCGTTCACCCAACTGGAATCCGGTAGTTTGCACATCAAACCGCTCTGAGTCAGTCACGATCCAGTGAATATAGAAAAAGTCAACTCATGGGTATTAACGAGCTTTGTGTTCTGTGCACCGATCGATAAATAGTGCTGCCCAATGATTTCGGTATCAAATTGCCAGCTTCTACTGTTATCAGGCACGGTCGTTTCATCCGTATATAACTGCCATGTCAGATTTTCATCTTGTACAAAAGTGAATTGCTGTAGGGGAAGGGAGAGCCCTATGCCTCGAGCTTTGATATAGGCTTCTTTCAGTGTCCAGTAGGTGAAAAAGCGGCGTGCCCTTTGTTCTGTATTGCTGATTGACAGCACATCATAGGCTTCCAACGGAGACAGGGTATAGCGGCAAAGTGCATCCAGATCGCTTAATGGTTTGCATCGTTCCACATCTACGCCAACAGGCAAGCCATGACTGACGGCGCAGGCGATTAAACCCTGTGTATGCGACAGATTGAACTGTAGCCATTGATAACCGGAATTGATAATAAATGGCTTGCCATACGCATTGGTGTCGAACTGCCAGTCGGCGGGGGAGACGGGGGCATACTGACTCAGTGTCTGCCGTAGAAAAATATGTGCTGCAACATACAGCTCCCGGTCTTTGGGAAATTTGAAGGTAGTGGCGCGGGCGAGTTCCACCTGATCCAGCAACGTCTTTTCTGCCTGATCGACCTGCTCAGGACGGGCAGTGTGAATATGCACGGCTGATGTATCATCCATGTGTAGCCAAACCCAATGCCTGTTTTAACCAATGGGATAGGGGGACGGGTTTGCTCATTATTAATACCAAGGTTTCCAATGACGGGTTTGAAAGGTATGCAGCTTAGCGTTGCAACGTGCTATCAGGAAGATGAGTACGGTTTTCGATCGTCTTTTCCAGAATGTTCCAGGCAGCTTCTCCCATGGCATTGCCCTTGTCGTCCAGCACCGGGTTGACTTCGGCAATTTCCAGACAGCAGACCTTGGGGTTGGTCATGATCGCTTGCATGAGTGTCAGTGCTTCATCCATATACAGACCATCGGGTTCGGGAGTACCTGTGCCGCGCGAAACCACATCACAGTCCAGACTATCAACATCAAACGAAACGTACAGTCGGTCGCAATGCTGTAATTGTTCATGGATGAGTTTGGCATAAAAGTCTGCGCCTTGCTCACGAATCATGGCTACGGAATACAGCTTTATGCCCTGATCATTAATCAGGATCGAATGTTCCGGTTTGAAAAAGCGCACGCCGATCAATACCAGATCTTCCGGCAGCACCTTGGGAAGAGTGCCACCCAATGCTTTTAAGTGGTTCCACTGACGTTGGTCAGCCAGCGGCAATACGTTGGGTTTTTCGCCCAGCAGGATTCGGGCTTGTTCATCCATGCCCAGTGCTGCTCCCAATGGCATCCCGTGCATGTTGCCGGAGTGGGTGGTGTAAGGGGAATGCATATCGCTGTGCGCATCGATCCAGATGATGCCCAGCCGCTCTTCCGGGTAAGCCTGTTTGATACCCGCGATGCTGCCGATGGCGGATGAATGGTCGGCGGAGAGCACCAGTGGGAAATCCCCGGCTTCCAGCGTATCAGTTACGGTATTACAGACGGTCTGGCAGTTTTCCAGAATGTAACGCAGCCGTTTGACATGCGGGCAACCCGGATTGTGGTGTTTGTCGGCGAGCAGCTTGTTGCGCTCCGGTAGGCGGATAATCGCATGACGGGCGAAAAAATCACTGCCCGCCTGATACGCTGCCATACGGATGGCATCTGGCCCCATGCTGGCTCCCAGTTGTGCTGCGCCCAGTTCCGAGCAAACTTCAATGATCCTGAGATTTTTCATGTTTGAGGTGCCTTAACAGGGCTTCCAGCGCGACAAAATAGGAGTTGATGCCAAAGCCGTGTACCACGCCGACAGCGGCGGATGACAAGGCTGACTTAATTTCTCGCTGGTCGATATTGGTGAGATGGATTTCCACATAAGGCGGCGCGACGTAATTCAGGCAATCCCGCAGCGAGTAAGCGTTGTAAGTGAAACCCGCAGGGTTAGCGAGAATGCCATCTACACCTGACGCAACACTATCGTACACTTTGTTGACGGCTTCGCCTTCGATATTGGTGTAGAAAATGTCCAGCGCGTAACCCCAGTCGCTGGCGTGCTGCGTTAGCATGGCGTCGAGTTGTTCGGCAGTGGTGCTATCGTAGGTATTGCCCTCACGTTTGCCGAGTGAGTTCAGGTTTGCACCCTGTATCAGTAACAGTTTCATAGGGTTTGATCCTGCATGTAATCCGCCAATGTCTGGGTGAAAATGGCAATGCGGCGGTTGAAAGCATCCTGCGTGTACCAGGCACGACGCGGACTCAGAACGGTGTTGGGCAGTTGCAGAAAGCGTTCGTCTTCGTGGTGGATGTCCATGCCTGCATACGACAACTTGCCGCTTTCCAGCGCCTCTTTCAGGTCAGCCATATTAATCAGTTCATCCGGTGAGATATTGATGAGGATAGCGCCCGGTTTGACCTTCGCCAGCGTCTCTGCGTTGATCAGGTGGCGGGAGTCGGCATTCAGTGACAGGGTTAAGAAAATAATGTCGCTATTCGCCAGCAGGCTATCCATGTCCACTTGGGTGGCGAGATCGCTGTTTTTCGGGCTGCGGTTGCAGAATACAGTGTTGATACCAAAGCCTTGCAGCATTCGGGCAACTTGTGAACCGATTGCGCCCATGCCGATGATACCGGCTTGCCTGCCGCACAATTCAATGCCCTGATGCTCGAAAATCTGGAAGTCACCCGTGCGGATTTCACGGTTGAAATCGGCAATACGCTTGGCAGAAGCCAGCATCAACGCCATTGCGTGTTCGGCAACCGATGCACCGGTAAAGCCCGGCGTGTTGCGGATTTTGATGCCGTGCTGTTGGCAATACGCTTTATCAATGTAATCGGTGCCGGTGGTGATGGTGATGATCAGCTCCAGCTTGGGCAGTTTGGCGAGATTAGCGGCGTGCAAATCCATCAGGGTAGTGATCAGGATTTGTGTGTCTGGGTGGGTTTCCAGCGATTCCACCAGTGAAAAGCGACTGGTATGGTTTTGTGCCCAGACCATTTCGATGCCGGGGATGCGGTCAAAGCAGTCTTCAGGGTAAGGTTCGCGGTTATTCAGAAACAGGCATTGTTTGGTCATGCTGCGCCCTCTTGCGCCGCCGGAACGTTGAATACCCAGTAATGCCCATCGGCTTCAGTGCCGAGGTAAGGCTTGTTCATGCGGTAGTCGACCAGTTCCAGTGCACCTGTTTCCACCAAGCTTTGGTAATACCCAGCGAAATCGTAAGTGTCGTAATACGTGGTTTTGGTGCTCATGATGATGGTGCCGCCTGGTTTGGTCACTTGCACCAGATGACTGAGTGATTTTGGCTCAACGAAGTCCAGCGCAAACACACCGCAGCAAACGGTCAGATCGTATTGTCCATGCAGGAAAAAGGGCAGCGGCTGGTTCAGGTTGATCCATGCCATCAGGGTCTGGTAAGCACCAGAATGATGTGCTTCGACAATCATGCCCTGTGACAGGTCAGTACCGTCAATGTGGCTGAAGCCCTTTTTTTGCAGCATCTGCCCTACCAGCCCTGAGCCACAGGCCACGTCAAGGATCTTGAAGTCTGGCAGTGAAGGCGAGACCGGCACTTTATTCGCGTCTGCCAGTTCCATGAGGTATTCAACCATGTATTCGGGGCCGTCGTAGTTTCTGGCGGCGACATCTTTGTTGTAGTCGGGGGCCCAATTATCATAGCGTTCCTGGTGACTGGTCATGGTAGTGTTTCGATCCATAAGTTGAGGGTGAAAACAGAAATAGGTTAGCTGTAGACGGCAACGGGTTCGCCCAATATGTCCAGAATGGGGTCAACGCCCAGTCCGGGCGTGTCTGGGGGTATGCCGACGCCAGTATCAAAAATATAGCCGCCCATGGCTGGCACGATTTTGTGCAGACGGGTGTTGTCCGACGTTGCCAGCCGGTAACGGGGGGGGGTGGCCACAGCCAAATGCACGGCTGCGGTGCTGGCAATAACGCTGCCGCCCGTTTCCTCAATGTTCATGCGCAGCCCCGTATTGACACAGAAATCCCGCATCCGGCGTGCTTTAGTTACACCGCCAACCCGCCCCAGCTTGATGTTGATGGCTTGGGCGATATTCTCCCGTTGAGCTTGCAGCAAATCGGCAAAGCTGTGAATACACTCATCCAGAATCAGCGGGTTGCGGGTCAATTGACGCACGGCGCGGCATTCATCCAGCGTTTCGCAGGGTTGCTCGAAATATAGGGTGGGATCATTGATCGCATTGATGATTTGTATGGCCTGATCTGGCAACCAGCTCCGGTTGGCGTCAAGGGTGATTTTTTCGTGGGCTTGCAGGTCGGCACGGATAGCTTCGATCCGGGCAATGTCCACGGCTACGTCACCGCCAATTTTGGGGGAAAAGAGGTGGTAACCCAATTTGCGCAGGTTACGCAGATCAGCAACCATTTCATCCGGCGTACCGTTGGCAAATACCCCCAGAATGTCGACGCTATGGCTGAAGCGCCCGCCCAGCAAAGCATACAGGGGTAGCTGGGTATGCTTGCCGAGAATGTCCCAACAGGCCATATCCAAGGCTGATTTGACGTACCAATGCCCAGCCAGAAGAATATCCATCGTGTGGTTGAATTGTTCCAGATGCAGCGGATTTTCACCTAGCAGATGGGGGGCTAGTTCGGCAATGCCAGCATGAATGCCTGCCGAAAATGCCGGTAGGTAAGCGTTACCAAACGGGCAACCTTCGCCCCACCCGATCAGTCCGTTATCGGTCTCGATAGCGACGATCACACTGTCCATTTTTTCTACATACACGCGCCCGCCTGACACCCGATAGGGTTTGTTGAGGGGAAGTTCGAGTGCGTAAACCGTGATTTTGCTGATCCTGAGAGGCATATATCTTCCTTGGGTAAAGCTTCGTCTCAACGAACCCATACTGTTACGCAACTTGCTCCTGAACTCAACGGTAAAAATGTTAAGAAATGTTGCGTTTTATTGCGTTTGCAACAAAGCCTGACTACGCTTCACGGGAATTTAAACCGTTTCACGGAGCAGGCTGCAAAATATGCATGGCATCAGTTTCCACAATATACTGGATGTAACGTTACGGGATGGCGGTTATCTCAACCAGTGGCAGTTTTCCCGTGAGGAGATCGATGCGCTGTTGGGTTTCCTTGGCAGGCAGGGCGTGACGCAGGTGGAAATCGGTTTTCTGCGCCCACCAGCCGCAACGACCTCACTGGTCAACGGCTGCCCTGTCGAATTTTTGGCGGAGAGTGTGCGTCAGCATCCTGATCTGCAATTCGTCGGCATGTTGAACCCGGCAGAGGACGGCTGGCAGGCGGCAGTTGCGGGTAAGTTGCTCTATTTGTCGCTGGTGCGTCTGACCTGTACGGCGGAGGTGATTGACCAAGCATTACGGATTGCTGACTATCTGCATGAACAGTCATCAACCATCAAGGTTAGTCTGAACCTGATTTGCATTTCTTCCTACCGGCATGATGAAGTGGCTGACCTTCTGCAAAAGATTTCCCCGTCAAACAGTATTGACCGGGTTTACTTTGCTGATTCACGGGGAGCCTTGTCGCCGCACGAAATCGAACCGCTGATTGCCGTGGCGAAACAGCATTGCCATCAGCCGCTAGGGTTCCATGCGCATGATACGCTGGGTAACGCGATTGAGAACTCCAACTGTGCATTTGCTTGTGGTTGTGACCTGATTGATGTTTCGCTGAATGGTTTTGGTCTAGCCGGTGGTAATACCTCGCTGGGGGGGTATCTGGCTGCTAATGCGTTGGCGAAAGCGTCGATTGAAACAGAAACGCGGGCGTTTTGTGAACAATACCTGTCGTTACGTCAGGTTGATGGGGATGACCGCCACTTGTATGGCGTACTGGCACAGAAAAATGTTGACCCCATCTGGAGTCGTGCGCTGCTGGCACAGTATCCGCATAAGCTGGGTGATCTGATTGATTTATTGCCCCGCCAACCTTACAAAACCCTCTCGCAGGTACTGGATAGCTTGGCTGCTCTGCACAGCGTAAACGGTGTCTCTGTTAAATGTTAAGAAATGTCACGTTTGCTTGTGCTGTGCATTAGTTGCACCTAATCTTTTTTCAGGTACCTATTACGAGGAAGGGTTAAGGTAATGTTTGATCACTATCGTTCGTACCCGTCGCTTGCGATGGACGAAATCATGAATGTTTTCGATAGCACGGATCATCGTCGCTTGGAACCGGTCAATTTCGGTAAGGGGGTATCCTCTTTCAATCCCTTTGAGCATGTTGACATACATCTAGATAGGAAAATGCTTGGTAGGCATGTCAGTTACGGGGATATTAATGGTATGGCCAGTTTGCGTCACGCTGTTTGCCGTCATTACCGGGAACAGTTCGGCTACGACTTATCACCGGAGCGGGTTTGCATTACTGATGGTGCCTCCGGGGCACTGACCATTGCGTTAGCCATGTTGTTGGAAACCGGCGGGGAAATCATTTTGCCCGAATCACACTATCCTGCTTACAGGGTCATGGCGAAGATTTTTTCAGCCCGGTGTCGCTTTGTACCCGTCAGGGATGATTATTGCATCGACGTGGAGCAACTGCCGCGTTTCATTTCCAGTAAAACGCAGGCGATTCTGATCAATTCGCCCAGTAATCCACACGGTGCTGTGTTGTCAGCGGCGGAATTGGAAGTGATCGCTAGCTTGGGTGTTCCGGTGATTTTTGACGAGGTGTACCAAGATCTGCCATTAGGGGATACCCCCATTCCCAGTGCCATCCATGTCGCTGACCAGCACATGATCATCAACAGTCTGTCCAAATCGCTGGCGATTGCCGGTTTTCGCATAGGCTATCTGATCGTTCCTGAAGCACAGGTAGCGTTGATGACCAACGTCAAGGCCGTGTTGAACATGTGTACCAGTTTACCCAGTCAGTTGCTGGCACTGGAACTGTTGCAACACCGAGATGAGCTAGTGGGGAAACACCGCGCGTTGCTGCGTCACAACTGGGCGATGTTCAAGCAGACTGCCAGTCATCTCGGTCTGAATTTGCGTTCGCAGCCACAGGCCGGTTTTTTCGCACTGGTTGATGTGGCTGATGGCGGGCGTGATGCCATGCAAATGGCGCTGGAATTGGCGCAGTACCATGCCATCGGTTCGGTACCCGGTATTGACTTTCAGCAGCGGGATAACGCTTTCCTCCGCCTCAACTTTGCCTGCCCCACCCCGCAGATTGAAGCCGGTCTGAAACGTCTGGCCAATTATCTGGAACAAACCGAATGCCTATCTCGGTCGAAACTGGTGTCACTGAACAGAAGACGGGATACGGTAAAACCCTTTAGCAAGGCATCCCGACCCATGAAACATTTTTTAGGAGCAGTAACATGACCTATAACCGAGCGCAGCGCTTTATCTACCCATTTGGTAACGGCGATCTCGCCCTTGATATGGATGCTTACACACTGGATTGCAGTCAGTACGCCAGTCAACATGCGCTGGAAATTGCCATTCATGACCAGTGGCACGAGAAAGGCTTGGTCGTGCTGGTCAATACCGGTATGCAACACCTGAGCGAACTGGAGCGCTGGAGTGCCATTATCTATCAGGACTTCAATGCTTATGAAGGTGGTGCCGCCCCTCGTAGCAAGTGGAGCGATGCCGTTTATTCCATTGATGATACCCCGCCACACATCGACATGGGCTACCACAACGAAGGCTGCTACCTGTCGGTTTCACCCCGCTGTTTGGTGCTGGGTTCCATGGATTGCCCCAAAACGGGAGGCTGGACACTAGCATCCGATAACGAAGTTACCACCGATGAACTGCTGAAAACGGACATTGGTCAGAAGTTACAGAAACACGGTGTGCGCTATGTCCGTAACATGACCGACAAGCATGGTGACAATACCATTGTGCACAAGCACTGGCAGGATACGTTCCTGACCGAATCGCGGGAAGATGTGGAGCGCTATGTGCTGGCCGAAGGCTGGGATCATCAATGGATGCCGGATGGCATCTTGCGTACCAGTTACTGGGCTGATGCCTTTGAGTACAACGAAAAACTGGGCAAGAACCTGTTCTTTGCCAATCTGGCGAATCACGGATTGTTCTTCGATCAGTGGCATCCTTTCAACACGCTGCTTGATGAGGAACGTCCGCATACCATGTTAGTGGGTGATGGCACTCCCTTCACCGAAGAAGACATCGCCACCATCTATGCCATCAACAACAAGGCATCGCTGGGGCTGCGCTGGCAAGACGCCGATGTTGCCCTGATTGATAACGAGCGCTGGAGTCATGCCCGCCCAGCCTACGCTATCCAGCCCGGTGAAGCACGGGTGATGGGTGTGACTACGGGCATGTTGAAAAAGCGTGTCGGTAGCCGCTTTTAAGGAGGAAAGTGCGATGAAGATAAAGAAAGTTTCCCTGTACCGGAAAGAAATGCCGATGATTTGCGGCAAGTTCACGTGTTCACTGGAACCGGGTGTGGACAATGCCGAAGTGATCATTACCCGTATTGCAACAGACTGTGGTCTGGTGGGTTATGGTGAATCTGGTGCTGTCGGCTCTTACCCCATGTATGCGCCGGGTATTCTGGCCAGCAGTGCCGAACTGATCGAACGCCATTTGATGGATAAAGATCCCTGCCAGCTTGGTGTTATCCAGCAAACCATGAACATGATTCCAGGGCAGGGAGCTATCAAGACCGGCTTTGACATGGCCTGCTGGGACATTCTCGGCAAGTCACTGGGGCAACCCCTGCACGCACTGCTGGGTGGTAAGTTGCAGGAAAAAGCGCCGTTGTACCGCTCCATTACCCACGCACCACCAGCAGACATGGTGCAAACCCTGAACGACTGGCGTCTGGAAGGCTATCGTCAATTCCAGTTCCGGGTAGGTCATGGCGACATGCAACTGGATTTGGCGCGTATCCAGAGCCTGTTGGCAGAAAAGCGTGATAACGAAATGTTTACCGTCGATGTGGCCGGTAACTGGCGAGTGGATCATGCCTTGCATATTCTCAATCGGGTGCGAGATTTGGACTTCACCATCGAGCAGCCCTGCTGGACAGTGGATGATTGTCGCTCGGTGCGTGAGCGGGTCAATCTCCCGATCAAGCTGGATAACAGCCTCAACAGTGTGAATGATGTGCTGCGTGCTTATGCAACTAACGCCTGTGACAGCATCGTTTTGCATATTAATAAGTTTGGTGGCATTTCTCCGGCGCGGGTGGTGCGGGATATTGTCGGCGCAACAACGTTGGGCATTACCTATTCAACCCAGTGGGGTACGGAAATCACCACGGCCGCCCTGACGCATTTAGCCTTGACGACTTCGCCCAACAACCTGATTACCACCATTGATGCTCATAATTATTCCCCCGCCACGGTAGCAACGAATAACCCGATTGTGGTTGACAATGGCGAGATGTGGATGGCGAATGACGATCCTGGGTTGGGTGTCGCCGTGGATGATGAGGCGTTGGGTGAGCTGGTCAAGGTTATTCAATAAGCATTAAATAAAAAAGGACAGTTTTATGCCGAAAAAATCAATGAGAGCACTGGGAATACGCTCAGTGGATCACTCAAAGAAGCTCGATGAGATGGGCTTGTTGTTTCCTGCCGGTGAAGGCAAAGAGTAAGCCATGCCTATTTTGACAGTTTTGTTGCTCGGAGGCGCGGGCGGCGTCTTATTGGATCGTCTTAAAGTTAGGATAAACCGGCGGACAGCCAAGCAGAAGGTATTGCCTGTGCTGCCGCTTCAAAGTGCCACACTTGCCCCGCCGGTAGCCATTGAAGCTGTTCATGCCAAGGGTAAAAAAAGCATGATGTCGGCTATTGAGGCTGAAGCCGCTCATCAGCAAAGGGTTGCGCTGGGTGCGCTGGGGCTGTTGGGGTTGGGAGCTATCACTTCGCCACTGATCGGATTGGCGGGTTTGCCGTTGCTAGGTTACAACTACATTTACTTGATGCGTAAAATGCGGGCAGCGTATCAGAAGAAGAGTAAGCTGGCAGTGGTGCTATTTGACACCCTGTCAGTGAGCTTTACCCTGTTTCTGGGATATTTCTTTATCACTAGCGTGTTGTTCACGGTGTTGTTTACCACCAGTCGGTTGGTGGCCAAAACCGAGCGTGAAGCACAGACCGATTTTAGCCGTATCTTTGGTGAATTGTCCGAAACCGTCTGGCTACTGAAAGACGGTGTGGAAATCGAAGTATCCTTGAGCAGTTTGCAGGCGCAAGACATGATTGTCGTCAATGCTGGTGACATGATTCCCGTTGATGGCTATGTAGCGGCAGGTGAGGGGATGGTGGATCAACATTTGCTGACCGGGGAAGCGCAGCCCATCGAAAAAAAGCCGGGCGACCCGGTACTCACCTCTACTTTGCTGGTGTCTGGTCGTTTGCAAGTGATTGTTGAAAAGCAGGGTGCGGAAACCCTTACCGGGCAAATTGCCAAAACGCTGGAACACGCTGCAACCTTCAAACACAAGGTGCAGTCACGCGGTGATGCCATCGTTGAGAAGGGCGCGTTGCGTACCATGCTGGCATCTGCGGTTGCCCTGCCACTGATCGGCGTTAGCCACGCGATTGCCCTCAGTTATAGTGGTTTCGGTTACCAAATGCGTACCTCTGCACCCTTGACTGTCTTGAATTACCTGCGTATCGCCTCGCGCAACGGCATTTTTGTCAAGGATGGCCGTGCTTTTGATGTGCTACACCATGTGGATACGGTGGTCTTCGACAAGACTGGCACCTTGACCGAGGAAGTTCCTCATATTGAGCGCGTCATTGCCTGTAACGGTTTTAGCGAAGCACAGGTGTTGCAATACGCGGCGAGCGCAGAACAACGTCAAAAACACCCGATTGCGCAAGCGATTTGCCGCCATGCACAGCAACAGGGCATTGAATTGCTGGAGATGGTCAATACCGATTACGCGATTGGTCATGGCCTGCGGGTGGAATTACGTGATGCTGAACAGACACAGCACAGCATTATGATCGGCAGCGAACGTTTTATCCGCAATGCCGGTACCGTCATCCCCGAAGCACTGGAAGCCTTGCAGGCGGAAGCGGGTGATAAAGGCTATTCGATTGTTTACGTAGCTTCTGCGAATTCAGTGCTGCTGGGTGCACTCGAATTACGGCCTACCCTGCGTCCACAAGCCCACGATGCCATCAAGGCGCTCCATGCACTCGGCATCAAGCTGTATATCATTTCTGGTGATCAGGAAAAGCCAACCCGGCATCTGGCTGACACGCTGGGTATTGACGATTACTTTGCCGAAACCCTGCCTGCCGACAAAGCCAAGCACGTCGAGAGGTTGCAAAACGAAGGCCGCAAGGTTTGTTTTATTGGTGATGGCATCAACGACTCGGTTGCCCTGCAAAAAGCGGATGTATCCGTATCGCTGCATGGTGCGGCAACCATTGCGCAGGATACCGCCGATGTGGTGCTGATGACACCTGACCTGCTGCACCTGCCTTACCTGATCAAGATGTCTGCTGAACTGCAAAAACGCATGAATAACAGCGAACTAATGAATACCGCTTCAGGTATCGCTTGCGTATCGGGCATTTTGGTGTTCGGTATGGGTATCGGTGGTGCGATTGCGCTGTATGCCGGGGGGTTGCTGGTCAATATTTCCGGTGCGATGTTGCCACTATTGGAACATCCCGACAAACGTAAACAATAGGATTAGATGTAATGAGTTGTGCAGTACCAACGATTGGCTTTATTACCCCACCTGCTTGGTTTGAGCCAGCGGTAGCTGAATTTCCGACAGTGATTGAAGAGACGGTGAGGGTACAGCAGGCACCATTATTACTGCCAGATTTTGATTTTCAACTAAAAAGCATTGCAGCGCCATCAATACAGGAACATCTGAATCTCAATGCCCGCAGCCTTAAAGCGATGAGCTGTGAGCTAATTGCGCAGGTTGGTACGCCATTCGCATGGGCAGGTACGCAGTCGGAAGCCGAAGCTAGAGCACGTTGTGACGCGATGCAACAGGCGGCTGGCATACCTTGTATCATGACCGCGTTGGCAATTGTGGATGGTTTACGGGCGTTTGGTGTTAGCACTATTGCGATTAACTGTCCGTATTATGAGCCGGACTGGCGTGACCAGTTCAGCGCTTTTATGGGGCAGTGCGGCTTTAAGGTGTTAATGGCTGCCAACCTGCACGATTTGGGGCTGACTGAACCTGGCAAGTCATTGAAAGATTACTACACCCTCTCGCAGGATTTGACTAACCGCTCTTTTCTGGCGTTGGCCAAAGCCGCCCCGGATGCTGAGGTGATTGTGATCCCCGGTACAGCAGTGCGCACCCTACCGATTCTCGCCACACTGGAAGCAGAAATGGGTAAACCCATTGTGGCGGCTGATACGATTCTTTACTGGGCGATTGCGCGTCATCTAGGCTTGACTCTCAAGTCTGTCATGGGCACATGCGCCCGGCTGGATAACTGATTTTTCCTTTCATGTAATTTTGGATAGAGACGATGACTTTGCTAAGCACCGAGCTGGAACAGTTCAAGACAAACCAGCGTAAAAACATTTCCGCCAAAGTGCTCGGTCAACTGGAGGAGGCGATTGAGGGCTTGAAGCACTCGAACCATTTCAGCCGCCGTCTGCGTACCGGTGATACGGCTCCCGATTTTGCCCTGACAAACTGCCACGGTCAGACGTTTACGCTGGCAAACGTGCTGCGGGAAGCGCCAGTTGTCCTGAGTTTTTTCCGGGGTGGTTGGTGTGGTTACGATACGCTGGAATTGCAGCACCTTCAGCGTATACGGGCGCAAATCAACGAATGCGGTGCACGTTTGCTTTGCATTGCGCCTGCCAAACCCGAAAATCTGTCGGCAGTGCAGCGTGAATACGGCTTGGATTTTGACTTGCTGTTCGATGAAGCAAACCGTGTGGGAGAATTATTTGGGATTGCGTATCCGATTCCGCAAATTGTCCGCACTATTTACGAAGCATTCGATCTGGAGTTGCCTGAAGAAAATGGCGATGACTCTTACCGCTTACCCTTGCCGGTTACTTATGTAATTAATCAGGAAGGAACTGTTGTGCTGGATTATTTTAATCATGATTATACGCAGCGTTTGGAGCCTAGTGATATTTTAGAGATGTTGATGGGAATGCAAGTCAGGTGTGTCGCACGGATTACTGCCCGATAGGGTAAGTAGCCTCATTGTGTTGAGCAGCCTGTATGAAACAGGATTTATATTAATTTGCCAGCAAACACATTAAACTGGGCTTATCATCATTAGAGGGGGGTAAGCCGTTGTGAGGTATGCCAAAGTCTTGTTAGTAGCAGGCATTTTACTGGTGGGAGAGGGTTTACCTGTTCAGGTATCGGCACAAGATATGGGCATTCGTTCCGGTAAGTTTATTAATGTTGATCAATCAGTTGGTCTTATCAAAAATATCGTTTTGTTGGTTGAGGATAAAGTATCGGGTGGTTGTTGGACAAATGTAGATCAGGTCAAAGAGCAAGTCAGGCGTTCATTGGAAGAAAGTGGGTTACAAGTCTATGATGAGCCACTTTTAATCTTGTCGCCCCTTTCCAGTAATCTCGTCATTACCGTGGACGGATCAAGATCCAGCGATGGCATCTGTTTTGGCAATATCCAGATGGCAAGCTACCGCAGTGTGCTGACCCTGTTTGAAGGTGCCCAAATACAGTATCAGGGGGTCAACTTTTCTCAGAATACGGCGGCTTATCACCGTAAAAGCCTGAATGCTCCTTTCCTTAAATCGGTGGATGCGCATACGGCGGCGTTTACCGCGAGCATTATGACCAACCGTAAAGTGCCCGGCGTGGCTGCCACTTTAGCGAAGTGGGCTGATAAAGAAGAACATCTGATACCCGTGCGGGTTCTCGCTAACATTTTCAACAGTACCCAGCGTGATTCGCCGGAATAAGCTTTATTGGGGGGGGGGAAATGTCTCCAGCATACTGGAAATTCGGTGGTTGGTGGAATTCACGGATTGCAGATAATGGTTAACTTTTTCGTTCAAAGCATCAATTATTCCGCGTTGTTTGTCGTTGGTTTCCTGTAATTCGGCATTCTTTTCTCTGAGTTGTGCAATGAGCTCATCTTGGTTGCTTGCTTTACTTGCCAGTATTTGTTGTTGTTGCAGATAGGTGGCTAGTGAGGCTTGTTGTTCCGCGATCTGGGTCTCGGCATCCTGTTTTTCTTGGCGTAACTGCTCGATAGTATTGTGCAGAACCACCCGTTGTTCTTCGCTGAGCGCGGCAGCTTGTGCCATTTCAGCCTGAGTTTGTGTTAAGTGGCTTGCCAGTATTTGTTGTTGTTGCAGATAGGTGGCTAGTGAGGCTTGTTGTTCTGCGATCTGGGTCTCGGCATCCTGTTTTTCTTGGCGTAACTGCTCGATGGTATTGTGGAGAACCACCCGTTGTTCTTCGCTGAGCGCGGCAGCTTGTGCCATTTCACCCTGAGTTTGTGTTAAGTGTTCTTGCAAGTTTACGACTTGTCTTGCCTGATGATCATGGATTTTGCTGAGTTCTTCAAACTGTACGCGGTAAGCTGTCAGCTCTTGGATGCTGGTCAGGCTGGTTTGATGTTCCTGTTGCAACGTTTTCAGCAGGTTGGCAGTGGTTTTGTGCTGCTGCTGTAAGGCGGTCATGTCCTGCCGGGCGGTTTTTAACTGCTCTGCTAATTGATGAATGCCCGCCTCCTTTTTTGCCAGTAGGGCTTCCAGTTGTTCATTGGCCGTTTGCAGGGACTGCTTTGCTGCGCGTTCCTCGTGTTCCCTGGATTTGCACAAAGTGCGACCCATTAGCCAAGTAATCAAACAGGCCAGAGTGACGACCAGCACCATTTCGTAAATCAGGGGTAAGCCCAGCATTTAAATGCCCTCCACGATAAATTCAATGCGCCGGTTTTTGGCGCGGTTTGCTTCGGTATCGTTATTCACCAGTGGTTCAGAGGAACCCTTGCCTGCGGTTTTTAGGCGCTCCAGCGGGACGCCACCCTGATTGAACAGCCAGCCTTTAACGGCCTTGGCACGTTGTTCGCTGAGCTTCAGGTTGGTTTCTTCACTGCCTACATCGTCAGTATGACCGCTGATCAGAATGGTCGAGTGTGCACAAAAGATGGCGGCGTCTGCCAGCGCTTGCAACAGGGTGTCGCTCTTGCTGTCGATGCTGGAACCACCGGATGAAAACACGATGTTTTCTTGTGTTAGCAAGCGGTTGAATTCTTGCTGGCAGACGATCGCTGCATTATCCAGTGCCACCATGTTGAGCGAAATGTCGTATCCCTGTGCCTGTAAAGGCTCCAAGGCTTTTTTCAGTGCCTCGATTTCTCGGGTGGTGCTGGCTTTGCCAGAGAAGTTAACAGCCTGATCCGTCATGCGGATAGAGGCAGTTTTGAGTGGCTTGATTTGCGCAAGCAGGGTATTGCCAATGATAGTTTCCCAACCCTTAGGTGCACCTGCCCCGGTTTGCACCTCTGCCAGTTCGGCAGCATGGCCGAATGCAGACTTGATCTGCCCGGCTAAGGCTGCTTTGGTGTCATCGTTGCTGACGTAGCCGTTGAGTGACAAGGTATTGCCGTCCCATTGTATGTGCATCGTATAGGGTTCTACGATGTGGGGGAGGGTGGCATTTTCCACGTTCTGGACGTACCACAATGACTGGAGTGTCTGCACGGCTTGTTGCTGCTCTGAGGTATGGGGGGTGCTGCCACGGATTACCACGTTCCTGTCTTTCGCTTGCACGCTTGCCCAGCTCATGCCCTGTTCGTGCAAACGCTGTTGTGCGTGACTGGCGATACGTTCAGGCAGGCGTTGCGCAAAATGCGGGAAGGTGAATGCCAGCAATAAGATTACCGCCAAAAGGCCAATCAATTGTATTGTCCATGCTCGTTGCATTATGTAACTCATTGTATGTGGACGGTGCACGCAAGATTCTGCCTGCTATCATAGCAATCTGTCCTGAGGGCTTTCAGCAGTATTTTGTTAAGTTTTGTTACTTTGATTCAGCCAGCGCCTGATTATTTGTTATTCTTTGGTTATCAAATACGTATGAGCAGGCTATGAATACCGAAACAATAACACTCGTTGACGGGGAAGCGGTTCTATCTCGCCAGCAAGCAGCTTTGCTGGACGAATTGACGACACGTCTGAGCCACATGCAGGATGAATTGAGCACGAAAAACCGCGCTATCCGTGAACAGGAGGCAGACCGTATCGTCAACAATCACGTGTTGGCTGGTTCTGCGCTGGGGTTAGTACCCTTGCCACTGTTTGACTTGGTTGCCTTGAGCGGAACCCAACACAATATGCTGGAACAACTGTGTCAGCATTACGGGGTGGCTTTTGACCGCCACAAGGTCAGGGCAGTTCTGCTTGCGGTGCTGGGTGGCTCGCTACCAACGCTTGCCCTGTTGGGAATGGGCAGTGCCTTCAAGTTTGTACCGGGCATTGGCACACTGGGTGGTAATGCCAGCCTGACCCTGCTGGGAGGAGCCATTACCTACGCAGTTGGACAAAGCTTTATCAAGCACTTCCGTGCGGGTGGCACGTTGGATGATGTCAATGCCAACAAGCTGAGAAGCTTCTTCCGCAAGGAGTTTAGTCGGGGGAAGCGGTTTATCCAGCAACGCACCCGACTCAGATTAGCTGCTGTCAGGTAGCGGTGTACGCAATCATGGTGCCGATACCTTTTCCTCTGTCGAGTGTACTAGTTCGGCCTGTTTTTCTTCCAAAAATGCCTGCAATGGCTGGGTATGTTCTGAGCTCTTCAGATTCAGACGGGAATATTTGTTCAGGCCACGGCATACCAAAGCCAAACGGTGTTCAAACGTCAGTGGTAGAGAAAGGTCGATCCATGCATCATCCACTGGTGGAATATCCCCTCGCTGACAGTAAAATGCATAACTAATACGTGGTTCTTTCGCGTATTTGCTACTGCGGCTTCCCCAATGCATCAGGTACTGATCCCAGCAGGACAGGGAACCGGCCTTTGCAGGAATCGCCCGGATGTCTTCCAGTGGAAACAGTTTGATAGGAATCTTATCCAGCGTGTGTATTGCCTTGGCATAATCAGGGTCACGGTTGGCGGGTAGCACATACATGCAGGAATTGAGCGGTGTTGCGTCCGTCACCGCTACCCACAGCGTTAACACCGTGGGCAAACCATTGTCATCAATCGTATCGGTATATTCTGTGTCACGGTGTGGCTCAAACCCCTTGCCTTTCTCCGAACTATCTATATGATAAATCCAGAAATTCGGGATCAACCGATAATTCTTACCCAAAATTTCCTTAATCACTGAGTCCAGATAACCCATCCCTTCATAGAACACATCATAGACGAGGGCAAAAATTGCTGGAAACCCTGCCTGCTCGACCTGTTCGATACATTGCCGCATGGTTCTTGTCAGTGCCTCGGGTAGCAATACAGGAGACTGAAAATAACGTTCTTCTTGAAGTTGGCGGGTATAAGCATCGATATCGGCAGCGTTTACCTGATTGGACACATCCTGCCCTACAAAATGGAAATTGGAAATGGCGGCCGATGGATTTAACCCACGCCAGAAATTGACATCCGCCAATTGCGGCAAGGCACGCAACAAGTTCTCGACCTCAACACCTTTTTTATCAATGGTTGGATCTTTCAATATTGCCATTTATCTTTCTCCAGTAGATTCAATGAGTTTTAGTCGTTCAATAATTGCTGTTTGAAATGAGAACGAATTAGGGTGAAATTGTATAAAGATTGATTTAATTGGTTATATTTCTCATCGACTACGCAGAAAGTGCACGCTGAAATACTTGCGCTCGTCCTGCCAGACCCTCTCACTTTGCCAACCCGCTTCCCAAGCCAGCGCCTTGAATTCATCCACGGTGTATTTGTAGGAGTTTTCAGTATGGATCGATTCGCCCTCCCTTAAGCGGAAGGTGCTGCCACTGACCCGCAGCGTCTGCTCCTTGTTGCTGTATAGGTGCATTTCAATCCTGCCTTGTCGCTCGTTGTAAAAGGCATGGTGGTGAAAACCGTCCACATCCACTTCACTGTCTAGCTCATTCTGGATGCGTTTCAGCAGGTTGAGGTTGAAAGCAGCAGTGACGCCAGCAGCATCGTTGTAGGCACTGTTCAATACATCCACCGACTTTTTGGTGTCAATACCGATCAGTAATGAACCATCCGCACCCGCTTTTTCGCGTATATCGTGCAAAAAGCGGATGGCATCATCCGGGTCAAAGTTACCCAGACTGGAGCCTGGGTAGAAAAATACCCGTTTGTTAGCAGGTATTTCAGCAGGCAATTTATACGGCTTCGTGTGGTCAACACACACTGCATGGATGGGCAGACGTGGATAATCGTTCGCCAGCTTCTGTGCCGATGCCCGCAGATGTTCAGCAGAAATGTCCATGGGCACGTACATGGCAGGCTGCATCCGGTTGAGCAGGAAACGGACTTTCTTGCTGCTGCCCGCGCCCGGTTCGATGATGTGGCAGTCGTCACCCAGACAGGCAATCATGTCAGCGGCATAGGTTTCACAAATGCTGTGTTCTACTGTCGGCACGTAATATTCGGGTTGCTCACAGATCTGGTCAAAAATTTGCGAACCTTCCTCATCGTAAAAAAATTTCGGATGCAATTGCTTGGGGGATTGCTGTAAACCCTTTACCACGGAGGTATGAAGGTCTTCAAATACAGGTTGGTAATCGTGGAATTGAAAATTCATGATTCCTCTCCTTTAATAGGATTATTTGCTTGCATTATCAGCCATTCGGATGCCGGTGAATGCCCAACGTTCATGGGGATAGAAAAAGTTACGGTAGGTCACGCGCATATGATCCAGTGACGTGGCGCAGCATCCGCCGCGCAACACTTTCTGGTTACACATGAATTTGCCGTTGTATTCGCCTGCCGAGCCTTCCAGTGGTTTGAAGCCGGGGTAGGGGTGATAGTCAGTGGCTGTCCATGCCCACAAGTCACCGAACCATTGCCCATCCACAGTGGCTGGTTGTGGGTGCAAATGCTCTTGGTCGAAGAAATTTCCTTGTAGCGGTTTGCCAGCCAACACGATTTCGACTTCGGCTTCGGTGGGTAGGCGTTTGCCTGCCCAACGGGCGTAGGCATCAGCTTCGTAGTAACTGACATGGCTAACTGGCTCGTGCGGGTTAAGCAGGCGTAGGCCTCCCAAGGTCATTTCCTGCCAGAACTGGCCGTCCCGTTGCCAGTAAAGGGGGTATTGCCAGCCGTACTGATTGATGTGATGCCAGCCATCCGACAGCCACAGGTCAACCTGCTGATAGCCGCCGTCCTCAATGAATGCCAGATACTCGCCATTGGTCACCAGCCGGTTGGCTAGTTTGAATTCAGGCACATACTGCGGGTGGCGCGGTGCTTCATTGTCATAGGCAAAGCCGTTGCCATCATGACCGACTTCATAAACCCCGGCGGTCTGTTCATGCCACTGCACTGCAAATGTGTTGCCCACCGGGCTAGTGGGCAAGTCACTGCGGTAGGCCGGTTTCAGGGGATTGACCGAGAAATTGTGCTTGATGTCCATGCACATCAGCTCCTGATGTTGTTGTTCATGGTTTAGCCCCAGTTCGATGAAAGACTGGATTTTGTCATCCGGGTACTGTTCTAGCATATCGAACAACACATCCATTGCTTTATCGACTGTATGACGGTAGGCATAGACTTCCTTAACAGTGGGACGCGCTAGCAGACCACGTTTGGGGCGTGGGTGGAGCTTGCCGACAGTTTCGTAGTAGGAATTGAACAATATTTCAAACTGTGGATGGAATGGCTGATAATCCTTGCTGTGCAGTTTGAGCAGGAAGGTTTCAAAAAACCAGGTGACATGCGCCAGATGCCATTTGGGTGGACTGGTTTCCTCTATGGACTGAATCTGGTAATCCTCCGTCACCAATGGCGCACAAATCTGCTCGGAAACTTGCCTAACGTACTGATAGTGCTGCCTGAGTTGCTGTGGGGTTTGCATGACTAGACTCCTGGTTATTTTCAAGTCGGGGGGGGCGGATAGGTCGAATGGCATTTCTGACACCTAATCCCATGCCGCCGTAAAACATACCAGCCGCCAGTAACAGGCCGCCATGTAAGATGAAAATCCCGCCAATGCTGATGATGGCAGGGATGACAGAAATACGCATATTTTGCTGCTGGTTCTGTTGGAACTGCCGCCCCATATCGGTCAGTGTCACCAGATGGATAAGGTCGGCATCCATGAGGATGATTTGCGCCGTATCAGTAGCTGCCGTGGTTGCACCGCTGAGTGAAACCGAGATGTCAGCTTGTTTGAGGGCAATCGCATCATTGATGCCATCACCGACGAAGCAGACGGTGCTCCCCTCGGCTTGCAAGCGTTGGACAATTTCAGCTTTCTGTTCTGGCAATGTATTGGCGAAATACTGGTCGATGCCAAGGGTCTCACTCAGGCGGCGGGTAGGGAGATCCCGGTCACCGGAAATGATGCAGGTACGGATACCCTGCGCTTTTAATGCCTGTATCACCTGCTGGGCTGAGGTGCGTATTTGTGGGCGTAGCTCGATCGCACCTGCCAACACGTTGCCTATCGCCAGCATGACAATGGAATGACCCGAGGTTTCCGCTTCCGTCTGCATCAACCAAGCGGTTTCCGGTATCTTGATACCACTACTTTCCATGAACCGGGCACTGCCGATCTGGATTGTTTGCCCGTCAATCCGGGCTTCGATACCGTAACCCAGTTTGCAATAGCTGTCCTCAACCCCGGGAAGTGACAGTTCCTGTTTATTAGCCGCCGCCAGAATGGCGCGGGCAATCGGGTGGGTCTGACGGTATTCGGCAGCGGCGGCATAAGCCAACATGGTTGTTTCGCCATACTGGGCAAAAATATGTATCCGGTACAGTTCCGGCTCTTCTTCCGTCAAGGTGCCAGTTTTGTCGAACACGACTGTATCAATGTTGGGCAGAGTATCCAATGCCATGCCATCCTTGATCAGGATTTGTTGCTCGGAAGCATGGCGCAGGAAGTTCATGACACTCATCGGTGAGGTAATGCGCATGTTGTAGCCAAAGCACGACCACAAGACCCCAATGGTACCGGATACCCCGCTGACCGGCAGTGCCAGCGCACTGAGCAACAAGGTGGGGACAACCGAGCGGTCAGTAAAGCGTTCGGCCTGAAACTCATGCTGATTCTTGTACCCAGCCGTTTTTTGCAGCAATTCACCAATGCGGGCAACAACGGTTTGCTGCCCCGTGCTCTGTACCTGGATTTGTACCCTCCCACTGAGCAGCAGGGTACAAGCAAACACTTCATCGCCTACTTGTTTTTCGGCGGGCTGGGATTCCCCCGTCAAGGCGCGTTGGTCAACCAGTCCCGTGCCTTGCAGAATCAGGCCATCCACTGGAATCACTTCTCCCGAACGTACCACCACGATGTCATCTGCTTGCAGGTTTTTTAGCTTGATTTCAGCTTCCACCTCGCCGCGCTGAATCCAGACCGTAGCAGGCGTTTGCGTGAACATGTTGGATAGTTGCTGGCGGGATTTTTGTTTCGCCCTGTTTAACAATTTTAGGGCAGTGGCATACAGAAACAAACTGATCGCTGTCACCTGCCAAAAGCCTGTCAGGAGAGCAATACTGACGGCAGCACTATCCACCACATTCACACTCACTCGGCCTTCATGCATCACCCCATGCCACGCACGTTGGAAAGGCTTTCTTACCAGATACAGAGAAAACGGTACGGTCAGGATCAACCAAGCAGGTGCAATCACCCCCAGCAGTACAGCAGCCCAAGCATTCAAGCCAGTACTGAGCAAATAGCGGTTATCTTGTTTGGCTTCTGCGGGAATTTCCGCTGTGGCGAGAGAACCACTCAGACGTTGCAGTTGCTGGTTGCGCTTATCCCCCAGTATTCGGTCGAATTTTTGCTCGATAGCGGCTTGAAAACGGTCTTCCAGGGGCGTGATGACGGGCTTATGAGGGAGTAGTGTTTGCTTAAGCTTGCTTTTATGTTTTTTTGCTTTGACCACTCTGGTAGCAATATGGGACGCGATAAAACTGATCGCTAATACACCAATCATGTTACTGACGTTCCTTGTGTGAATGCTATCTTGATTGGGATAATCGTAGATGGGTAAGCATCGACGATGCAACTGGCATTTTGTTAAGTTTTGTTACAAGGTATTCTCAGCTTCGATACTATTTAGTGTCTGACCGAAAAAGCCTTCCTGCCGCCACGAGTGCCCAATTTTAGTCCATGCAGCCGTTTTCCCCGCCACCTTCTGGCAAGCACGAGGGTAAAACGCTGGGTTTCAAGGCATGGCTGGCAGCGCAGGCTTGCCTTCGGTGCAGGGGCTGCCCTGCCTTCCCGGCATTTTCCCTCATCGGTCGGCGTTGTGGGGTGGTTCAGGCGGCTTGGCGCTGTCGTCGGCGTTCATCCTTCTGCAAGGCCTCCAACGCCCTGGCCTGTAAAATGGCCCCGACCTTTTGCAGGTTCCTGCCCACCACCGCCAGTGCCACATAGCGCTTGAAGCGTTCCAGCCCCCGGTCGGGGCAATAGTCCAGCCCATGGACTTCCAGTGCGTTGATGCCGGATTCCACCGCTGAGTGCTGGCGTCTGGCCTGGACAAACGCCGGGTCGGTTTCACGGGCAGTGTCCGCCTGGCTCCAGCGGCCCTTTTTCGGCAACACCACCCGGTCGAGCAGTTCGGCCAGTTCGCGCTGGTTGGCCGGTGAGTGGAACCCCTTGTCAAAGCTGCACGCGCTCAGGGAGGGGAACAGCGCTTTGGCTTGCTTAACCATGGTCACGGCAATCTCACTGTCGGGGCAGTGTTGCATCACTTGGTGGTGGAGGATGAAGCCGTCAGCCGATTCCATCACGCACACGTTCAGGCCCAGCTCCACCGGCACACCGGCTTTGCCCTTGCTGAGCCATTCGCTGTAATCCTCGAAGAGGGAGAAGATCTTGTCGCCGTGGGGGATGGTTTCCCCGTCCAGCACCCGCCGCCGCACCAGGTCAACCTGATGCCACCCGTACCCCAGCCAGCGCTGGAGGTCGTTGCCCGACCGGCTGTCCAGCAGGCTGAGGGGCAGGTCAGCCACCGTTTCCTCCACTTTCGACAACAGCGCGGCGCACAGGCCCAGGTAGGTGTGGTGGGCGTCACGGATGGCCTGTTGCCGGGTGGCCTGCTTGTCCGGGTCTTGGGAGCTGGAGTGCTTGAGCTTCTGCGCATGACGGCAGGCTTTCTTCACCTGGCGGAGATTGTACTGCCATTGCCGCCAGCGGCTGTCGCCGTGCCCTTCACACCAATCGGCCACCGTGCGCACCGAACAACGCACCGCGTCGTACAACAGGTTGATGTCGGTCGGGTAGTGGATGTTGCTTTCCACCACGAAGGAGTCACAACGGGCGCTCAGCGGCGCGGCTTTTTTTTAGCAGCTTGTGACCGGCCTCCACCACCAACTGGTTGATGCGTTGCAGGCTGGCTTCGTCCACCAGAGCGGCGTTGTCCTTGACCGTTTGCAGCTTGTACTCATCGTCATCATCCCAGAAACCATGCCCCAGCATCTGACGGATGCTGCGGTGCTGGTTCGCCATCTCCAGCAGCCGGTCATAGTCCCAGTTCAGGTTCACCCGCAATGTCGCCAGCACCAGCGCATTCCACAGATCCATGCCGGGGCGTCCACGGCTGGCGTCCACCTCCGCCGGAACCCGCTTTTCCAGCACCGCAAACACCGCCTCACGCAGTTCGTCTGTCACATAAATGTATTGCAGCCCTTGCAACACCTGCGGGATGTCGTCCCGCGAACGTGGGTTGAAGGTCAGCCTGCCGATGTCAGCGTGACCCAGGCGAAGTTGGCGGGCGATCACTTCACGCATCGTGTGTCTCCTGCGAAGTTTGGCGGATGGATGCCCTATTTTGCCCTATTTTGGGCGCTTTTGCAGCTTTCTGGCCTGCTTCCGGGAAATCTTAGGGCAAGGAAAACGGGCGTAGCATCTTGATCGGAAAAGGGTTTTAGGGTTTCCGGTCAGACACTATTTAATAACGCAATCAGGCTTCTGCCCATCGCCAAAGCTAGGTTAACAGGCACGGCATTACCAATTTGCTTATTTTGTCCTTCAGAAATAGGCGCATTGTTAGGGTATAACTCACCGGATTGCAGCGCATCCTTCAATGTAACAATGCGTTTATGGGTGAAGGCCAATTAAGTACTGCATCAGACAACAAGTCATTACGCTGGAATAGCGTCCCGGGCCGTTTCAGAAGCTGAAGACTGCATGATAGATTGGTGGGCAAGGTCAATGGCGCGATCCTTGTACTGATTGGTGAAATGCTTGGCGAAGATGGCGGTTGAGATACCCACCAGTAAGCCGATCGGCACTGCTGCAAGATGAGCACCTGGGATAGGTAGCACGGCGGTAAGGCGCATCAGCTTGGCTCCAGTAAGGACACCGAGTTTCGCTGAGGCCCAAGACGTGCTTCCTTCAAATACACCCGTGGAGACTACATCAGAAAGGACGGCTTTGTCCGTCAGTGGGGCACTTCGTGTGACGTGGCCTAATGCCGTCAAGCCAGCAGCATTGACGGTATCGACAGCAATCAGTATTGGCCCCAGCATGATATTATTCCGCCCCTGAGATGCCATGGTGTCATGGAAGAAACCAGCAAAGTCGATGCTTGGACGACCGTAATTGGCGTATACCCCTTGCCCGGTAGAGGAAAACAAAGCAATTGCCTTGCTAGCCAGGGTGTCAGGCGTTATGTCCGATTCCAGTTTTGAACCCGCCTCGTCAGCAAATGCCCAAGCTTCCTCTCTTGATAACACCTTCCTGTCCCCGTTAGAAAGGGTCAGATGAATTTCGTCAGGCAGGTCATACTTGGTCAGATAAGCGTTATCGGTAGCCTTTTTGAGTGCCTGTAGTTCAGGCGGTAAAGCGCTCAAATGGACGCCAATGGTTCTAGCCGCAATCCTTTTGCGGATCACCCGATTCGCGGGCAACCCGATTTCAGCGTCTTTTCCTGCCTTTTTGTCGGTGACTACTTCATCGCTCAATTGCCGAACCTCTTCTGTAGCATTGTCATACTCACTGCGGGTATCTGTCATGTCCTTGCTCCAAATCTTTCTGTTTTAACCACTGTAAATGATCTGGAATCTGCAAGGAAGTCGTTGTGCTAGGGCAATTGAAAAAATGCTACTCAGTTTGCGGCGATCCATACGTGGATCTATGACCCGCCACCACCATCAGGTACCGAGAGGGGGGGTGTGGTCACTTACGCAAGGAAATGTTAAGAAATGTCACGAAGTGTTAGGAAATGTTGTTTTTGCGTCGTACAGATTATAAGCTAATTGGCAGTTTTTAAGACATAAATACTTAGAATAGACGAGTGGTTATAATTTATCATGCCCCATGAATTCCAGTCTTTAGCACAGCTTTTCCAGCAGCAAGTGATGCTGACGCCGGGTCAGGTTGCCCTGTCTGACGCCAGCGCTGACATCACCTATGGCGAGCTGAATGCGAAAGCCAACCAGATAGCGCATTATCTGGCGGAGTGTGGCATAGGTTCCGGGCAGCTCGTCGCCCTTTATCTGGAGCGCTCTGTGGACTGGGTGGTTGCCCTGTTAGGTGTACTCAAGGCCGGTGCCGCCTATGTCCCGTTGGATAGTAGTACGCCGGTTGGACGGGTAAGCACTATTCTGTGTGATTGCCAACCCAGTGCCTTGATCACCCGTAAAATACTCTGCTTGGATAACCCCCTGCCATTTCCCGGGCGGATTGATCTGGATACTGATTGGCCGCTTATTAGTCAACAGCCAGCCTGCAACCCTGATAACGCGGTGAGTGTGGATTCACTCCTCTACGTGATCTACACCTCTGGGCTGACGGGTCATCCCAAGGCTGTTCGCGGCATCTATCAGGGCATCCTCAACCGCTTGCACTGGACCTGGAACGTGTACCCGTTTCAGGCACAGGAAGTCGCCTGTCACCGTGTCTCGATCAGTGCCGTGGATCATCTGGCTGAAATCTTTGCCCCTTTGCTCAAGGGTATTCCTTTGGTGATTCTAGCCGATGATGAGGCGAATGACCCCGAGCAATTGATTCGGGTGCTGGCAAGGAAAAGGATTACCCGTTTGGTGGTAGCACCGTCCCTGTTGAAGTCGATGCTGTGCGTGCGTAAGGAGCTGATTTTCCACTTGGAGCACCTGAAGCAGGTGTTTTGCAGTGGCGAGGCATTATCGAAAGCGCTGGCTGGGCTTTTCTATCAACGTTTCAAGCAGGCACGCCTGATTAATGTCTATGGCGCTACGGAAACCAGCGCTGATGCAAGCTGGTATGAGGTGAAGCGCTCGGATGTGGACAACGTGTTGGCGTACTTCTCCAAGGCACTGGATTTCGGCAGCGAGATCACCGCAGCGAACGTTCCCGTCAAGGAGCTAGCCGCGCATTTTCAGCAGACTCGCATGGCTGAGTCGCCCACTCAGCAGGCCAGCTACTTCGACTGGTTCCATAAAGAAGTCTTACCGTATTCCATTGATACGGCATCCCCCCTGTATGTTGGTCATATGACCTCGGCACTGCCCGATTTTGTACACGATGTCAGCAAGTTGATTTCACAAATGAACCAGAATCTGGTGAAGATCGAAACAGCTAAGTCAGCGATTTTCCTGGAACGTGAAGCGTTGGCCATGTTGCACCGCTGCTTCTACGGGCTGGACGATGCGTTTTATGCCAAGTATGTGCAAAAGGTGAATACCAACTTGGGTTTGGTGACCACTGGTGGGACGATTTCTAACATTACCGCCCTGATGATTGCCCGTAACCGCGCTTTGTCGCAATTGACGGGAAGGCGTGACTGGCAAGACCAAAGCATCTATTCCATCCTTGCCGCCAGCGGTTATAAGGATCTGGTTCTGTTGGGTTCTAAGCTGATGCATTACTCGATGAAAAAGTCAGCCTCCGTGCTTGGGCTGGGGATGCGCAATATCGTGCATGTGGACTTTACCCCGGATGGTGTGTTGGATACCGCCGACCTGAATCGCAAACTGGAGCAATGCAAGCAGGATGGGTTGCTGGTCTTTGCCATGGTCGGGATCGCCGGAGCCACCGAAACCGGTCACATCGACCCGCTGGAGCAGATGGCTGACATTGCCCAAGCGCACGGTATCTATTTTCATGTCGATGCGGCTTGGGGCGGCAGTGCGCTGTTTTCAGAGCAGTATCGCCCGCGTTTTAAGGGGCTGGAACGGGCGCAATCCGTTACCTTTTGCGCCCACAAGCAACTTTACCTGCCGCAGGGCATTAGCGTGTGTCTGTTCCGCGACCCGGAGGAATTGCAATACGGGGAAACGACCGCTGCGTATCAGGCAACGCCCGATTCCTACGATGTGGGGCGCTTCAGTATTGAGGGCTCACGGTCGGCCATGGCCTTGCTGGTACATGCTTCGTTGCAACTGATTGGCAGGAAAGGCTACGAGGCATTGTTCAACGCCAGTGTCGACAAGGCACTATTTTTTTCCCGTATTGTCGATGCCATGGATTGCTTTGAGCTACTGTTCGAGCCGCCGCTTAATATCGTGAATTACCGTTATATCCCGCAAGCCTACCGGCAGAAGCTGGATGCAGGGGCACTTTCCCCGGCCGATAACCGTGCGATCAACGCCATCAACCAGCAGATTCAGGAGATGCAATTCCTGCGTGGGTCGACCTTTGTTTCCAAGACTACGCTGACCAATACGCGCTATGGGCAAGACTGCCCTGTGGTCGTATTCCGGGTCATTCTGGCGAACCCCCTGACGACACAAGCGGACATTCATCAGGTATTGGAAGATCAGCTTGGCATTGCTCAGGCGGTTTGTGGTGATGAAATCAGCCCGATGTTGGGTAATGGTGAAAACCTCCACGGCTTTTCGTTGGCGGATGCCTTCTCCGCGATCGCCACCTTCAAGGAGGAACCGGGAGAGCCGCTGGTGCCGATTGGCAAGCCGTTGCCCAACTGCCAAGTCTACATTCTGGATGAAAATCGCCAGCCCGTTCCGGTAGGCGTGATCGGTGAAATCTATGTCGGTGGGGTGGCGGTATCACCGGGTTACTTTCATCGTCTGGACGAACCCCATGAACGTTTTGTGCCAGACCCGTTTGCGCGGCAGCCGAACGCTACCCTGTTCCGTACCGGTGACCGGGGCAAGTGGCTGGATGACGGCAATATCGACTACCGGGGGCGCAATGATGACCTAGTGAAAATACGCGGTCATCGTGTCGAGTTATCCGAAGTGGAGGCAACGTTGCAGGAAGTCTCCGGCATCGTGCATTGCGCGACGTCAGTTGGTGACGACGGGCAGGGGGATAAATTTTTAGTGGCTCACTTGGTATTGGATGCCTGTGGTGACAGTGCTGATCAGCTCACAACCATCAAGCGCCTTCTCAGCAAGGCTTTGCCAGATTACATGGTACCACGCGAATACCGGATTCTGGGTGAAATGCCGTTTACCCTAGGCGGCAAAATCGACCGGCAGGCGCTGACCGCGCCCGTTTACCCTCTATAAACGACACTCAATGAGATGCTTCAACTATGAATTACCCATTCAAGGAAAAGACCGAACAAGCTGCACAAGTACTGGCCGATGTTATTCAGCCGACGCCATTGACACCCTCTTCGCTGTTGGGTGAAGCCATTGGTGGTACTGTGTACCTCAAACAGGAAAACCTCCAGTTGACTAACTGCTGCAAAGCACGCAGCGCGTATTTCATGCTGTCAGGGTTGAGTGCGGAGCAGCGGCGGCATGTTGTCACGGTGTCGACCGGCAACAATGGCATCTCGATGTCGTGGGCGATGAAGAAGCTGGGCATACCGGGCACGGTATTTTTGCCGAATACGGTCGTGCCTCACAAGGTTGCGGCGATTAGCCAGAACCCGGTCGAGATCATCCATGAAGGCGAAGACATTGTGGATGCCGAAGTGGTCGCGAGAGCCTATGCAGCAGAGCACAACCTGACGTTCCGTTCACCTTATAACGAGTGGGATGCGATGTACGCGCAAGCCACCATTGCCCGCGAAATTCTCGCCCAGCTTGCGGATCTCGGCGATGACGTGAATTCGATTGTGGTGCCTGTGGGTGGCGGCGGGTTGATTGGTGGTATTGCCGGTTATCTGCGCAGTGTCAGGCCGGATATCGAGATCATCGGTGTACAGCCAGCCAATTCGGCCGTTATGGCCGAATCGGTTCGCGCCAACAAGATTCTGGAAATGCCCTCATTGCCAACGCTGTCAGACGCGACGGCAGGCGGTGTTGAGCAGGGCGCGGTTACCTTCGCGTTCTGCCGCGATTATGTGGATGATTACATCCTGGTCAGCGAAGAGGAAATTGGTCACGCCATGCTGCTGCTGGATGAGTACCACGGGATTGTGGTGGAAGGTTCTGGAGCCTTGTCGGTCGCAGCACTGTTGCAAAAGGCTAGCCATTTTGAAGGCAAAAAAGTGGCGTTGTTATTGTGTGGGGCGAATGTCGATGCCTCCCTGTTGAGCCGCCTGCGGGCAGCCGCTTGATGATGCCCGGCTCATCTGCCCGCTGCTTGCGGATTGCGGTTGCGTCCCTGCGGGTCAGCGATGATCTGGAACGTAACCTGTCCAGTATGCTGGCGGTGATTCCGCAGGCTGCTGGGGCAGGTGCACAGATTGTCTGTTTTCCTGAGTACAGTCTGAATCCGCTGATGGATCAATGGGTTGACCTGTCGCCAGCCATTGCTTCACTGCAAGCGGCCAGCCGTGAAAACCGGGTCTGGGTCATTTTCGGCGCTGATTCAGGTGATGCGCACAACCGCAAAAACAGCATGTATCTGCTGGATCCTGACGGCAATATTCATTACCGCTACGACAAGGTTCACCTGTGGCGAGCGGAAAAGCGGGTCTACCAAAGCGGTGATGCGTCTCGCGTCATTGATATCGGGTTGGCGCGTATTGCCATTATTTCCTGCTGGGATATGGCTTACCCGCGATACCTTGCGGATCTGGCGGAACAGGGTGCAGAGGTGATTTTCTGCCCCAGTTACCTAGCGGATTACGAGATGGATGGGGAGCCGTTGCAAGCGTTGCCGCTGGCGCGTGCCTTCGAAAATCTGGTTTATTTTGTGCTGTGTGATGCAGTGTCGGACAACACGCTCTCGGTTAGCATGATTTGCCACCCGTTAGGTGTCCGTCAACGGATTGCGCAGATGGAAGGGGTTTTGATCGGCGATCTGGATTTGGCGGAACTCCCCACCCTGCGAACATACTACTCAGGCTCGTAAGCATGACTATGGATATAACCATCGGCTCAAACAAGGATCTTTTGGCGCAGTTCGCCGATCAGGTGGCCAAACAGCCTGACGCCGTTGCCCTACTTACCCCCAATGGTACGCTCAGCTATGCTGAGCTCCAGCAGCAGTCTGACCGCATCGCCAGCGCCTTGCGGGGGCTGGGTGTGGGCGCAGGAACGGATGATGGCTGCCGCTTGGTTGGGTTGTGCATGGCGCGGGGCGTGGATGCGATTTGCGCCATGCTAGGCATACTCAAAGCCGGAGGCGCTTACCTGCCGATTGACCCCACTTATCCGGCAGATTTGCAGCAACGCATGGTGCGCAGTGCCGGTCTGCGCTTTCTGCTGGCTGACCAGTGCACACAGGCAGCATTCACGGCTTCGGTAGAACATGTGTTGACGGTGCCCGACTTGTGTCAGCAGGCTCGGCCTGATCGTGTACCAGTGGCAGCAGTCCCCGGCGAGCGTCTGTTTCATGTGTTGTATACTTCCGGCAGTACGGATGAACCCAAAGGCGTCTGCGGCACGTACCAGCAGATGCAAAGCCGCCTTGATTGGCTATGGCGGGCATTTCCCCTGTCTGATGCGGATATCTGTTGCCAGAAGACTGCCCTGCATTTTGTCGATGCGAGTCTGGAAATATTCGGTACCTTGTTGCAAGGGCGTCCGCTGTTGGTAGCGCCGGATTCCCACAGCAGCAACCCGGAGAAACTGCTGGCATTGTTGGCAGAACACGGGGTTACCCGGATTTCGCTGGTGGTATCCCAGTTACGAGCCTTGTTGATTGCTGCCCCTGACCTTGGGCAGCGCTTGCCCCAACTCAGGCTGTGCATCGTCAGCGGTGAGCGTCTGACCAGTGATCTGGTTGACAACTTTCGACATGCCTTGCCGAACGTATCACTGGTTAACCTGTACGGTTGCAGTGAAGTGCCTGAAATCAGCCATGTCGAACTGGGGGCAGGCATCGAGCTGGGGGGCGCAGACGCACCCATTGGCTACCCTATCGCGGGTACTGAGCTGTATATCGTGGATACGTTACAGCATGAAGTTGCCCCCGGTGAGGTAGGGGAATTGCTGGTAGGGAGCGCTTTGCAGGCACTCGGTTACCTCAACCGGTCTATAGAGACAGCGGCGCGTTTTATTGAAAACCCTTTCGGCGGTACGCAACGGCTTTACCGTACCGGGGATCGTGTCCGCATGAGTCCTGAAGGGATGTTGTTATTTGCCGGTCGTGCTGACGATCAGGTCAAGGTACGTGGTCACCGCATTGAACTCAGTGCTGTCGAGGCGGCATTAAGAGCCTGTGGCGAGCCGCTGGATGCAGTGAAAGTGGTGGTGCAGGAAGACCCAGCACTCGCCGAAAACCGTAGCTTGGTAGCGTTTGTAACGCCAGCCTCCGTGAACACGCGGCGTCTGTTGGCAACGCTGCGCGAGCAGGCTCCACGGCATTGGCAGGTTCAGCGGCTAATGGCTCTGGAGACGCTGCCATCGACGCCCAGCGGCAAGGTTGACCGGCGCAAGCTGGTTGAGCTGGCTCAGTCCGGCCTTTTGCCCAATCATGCAGTTTCTGGGAACACCCAGACCCATATCACCCAGTTGTGGAAAAGGGTGTTGTTGACCGACACCGTAGGTATCCACGAAAACTTTTTTGAAATAGGGGGCGACTCCCTGCGTCTGGCGCAACTCCATCAGCAGTTACGCGAAGCTTTTCCGACGTTCAGCCTGTCGGTGGCGGCATTGCTGGAATACCCGACTGTCGCCGCGCAGGCCAACTATGTGCAGCAAGCCGCACCGGAAGCAAAATCCTCTCCCGGGCAGCGTGATGTCAACCGGCATCAGGATCAGGACATTGCCGTCATCAGCATGGCGTGCCGTTTTCCCGGCGCGGTGACACCGGAGGACTTTTGGTCGAACCTCTGTGCCGGGGTAGATTCAATCTCGGATTTCTCCGATGAGGAACTTGAACAACCGGATGCCCCATTGCGTCATGACCCCAGTTATGTGAAATCCGGTGCTGTACTGGCCGATATCGCGGGTTTTGATGCCGAATTTTTCGGTTTCAGCGATAAAGAAGCGGCACTGCTGGATCCGCAACAGCGTCTGCTACTGGAATGCGCTTGGGAGGCGATGGAGCGTGCCGGTATTGCTCCGGGTGGCGATGCTGGTCGCATCGGCGTCTATGCCGGTAGCAGTGCCAGCAGCTATTTCCTCAATAATGTTGTAGCCACCCATCCCGTCACCGAGGCAACACTGGCGGAGTATCAGGAGAACTTGGCCAATGACCGCAACTTCCTTGCCACCCGCATTGCTTACCGGCTGCAATTAACGGGGCCCGCTATCAATGTGCAAACGGCCTGTTCGACTGGGCTGGTTGTCGTGCATATGGCCTGTCAAAGTCTGCGGGCTGGCGAATGTGAGGTGGCGCTGGCAGGTAGCGTTGCCCTGAAAATACCGCAAAAAACCGGCTATTTGTTTGAAGAGGGTATGATTCGTTCGCCTGATGGGCGCTGCCGGGCTTTCGATGCGCAGGCTGAGGGGACGCTGTTCGGTAATGGTGCGGGCATGGTTTTACTCAAGCCTCTGGTTGCTGCGCAGGCTGATGGCGACCCAATCCTTGCTGTCATCAAGGGGTCTGCGGTCAACAATGATGGTGCGCTCAAGGTGGGTTATACGGCTCCTAGCGTGGTCGGGCAAGCAGCCGTCGTGGAGGCCGCACTGGTCGCCGCCGCTGTCGACCCGCGCACTATCGAGTATGTCGAAGCGCACGGTACCGGTACCCGACTGGGCGATCCCATTGAGATTGCGGCGCTGACCCGCGCCTATACCCGGCGGGGTTGGGAGACAGCTAATGCGCCCGCGCCACAACATTGCGCCATCGGTTCGGTTAAAGCCAATATCGGTCATCTGGATGAGGCGGCGGGAATAGCGGGTTTCATCAAGACCGTACTGACGCTTCAGCACAAAGCGATTCCGCCGAGCCTGCATTTTCACACCCCCAACCCCGAGATTGATTTCGCCAATAGCCCGTTTCGTGTCAGTACCCAACTGACGCCATGGCTTGCATCGCGTGAAATGGCGACGCCACGCCGTGCGGGGGTCAGCTCTTTTGGCATGGGTGGTACCAACTGCCATATCGTGCTTGAAGAAGCGCCGACAGATGTAGCAGCCAGCCCGGCGGCTCCTGAGGCTATTACGGTATCGTCACGTCATTTGCTGGTTCTGTCCGCAGCCAGCCAGCCAGGCTTACGTGATTTGGTAGGGCGTTATCGTGGTTTACTGATTGAGCAGCCAGCGACCGATTTGACCAGTTTGTGCGCTACGGCTGCCACCGGGCGCATTCACTTTCCCTACCGCTGCGCTGTGGTGGCGGCTTCCGCGCCGGAACTGGCTGGGAAGCTGGAGGCTTTGCCGTTACCCCGTACCCTTGCGGCGGCAGATAGTACAGGGCACGGCAAGATTGCCTTCCTGTTCACTGGTCAGGGTGCTCAGTACCTCGGTATGGCGCACCAGCTCTACAGCAGTTCTGCGCCGTTTCGTGCCGCCGTTGACCGTTGTGCGGCTATCCTTGATCCGGTTTTGCCCGAGCCGTTGTTATCGGTCCTGTTTGCAGCGGAGGCGGGTGATACCGAAAAAGCCGCCTTGCTGACACAGACCCGGTACACGCAACCGGCGCTGTTCACCGTCGAACTCGCGTTGGCGGAACTGTGGCAATCCTGGGGGGTTACGCCTGACTTGGTGATGGGGCATAGTTTGGGCGAATACGTGGCTGCCTGCGTGGCTGGCGTGTTTGAACTGGAGGATGCCTTGCACATTGTTGCCGAGCGTGGTCGCTTGATCCAAGCGTTGCCAGCCGGTGGTGGGATGCTGGCGGTGGCGCTGGATGAGGCGCAAGTGGAACAGTACCTGCAAGCCCATGACGGGCAAGCTTGCATCGCTGCGATCAATGGCGCGGTCAGTACGGTCGTGTCGGGTGAGCTAGCTACACTGGAGAGACTGGCTGAACAACTGCGGGAGCAGGGCGTGCGGCACAAGCGGCTGGATGTTTCCCACGCTTTTCATTCAGCGGCACTGGAACCCATGCTGGAACCGTTTGCTACCGCTTTGGGTGGGCTGCGGTTAAGCTCCGCCCGGATTCCGGTCATCTCTAACGTGACCGGGGAGGTGGTGTCGGATGCGCTGCTTGACCCGGGCTATTGGGTAAAACACACCCGTCAGGCTGTGCGTTTTGCTGATGGCATTCAGACCCTGCGGCGTCAGCAGGTCGGCATTATTCTTGAAATTGGCCCCACGCCCGCCCTGCTGGGGATGGTGGCGGAAATTGCCGAACACCTTGGCTGGGATACGGAGGCGGATGCACCATTATTACTACCCAGCCTGCGCCGGGGGCAGGATGACTGGTCGCAGCTATTGGGCAGCTTGGGACAGTTGTATGAGCGAGGTTGTGCTATCAACTGGTCTGGCTTGTATAGCGATCAGGCGTGGCGCAAGCAGGTGTTGCCGACCATGCCGTTTCAGCGCAAGCAGTGCTGGGTTGAGCGCAAGCCGCTCAACCGTCTGCCTGATCAGCATTCCCTGCAAGCGGCTTTGCAGCAAGCCGCGCAACGGCTGTTTGCCTTGGGCAAGTTGACAGAGGAACAGCTTGGGATCGTGCCCTTGCTGGCGGCGGAACTGCAACAACAAGCAAGTGATGATCAAGCAGCGCCGTCATGGCGTGACTTGTTGTACGCACCGGTTTGGCAGCGCTTGCCTGTCACTGGCAAGGTGGATGTGGGGGCAGCAGGTACTGGTGGTTGCTGGGTTATTCTGGCGGATCAGGCGGGTGTCGGTGCCGCCATGGCGACCCGGGCAGAAGCTGCCGGTCTGAGCGTATTCCTGTTGTACACGGGGGATACCTTCGCCTCGCAAGGCCGCAATCGTTGGACGATCAACCCGGCGGATCCGCAGCAGTTCACGGCCTTTTGGCGGGAATGTGCAACTGTCGCATCCGCTCAGCCCGTGCAGCGCTTGGTGTACCTGTGGGGGTTGGATGAAACCCCGCCTGCCGGGGATGTCCCTGCTGATGCCCTGATGCAGGCGCAGCAGCGGATTTGCGGCGGTGTTCTGGGTGTGTTGCCGTGGCTGGGTGGCGTTGGTACTGATCGCCTACGTCTGTGGTTGGTGACCTGTGGAGCTCAGGCTGTCGGCTCTGAGCATGTGGAATTCCGCCCAGCAGGCTTGAACCCGTCACAGGCCACACTGTGGGGGCTGGGGCGTAGCCTTGCGCTCGAATACTCCTCGCGATGGGGTGGCCTAATTGACCTGAACCCCGCCGAGGACATTGCAGAACGTGCTGCTGGACTGTGGGCAGAGTTGAATGCGTCTGTGCCGTCCGATGATGCCGAAGCACAGGTTGCCTTGCGTGGCGACGACCGGTATGTGGCACGCCTGCAACAGGCAACGGCACCTGCCGCGATCATGCGAGGAACCGTGCAGGCTGAAGCCGCTTACCTGATTACCGGTGGTCTGGGTGCGCTCGGCTTGGAAGTTGCTGAGGTGTTGGCAGCGCTGGGGGCGCGTCACCTGATACTCACCAGCCGTCACGGGGTGAAGACAACAGCACAGCACCAGCGTCTGGCGACATTACGCCAGCGGGGTGTCACCGTGCAGACGCCGGAACTGGATGTGACCGACGCGCAAGCCATGGGTAAGCTGTTTGCCAAGCTGGAGGCAGGTGGCGCAGCGCTGCCCTTGAAAGGCATTGTCCATGCGGCTGGAACCATCGCGGCGGAACCAGCAGCCCAGCCTGCTTGGGCACGGTTTGCATCAGTCTTGCACGCAAAGGTGGCGGGAAGCTGGAACGTGCATCAACTGTCGCGCCCGTTTGAGCTGGATTTCTTCGTGCTGTTTTCATCGGCCTCGTCCTTGCTTGGGTTGGGCGGACACGCCGATTATGCGGCGGCGAATGCTTTTCTCGATGCATTGGCTGCTTACCGCCAGCAACAAGACCTGCCAGCGCTCAGCGTGAGTTGGGGGGATTGGGCAGGTATCGGGATGGCAGCAGACAGCGCTGGGCAAGATACGCTGGCACACACCGGGTTGGGAGCCTTGCCAGTGGCTGCGGCCCGCGCCGCCTTGCAGCAGCTCCTGAGTGAGCAGGGGCATGTGGCGCTGATACGGGCAGACTGGCCCCGTTTTATCGACAGCTTTCAGGCGCATCAGGGCTTTCTCGCGGCCTTTCTCCGCAGCCCGGAGGTGACTACCGCCGCAACGGCAGTGACGACACGGGGTGCGGGCAGTCATGCCGATATTCGTCAGCAACTGACGCTCACGGTTGGCAAGGTGCTGGGATGTGCCGACACCGCCGCTCTGGATGCTGACAGCAATCTGCTATTTCTGGGTTTTGATTCATTGATGCTGATTGAGCTGCGTAACCAGTTACGGCGGGAACTGGGCTTACAGATTGCGTTGCCCCGCATATTGCAGGGCATCACGATCAACGAACTGGTCGTGGAAGCAAGCACGCTACTGGGTGAGCATAAGCCCGCAGATGCATCTACCAGCCAGGCGTCCGACGCCGATAATTCAGCGGGAGAGGGTCAATGGACCACCATCGTCATTTGAACATCATTGAATTTCTCCAGGATCTGGAGGCACGCGGAGAGCGGCTGGAATTGGTTGATGGACGACTGCATTATTCGGCTCGTCAGGGTGGCCCGCGTCAGGAAGACGTTCAAGTCATCCGCGCCCACCGGGACGAGCTACTGGCGTGGCTACAGGAAACCGCCGCCGAGCCTGACGAATACCCGCTTTCCGCTGGTCAGCAGGGGTTGTGGATGGCGTGGCGTCTCGAACCCGAAACGCCAATCTACAACCTGTTCTTCGTGGCTCGCTTGCAGGAAGCGGTTGAAGTCGATGCCCTGCAACAGGCGCTACAACTACTGATTAGGCAGCACCCGGTATTGCGTACCCGTTACCCGTTGCCGGAGGGTGCTGAAGCCGTGCTGCCGCGCCAGCACGTTGACAGGGACTGTTGCGTTGAACTGCCGGTTCATGATGGTGAGGGCTGGACGGAGGCAAGGGTTACCGCTTGGATTGAGCAGGAGTCTGAGCGGGCATTCGATCTGGCGCAGGGGCCGGTGATGCGTACCTCGGTATTACGTACCGTTGTTGCCGGGGGAATGGTACAGCATCTGTTCCATTGGACCATTCATCACATTGCTTCTGACTTCCTGACGCAGGAAGTGCTGATCGAAGACCTTGAGAACTTCTACCGCGCAGTGTGTACCGGTTCAGCGCCAGAAGTGGCAAAGGCGGAACTCGGTTATCGTGAATTTGTACGCTGGGAACAGGATGTCATGCGTCAAGAGGGTGAGTCCTTGCGAGCCTACTGGAAAAGTCAGGTTGCGCACTGGCCTGTACCTCCCCGTCTGCCTGCTGACTTGAGCGCCGTTAACCCTGATGGGGCGGGTCATTATCGCGGGGCAACCCTTGACTTTGGGGTTGATGCGGCGCTGACGGATGCACTGCGCACCTTTACCCGCAACCAGCATGTTTCCTTGTTTACCTGTTTGCTGACGGCGTATCAGGTTGTGCTTGCCCGTTACAGCGGGCGGGATCATTTTCTGGTGACCACACCGACGGCGGTCAGGCATCTCGCGGGCTGGAGCCGAACTGCTGGCTACCTGATCAATCCACTGTGTCTGGAAGTCGACCTTTCCGGCAACCCGAGTGTCAGGGAGTTGCTGGGGCGTACCCAAAGTCGCCTTGCCTCGGCATTCGAGCATCAGATGCTGCCGTTTTCGGAAGTGTTGCGCCTGTTACAGGCTGCTGATGCATCTGGTCGTTCCAACAAGCCTACCTTCGGTTTTATTCTGGATGCGGCACGGCGGCCTGCGCGTGCGGTCAGCCTGTTCGCCGAGACGCTGGCGATTGGTCAGCGCGGGACGCCGGAGGAGCTTTCCCTGTCGATGTTCGACATGGCGGGCGAACTCAGCGGGCAGTTTACCTATGATGCAAACCGGTTCCAGCCGCACAGCATCCAGCGGCTGACTGACTACCTGCAAGCGACCATTCGCGCCATGTTGGAGCATTTGGCGCAACCTGCCTTGGAGCTGCCGCTATTGACTGCTGCCATGCGCCAGCAGATTTTGCAGGACTGGACAGCCACCGAGGTGCAGGCGGATACGGCTGTTGATACACGGGATCTACCTTTGTATGCGCAATTCATGCAGCAGGTGGAGCGCACGCCGGATGCCGTTGCCTTGATCGACTGCGCTGAAGATCAGACAGACTCAACCCTGTCTTATCGGGCGCTTGCCGACTGGGCAGACCGGGTGGCACATCAGCTCCGCCTTGAGGGAATCGGTCGGGAAACGCTGGTTGGGGTATTTGTCGATCGCTCCATGACGATGGTCGCGGGTTTGCTGGGCATACTGAAGGTGGGTGCTGCCTATCTGCCGCTGGATCCGAGTTACCCACGGGCACGTCTGGAGTACATGTTGCATGATTCCGGCACGCCCTTGTTGATCACCCGGGCAAGCCTGCGCGGAGAGTTGCCCGCGACGAGTGCGCGGGTTGTCGACATTGATCGGGATGCGCTTCCCGAGCTGACCGAGGGGGTGAATACGGGGGATATTACGGTTGCACCCACTGATTTGGCCTATGTCATTTACACCTCTGGCTCGACCGGCTTGCCCAAGGGCGTGCAAGCCTTGCATCGTGCCACCAGCAACCGGCTGGCATGGATGTGGCGTACCCTGCCGTTCACTCCCGGTGAAGTGTGTTGCCAAAAGACAGCGTTGTCTTTCGTCGATTCGGTTTGGGAGATTTTCGGGCCACTGTTGCAAGGAGTGCCTTCAGTGATCATCCCGGCGCTGGCAGTCAAGGATGTGCCTCGCCTGATGGATACGCTGGCACACTACCAAGTCACACGGATCGTGCTGGTTCCCTCGTTGCTGCGGGCGATGCTGGCTAGCGGGGGGCAGCCATTACAGGAACGTCTGCCCAAGTTGCGGCATTGGGTGTGCAGCGGGGAAACCTTGCCGATCCCGCTGGTTCAGGCTTTTTATGCGCAATTCCCTGATGCCCGGCTGATTAACCTGTATGGCTCTTCCGAAGTGGCAGCCGATGTGACTTGGTATGACACCACGGCGCTCAAGGCGCAGGCAGAATGGTCATTGCCGCAGGTGCCGATCGGTCAGCCGATTGATAATGCCCAGTGCTACATTCTCGATGAGCGGCTGCAACCGGTTCCCCCTGGAATAGAGGGGGAACTTTATGTGGGGGGTGATTGCTTGGCACGCGGCTACCTGAACCGCCCGGAAATGACCCGCGAGCGCTTTATTGGCAACCCTTTTGGAGCAGGCCGTTTGTTCCGCACCGGTGACCGCGCCCGCTGGCTTCCGGCGGAGTCTGCTGATGCCCACTGCCGCCCGGACATCGAGTTTCTGGGGCGCAATGATTCCCAAGTGAAAATCCGGGGTTTCCGGGTTGAACTGTCCGAAATTGAAGTGCGTTTACGGGCGCACCCTGCCGTCAGTGAAGCGCTGGTGCAATTGCAGGAGCACAGCTCCGGCTCGCGTCTGGTCGCTTATGTGGCGGCATCACAGCCACCGGCTCCGGCAGATCTTTACTGGCATCTGCAACAGGACTTGCCCGACTACATGGTGCCGAGTG
This sequence comes from Thiothrix litoralis, assembly GCF_017901135.1. Classification (NCBI taxonomy): domain Bacteria; kingdom Pseudomonadati; phylum Pseudomonadota; class Gammaproteobacteria; order Thiotrichales; family Thiotrichaceae; genus Thiothrix; species Thiothrix litoralis. The sequence goes on along the minus strand of NZ_CP072801.1, from coordinate 3,237,707 downwards.
CTTTTGTGGTGCTGGAAAGCTTGCCGCTGACACCGAACGGTAAGGTGGATCGGCAAGTTCTGGCACAGATGGAGGTGGCTGCGCCGGTGAATGCAGGTGTTTCAGAACCACCGGTAACGGCGCTGGAACAGGCGCTGGCTGCCATTTGGAGCAGGCAACTGGGTGTGAAGCCAGTGGGTCGCCACGATAATTTTTTCGTGCTGGGCGGTCATTCTTTACTGGTGACTCAGGTCATTACGCAGATTCAGAGCGAACTCCAGGTTGTGTTGCCATTGCGCACGGTCTTTGACCATCCGACCGTTGCCGAACTGGCTCAGCAGATTGAAGCACAGGGTACCGTGCCTGTTGAACCTCCCTTGTTACCGCAGCCGCGTCCGGCTGAGTTGCCGTTGTCTTTTGCCCAGGAGCGCCTGTGGTTTCTGGCACAGCTTGAGAACACGGCAGAGGCTTACAACATAGCGCTGGCGCTGCGCCTGCAAGGGGCATTGCAAGTCGAAGCCTTGGTGGCTGCGCTGGCTACGGTTGTCGGGCGGCACGAAATCTTGAGAACCTGTTTCCCGGCTCGGGATGGCAGCCCCCGCCAGCAACTTGCTGAACCGGAGCCGGTACCGTTCGAGACGATTGAGCTGGCACACTTGCCAGAGCCGGAACGCACCAATGCCTGTATGCGCTTGTTGCGCGAGCACTCGGTACAGCCATTTGACCTCGCTCGGGGGCCTTTGATCCGTGCGGTGCTGGCGCATATAGGCGAGGAAGGGCATGTGCTGCTGTTGTGTGTGCATCACATCGTAGCGGATGGCTGGTCGCTGGGTGTGCTGACTTGGGAACTGGATGCTGCTTACCGGTCTGCATTGACGGGGCAAGCTGCCACCCTGCCACCCTTGGCGCTTCAGTATGCGGATTACGCCATTTGGCAACGGGCGTTGGCTACGGGTAACGAATGGCAGCAGCAGCTTCATTGGTGGCAGCAACAACTGGACGGTGCGCCGACCTTGCTGGGACTGCCCACCGACCATCCACGACCATCCGTGCAGGATTCCGCCGGTGCTACGTTTCCGTTTACGTTAAGTGAGCCGTTGACAAGCCAGTTGGAGCGTCTCGGCGAACAGCACGGGGTGAGCCTGTTCATGATGCTGCTCGCCGTCTGGTCAGTGCTGCTGGGGCGTTACAGCAATGAGGACGATCTGGTTATTGGTACGCCGATTGCCAACCGCCATCGTCCTGGGCTTGACCCGCTGATTGGCTGTTTTGTCAATACGCTCCCGTTGCGGGTGGATCTGTCGGGCGACCCGTCCTTTACAGCACTGTTGGGACGGCTGCGGCAAGTGACGCTGGATGCTTATGCTCATCAGGACATTCCCTTCGAGAGGTTGGTTAATGAGCTGAAAATTGAACGCAGCTTGAGCCACAGCCCGCTGTTCCAAGTCATGTTGTCGGTTGAATACGCCCAGTCCCACCCAGCGGCGCGGGATTACTCGCTTGGTGATTTGCACGTGAGCTGGGTGGATCTTGGTCGCGATCACACCGAGCTGGATCTTGGCATTGAGCTGGTCAGAACCGCTGATGGCTTGCTGGGCTGGCTGGACTATAGTAAAGCCCTGTTTGAGCAGGCCAGCATTGAGCGCATGGCCGGGCATTTCCAGATGATGGTCGAAGGGCTGGTCGCGAATCCGGCTTGTACCCTTTCTGCCTTGCCGTTGCTGACCGCAGCCGAGCGCCGCCAACTGGTGGAAGAATGGAATCCGGTGGTGACGAAGCTGGGCGCGAATGCCAGCATCCAGCAATTATTTGAGCAACAGGTGGAGCGCACGCCCGATGCGGTGGCGGTGGTGTTGGCACAGGAGGGTGTCGAACCGACTCAGTGTGCGGCGTTGACCTATGCCGAACTGAATGCGCGTGCCAACCTGCTGGCGCGGCGGCTAGTGGCGCTGCAACCGGGTGAGGATATTCCGGGGGCATTGGATAGCACCGGGCTGAAGCGTCTGGTCGGCATTTGTTTGAACCGTTCTGCGGACATGCTTGTCGCTATTCTGGGCATTCTCAAAGCAGGCTGTGCTTACGTGCCTGTTGACCCGACGTGGCCGGAACAGCGGGTTGCTGCGATTCTGAATGATGCTACCCCGTTTGCGCTGGTGACGGAACCTGGGCTGCTTGATGCCGGTTTTATGGGCAGCATGATACCGTGCTACGTGGATACCGCCCCGCTTGAACCGACGGAGCCAAACGCGGTCAATCTGCCCATCCAAAGCCAGCCTGAAGATGCCGCGTATGTGATGTTCACGTCCGGCTCCACGGGGATACCCAAAGGGGTGATAATCGAGCACGGCAATGTTGTCAGCTACGTACACGCTTTCGTTGCCTGGACTAAGCTAACCAGCGCTGACCGTTCCCTGCAACACGGCAGCCTCGCGTTCGATATCTCGATTGAGGAGATATTCCCGCCACTGAGTGTCGGTGGCAGTGTGGTGATCTGCATGAATCCTGCCAGTATCGAGAATATTGTCACCGACAGCATCCGCCACCGTGCAAGCATGGTTTGCACGACCCCGCTGCTGATGCAGTACTACAATAGCCGCGCTGATGAGCTAACGGATTTACGTTTTCTGGCCAGCGGTGGTGATGTGCTGCGCCCTGAGGATATTGACCGCTTGCTGGCGCGTGGTGTCGGTGTCTACAACTCCTATGGTCCAACCGAAACCACCGTAACCGCCACCAGTTATTGGGCATGTCCGGGGGATGAGTCATTGCCGATCGGCACGCCGCTGGCGAATACCCGCGCCTTTGTGCTGGATGCTCGCCGCAATCCCTTGCCTGTCGGTGTGCCGGGTGAACTCTACATCGGCGGTGCGGGGGTAGGTCGTGGTTATCTGAACCGGCCGGAGCTGAATGCGGAACGCTTTATCCATTGGCATAACGGCGAATGGCTCTATCGTACCGGGGATCGTGCCCGCTGGTGTGCCAACAGGACACTGGAATTTGTCGGGCGTATGGATCGTCAGGTCAAGATTCGCGGTTTCCGGGTGGAACTGGGTGAGATTGAGGCTGCCATTTCGCTGCACGAAGCTGTCGACCAGATAGCGGTGTTGCCGCATACGGACGCTGATGGGCAGAAGCGGCTGCTTGCCTACATTGTACCTGCTGTCGGTGCAGGCCGCCCGGAACAGTATGAACAGCTGCAAACCCTGCTGCGTGAGCATTTACGGGAGCGCTTGCCCAACTACATGATTCCCGGTGCTTTCCTCTTTCTGGATAGCTTGCCGCTGACCTCAACCGGCAAGATCGACCGTAAGGCGCTACCCGCCCCGCAGGAAACGGATGCCCCGCAAGCCTTGCACAGGCCACGCAGCGTGACCGAACAGGATTTGCTCGCAATCTGGCGGGAAGTCCTGCAAAACAGTGCAGTGGGGATTTTCGATAATTTCTTTGAATTGGGTGGTCACTCCTTGCTGGCAGTGCGGTTGGCGGCACAGATTGCGGCTGCTTTCGCTACCGAGATGCCGTTACAGGCGCTGTTCCGTTACCCCACGGTGGCGGAGCTGGCTGCTTATCTGGAGCAAGCCAATCCTGATTTGTCTTGGTCTACTTTGGTTGCCTTGCAGGCGCACGGTAATAAAGCAGTGCTGTTTTGCGTGCCGGGAGACGGTGGCAATGTTTTCTACTTCTACCCCTTGGTGAAAGAGCTGGGTTCAGAGCAGCCTGTTTATGGCCTGGAATCGCTGGGGCTGGATGGCAAACAGGCTCCCCACGCTACGGTTGAAGCGGCGGCTGCACACCATATACAGCAGATTCGCGCCCGTTGGCCGCAAGGACCTTACTGCTTGGCGGGGCACTCGTTCGGTGGTCTGGTCGTCTACGAAATGGCTCAGCAATTAAGTCGGATGGGCGAAACCGTCAGTCTGCTGGCTATCATGGATACTCTGCCCCCTTCCATGCCGTTGCCTGCGGCTACAGAGCCTGAGCTGATGATGACCTTCGAGGGGCTGTTTGCCGAGGAATACGGGTTGCCTACGGCATTGACGCTAGAACAGCTTGACCCGCTTGATGCCGAACAGCGCCTGTATGCGCTGAAACAGGCGCTTGAGCGCCTCGAAGCCTTGCCTAGCGGAGCCACCATGGCGCATGTGCGCGGTATTTTCAGCGTTTTTAGAACCAATACACAGACCGAATATCACCCGTCCGGGATTATCAGGCTGCCGTTTGAATTGTTACTGGCGGAGGAGTCGCCAGCGGACGAACGGGATGAAATCATTGCAGGTTGGTCGCAGTTTGGCGTGCCCAGAGTGCAGGTTGTTCCAGGCAGCCACACCACAATGACTTATCCACCCCATGTCGCCAGTCTGGCTGACAAGCTGAGAACTTGTCTGACCACGCTGGAAACACTCAACTAATCCAGCATACCCTAACAAGGAGAGATTCCAACATTATGTACATACTTGGCATCAACGCGGTCTACCACGAGTCGGCAGCGTGTCTGATCAAAGATGAAAAAATTGTCGCTATGGCTGAGGAGGAGCGTTTCAACCGTATCAAGCACGGCAAAAAAGTGCTGGTCGACAATCCTGACGAATTTCCTACTGAATCCATCGCTTACTGCCTTGCCGAGGCTGGCATTGGCCCCGGTGACATCGACCATATTGGTTATTCTGCCGTGCCCAGCCAGTTTGAACGCCGCAAGGAACGTCTGGCAACGGGCGATTTTGGTGACGAATGGCTGGATGATGCAGAGTGGCAACTGGGGCAGGATGCCCTAGAACGGGTTCCACACAAGCTCAAAGAACTGGGTTTGGTGGGGCAGTTCCACTGGGTTGACCATCATGCGGCGCACGCTGCCTCGGCTTACTTCCCCTCACCATTTACGGAAGCTGCGGTGCTGTCAATTGATGGCACAGGTGAATACGATACTGCCGTTTCTTACTACGGTGAGGGGCATCGTCTCAAGCGTTTACGCGGTATCCCTTACCCGTCGTCGATCGGCTTGCTGTGGGAAGTCTTGTCGGTGTACCTAGGGTTCGACATTTATGATGCAGCCAAGCTGATGGGCTTGGCCAGCTATGGCAATTCACAACGGTTTATCGAGCAGTTTCGTCAGATCATTAAGCCCTTGCAGGATGGCACTTTTGTGATCGACCATGACTTGGTGAAGTTCGGTCATCTGGAGTATTACCCACCCAATGCCTATCTTGGCGGTCTGGAGCAGTTGCTGGGCGTCAAGCGCCGCTTGCCAGACGATGCGTTGACACAGGTGCATGAGGATATCGCCGCAGCCATGCAGGCATTGACCAATGAGTTGTTCCTGCACATGGCTGAACATGTGCATAAGGAGACCGGATCCGACAATCTCTGTCTGGCCGGTGGAGTGGCACTTAATTGTGTTGCCAACAGCTATGTATTCGAGAAAGGACCATTCAAACAATTGTATGTTCAGCCCACCTCCCACGATGCCGGTACTGCCATCGGTGCTGCCTACTGGATTTTCCACAATGTGCTGGGGGAATCGGCAAGAGGTTCGATGGATCACGCTTATTGGGGGCCGGCCTATTCCGAACAGCGCATTCAGGAGGCGCTGCAAGCACGTGGGTTGAATTACCGGGTCAGCGATAAGCTCGAAGAAGAGGTGGCGGGCTTTATTGCAGACGACAAGATTGTCGCCTTCTTCCAAGGCAGAATGGAGACCGGCCCTAGGGCGTTGGGTAATCGCAGCCTGCTGGCTAATCCGACCAACCGCGATATGCGGGAGATTCTCAACCGCAAAGTCAAACACCGGGAATATTTTCGTCCGCTGGCACCTAGCGTCTTGGTGGAGGAGGCCGATAAATGGTTTGAAATCGACAAGCCGACCAGTGCGGCGGATTTCATGTTGATGACTTACCCGGCTCAGGAAGATAAGCAAGAGCGCATCCCTGCGGTCGTACATACCGACGGCTCTTGCCGGGTGCAGTGTGTCCGCAGTGAAACCAACCCCCGGTATCACAAGGTAATCAGTGAGTTCCAGAAGCTGACGGGTGTACCGGTGGTACTCAATACTTCATTCAATGATCAGGAGCCCATCGTCTGCACGCCTGAGGATGCTATCAACACCTTCCTCAAGACCGAAATTGACGTGTTGGCTATTGGCGACTGCCTAGTATTCAAGGAGGATATCGCATGACGATACAGGACAATCTGCAACAAGTACTTGCCCGCAAGCGGCTAACCGAGATTTATGGCTATTCAGTGGTGACTGACCAACTGGATTACAGCGCGATTGATCAAGTGTTCCCGATCTACCCGGAGCAGGCGTTTTTCCTTGACGAGCTGGATCGTGACAAGATCAAGGGGGCGAATGTATTGGAAGTCGGGGTCGGTTCCGGGGTGCTGTCGATTGGTGCTGCCCGGGCTGGTGCGGCGAAGGTGACAGCCCTTGAAATCAACCCGCGTGCGAAAAACACCGCCGGTTTTAATATTGTAATGAATGGTTTTGAAGACCGTATCGCTATCATTGATGGCAACAGCGATGTATTCCGTCCGGTGGCTGGTCAGACCTTTGACTATATCTTTTCCAACCCGCCGTTTGAACCAACACCGCCGGATCAGGATTTCTTCTACCACTCTGCTGCCGGCCCCTTCGGCCTGGATTTCATTGAGACGATGTTGCAAGGCGTCAATGAGGTATTGAAGCCCGGTGGGCATCTGCAAATTGTGACTGCCGCCCCGGGCGATGATCAAGGCCCCTTCATGTTCGCTGACCTAGCGGAAAAATACCTCAAGGGTACCACGACGATTGTGGTCAGCCCGGCGAGTCTGGATTATTTCGAAGCGGTCGATTGGTTGCCGGAAAAAGGATTTTTTACCCATGATCAGGCTGAATACCTGAAAAGCCTAGCGCGTGAAGCGGGTGTTTCACGCTCGTTTCTTTGTGTTCTGCACCACATCAAGGATGGCCCCGGGGAAGGTGTGCAGATGAAGTTGTCAGATAAGGCTTATGCATCGCCGGAAGTTCCGTTCGAGTGAGTTTTATCGCCAGCCCCCACATATTCACAGAGTGAGAAGGAGAATACAAAAATGACGCAAGCATCAGTAAAGCAGGCATCGCCCGTCGATCGCCCCCGGTCACAGCCCGCAACACTGCCTAATCTGGACGCAGTGCCGGTAGTCAACAGCCACAATGAATGGGATCTCTTGGAGGAGGTCATTGTCGGACGTGCGGAAAATGCTTGTGTGCCGGAATGGCATCCGGTATTGCAGGCGACGATGCCGTCCCGGCACTGGGACTTTTTCCGTCAGAACGGTGGTCAGCCCTTTCCTGCTGAAGTGACCACTGCGGCTGAACGGGAGCTGGAAGTATTTTGCCGAGAACTGGAAGCGCAAGGTGTCACCGTGCGTCGCCCGGAACCTATCGACTGGAAACAAGCGTATGCGACGCCGGATGTGGCGTCCGAAGCAGGTCTTTATGCGGCAATGCCCCGTGACCTTTTACTGGTGGTTGGCAACGAAATTATTGAAGCCCCGATGGCTTGGCCAAGCCGTTTGTTTGAATCCCGCGCTTACCGACCGTTGATCAAGCACTACTTTGAGCGCGGCGCACGCTGGACGGCAGCACCCAAACCCGAACTCGGTAAGCATACCTTCAATCACGATCATGCCGAAGCAGGCTACGACATTCATGCCGGGCGCAGTGTGATTACCGAGCACGAGCCTTTGTTCGATGCTGCCGACTTCAGCCGCTGTGGGCGCGATATCTTCTGCCAGATCAGCCAAGTAACCAATAGATTTGGTATTGAATGGTTACAGCGTCATCTCGGTGAGAATTATCGCGTGCATATACTGGAGGTCAATGATCCGAACGCTATGCATATTGATGCCAGCTTTATCCCGTTGGCACCAGGCCGGGTCTTGATCCATCCAGACCGGGTGACAAAATTGCCGGATATGTTTGCTGATTGGGAGGTACTGACGCCACCTGCGCCGACGGTGCCTGATTCCCACCCTTTCTATTTCTCAAGTCACTGGTTATCGCTAAACCTGCTGAGTCTTGATGAGAAGCGGGTATTTGTTGAAGCTGAAGAACAACCCATGATTGATTTTCTGCGCCGTCATGGCTTTGAGCCTATCCCGGTACACTTTCGTAACTTCGGGAGTCTTGGCGGGGCGTTCCATTGCGCTACTTGTGATATTCGCCGACACGGCAATCTGGAGAGTTATTTCTGATGATGCATGGGTTAGCTGGAAAGAAAGCGGTCGTCACCGGAGGGACTCGTGGTATAGGGCGAGCTGCTGTCGAACGTTTGTGTGCAGAAGGTGTGCAGGTCGCGGTAATGGACTGCGATAGCGCTGGTTGTGCCAAGCTGCGTGCTGAGTTGCCTGAAGTCACGGTTGTGGCAGTCGATGTCAGTGATGCTGATGCAGTGGAAAGCGCTTTTACCCAGATCACAGAGGTATTGGGCGGACTCGACATCTTGTTTAATAACGCGGGCATTAGTGCGCCGTATCCTTTTCTTGAACTACCTGTAGCGAGCTTGCGGCGAACCCTGGCGGTTGATGTAGAGGGTGTTTTTTACTGTGCTCAGGCGGCTGCACGCCGTATGAAAGGCTCCGGCAGCGGTGTGATCATCAATATGGCTTCAGTGAGCGGTATGCTCGGTATGCCGGGTTATGCCGACTATAACGCAGCTAAAGCGGCGGTCATTGCGTTGACGCGCACGCTTGCCATAGAGCTGGCTCCAGCGTTACGCGTCGTCTGTATCAGCCCTGGCTATGTCTTGACGGCAATGCAGGAAGCTGAGTACAGCCCGGATGACATGGCGGCTTTAAATGCCCGCATTCCCTTGGGAAGGCACGCTGATCCGACAGAGATAGCCGCATTGGTAGCCTTTCTTGCCTCAAACGAGGCACCTTTCATCACTGGATCCAACATCGTTATTGATGGTGGCGAATCTGCTGGCGGAACGGCCAGCCTGTAAAAACGCATCGGAGTTTTCTATGTATTCACAGGAGCAAATGCAGAACGGGGCGTCTTCTACGTCACCGGATCAACCAAGGTTGGGTGTAGATCGTGTGCCACGGCTTGAGTCTGCTGAATTTGCGGCACGTTATTTCCGGCCACGCCAGCCCGTTGTTATCACTGATATGGCAACGCAATGGCCTGCCTGCCAGCGCTGGTCTTTCGATTTTTTCGCCCAACTGGATCCTGATCGTGCGGTGACGTTGGAAAAGGGTAACGTGCTACAAGACGAGACGGCTTTTGAATCTGCCCGCATGGCTGATTACCTGACCGGGCTGACGCAAGCAGGTCATGCCGTGTCTGGTGCTGAAGATGAGGGAACCGCTAAACGTTACTTGTCCATGCTGCGGATTTTTGAGCAGTTTCCTCAATTGCGGGCTGACGTGGACTTTTCATTGCTTGAGGCTATGACCCTGAAGCAGGTTTATTTTGCTTGGCTTGGCCCGGCTGGAACCCTGACAGGCTACCATATTGATTGGATTGATAATATTCTTGCCCAAATCAGTGGTCGTAAACGTGTTTGGCTCGTTCCTCCATCGGCTTCACCGGCGATGTATCCCAGTAGCAAATACGATTACCGTTCAACCCTGAGCGAGGTGGAGCCTAATACTTGGGATGCCAAGCGTCATCCGTTGTTTGCCACGGTGCGCCCGGTCGAGATCACGCTGGAGCCGGGGCAGATGTTATTCATCCCGCGTGGCTGGTGGCATCGCGTAATGTCACTGACCCCCTCCATCAGCATTAATGCGTTTGGACATGATCTGTCAGGTCTGTTGTTGTACCAGAGCCGTGCCTCATTATTGCACGGACTGCATCAGCTAGGTCTTTATGGTCGTGAGGACTGTACCTGTCACAAGAAAACAGCGGATAGTAAGCGGGCTAAATAGTCCCGCCCTGCTTCGAGTCACCTTTGCACTGGACACTTATATAGCATGTTACCTGCCTACAATAATGTATCCAGCGGATCCACTGAACCGCTGGACATCCTTTTCATCAATCTGACCAACTGGCCCGGTAATCCTGTCTATCCTTATGCCTTTGTACAGGTGTCGGCGTTAGCGCGACGGGCTGGTTTATCCGTCCGGCGTTGGGATGGTCTCGGGCTGAACAGGGGGCAGCAGTTAAATTGTATCAGCGATCTGGTGCGGCAGTATCAGCCTCGCGCAGTAGGGTTCACTATTCGGCAAGCTGATTCAACAGAGTCTGATGAATACTTAGGTACGAAAGCGGAGAGCAGGCCACGCTGGTTTCCTATGGAAGACACCCATGCGGCGATTCAGCGGATACGGGAAATTTCATCGGCAAAAATTCTCGTGGGTGGATTCACCTTTACCGTAAATCCGGTTTCAGCGGCTGAATACCTGAAGCCTGATTTCGGTATCATCGGTGAGCCGGATGATTTGCTCGCGCACTTCGATGAAGTGCTGGAGGGGAAGACAGAAGGGATTGCCAACTTGCTCTACTATCACGAAGGTGAGTGGCAGCAAAACGAGCGCGTTTATTACGGGCCGCTTGATGATCTTGAATACACCCCCGAAATTATTGACGAAATTTGCCGTTTCCATGGTGAGCGCCCGTTCCGTGAAACCCATTTAGCGCCGGTGCCAGGGTTAAATACGGCGCACGATACCGGGCGTGCCATCGCCGTGGAGATTTCCCGTGGTTGCCCGTGCCACTGTGCTTTTTGCTGCGAACCGTTGGTCAAAGGGCGCTCGGTACGGCTGCGTGATCTGGATGTGATCGAAGCCGAGGTCAGAAACCTGTTGGGTTTTGGGCTGCGCTACTTCTGGTTTGTCTGCTCTGAACTGACGTTCACCAAGCAACATGTGATGGCGTTAGCGGAGCGGCTGATTCGTATCAATAGCACACTGGAACAACCGATTTACTGGCGTGCTTATTTCCTGCCTGTCAAGTTCAATAAGGATGAGTTCCGCATCCTGTTACGTTCGGGGCTAATGTTGGAGCAAAACGGCATCTTTTCGGATCTGAGTAATGAGACCCTGAAGCAAATGCAGGAGCCGTATCGGGTTAAACATGCCTTGCAGCATGTCCGAGACCTGATGGAGCTGAATGAAGAGGCGGAATTCGCTCACCGTAAAATGGAGCGCTGGACACTGTGGTCTTGGTTGGCCAACCCTTATTCAAGCCGTGAAACGGTACGCCAGACGCTGGAAACGCTGGCGGAGTTTGGGTTGGATCTGCATTTTGACTTTGCTGCTGGTTATCCGGCGCTGAGGTTGTACGAGGGATTGACCCATCTGCCGGAAGATACCCACGAGTGCGTTGAAATTGTGACAGGCGATGCGCAAACTGCCAAGTCGATCATTCACCCTGCCTTTTACTATAGCCAAGATTTGCTCAAGCACTTTGGCGGCATTGATCAGCTCCACGATTTTCTTTTCTACGCGCACGAGACGCTGGTTTCCAAGCATTACCGTGTCACCCGTGACTGGACAGACTGGAGTTCGCGTCAGCATACGGCACGGCTGGAGGAGTTGCTGGGGCAGCTTAAGCCAGAGCCAAAGGCCATGCCACCTTGGGTTGATCACCCTGAACTGGGGGGCGATGCCCCGCAGCATTGGTACGCATCAGCTTATCAGTGTTGGCAAGCTGCCGGGAGGGATTGGGTGCGATTTCGCGCTGCTCTCGCCGGGCGCAGTGCTGCCACAATGAATGCGATGGTTGCGGCACTCTTGCATCAGGGCTTTGTTGACAATTACGACGCACAGAAACCCCTGTTTGCGGCGCTTGATTTACTGGATACAAAGACAGGGCAGCCCCTGTGTTCACCTTTTCAGATTTCTGTCAGGCTCGTATCGCAGTTTACGGAGGAACCGGCGCTTTACCGCCAAATGGAAGAACGTTTCGGCAGCTCGGCCACCTTTTTGTTGAAGTATTATCTCTACGCACTGAACCTGCGACTGCGACCGGAACTGGTGTTTCTCGCAGCACGCCCTACCCCTGTTTTGGATATCAAACTGATTTTAGAGAGGCAAGTATGAACCCTACCAACCCTACTGATGACTGGCACGTGCAAGCGGATGCCTACCTGGCTTATTTCCAGGATAACCCGAACCGCATTTCTACCACCCAGGTTTTCCCGCGTTTGCTGGCACATTTTGGAGATATGCAAGGTTTGCGGGTGTTGGATTTTGGCTGTGGTCAAGGGCGCTTTGCTCGTATGCTGGCGGATGCCGGGGCTGAGGTAACGGCCTACGATTCCTCTTCGGCTGAGATTGCCAATGCCCGGGCGCTGGATGAGGGGCGGGGTATTCACTACGTGGAAGCGTTGGATGAGTTGCGTGCTGGTGAGCCTTTCGACCGTATCCTTTGTTTTATGGTTTTGCTGTGTAATGAAGTGCAGGCTGCTGATGATCTGCTGCGCACGTTGTACTCACTGGCGAAGCCGGGGGCGCTATTGGGGTTAGGCAATACCGATACCGCAACTCTGGGACGGCGCTTCCCCGACTTTTACTCTACACCGCCTGAAAACCCAGTGCGTGGCGCGTCTTACCAGAGCAATATCCCCACCAGCGCGGGGCTCATCCAGATAACCGACCATTACTACAGTCCTGTGCATATTAGTGAGATGTTAAGCGCAGCCGGTTTTGAAGTACTTGCCGCAGAACAGGTTGCCGAACCCTTTGTTGTGCACATCGGCAAACGTTGAGGTGAAAAGCAGATGATCCCGATTATTCCTCTGGTGGTGGTAGGCGGTGCGCTGGTTGCTGTACACAAACGACGGCAACAGGCGCGTTTACGCAAAAAACTGCAACATCAACCTGTTAGGTCTGGAGAGGGAGTCTCCCAACAGTCACGTGCACCCAAACCGCCCGTCAATATCAAGCGTTTGTTACGGGATACGGTGGATGCTTTGTTATTTACCGACAGGCAACAGTTGCAGGATGCGATGGATCCGGTTTCACAGCAAGCTCATGAGCAACAGCTGAAGAAAAGCAGAAGGGAGATGCAGTTGTCTCTGGGGGCGGTGGGTGTTGCCTCGCTGGCTTCGTTTTATCCGCTGCTGACTCCGGTAGCAGTGCTGGCTGTGTTATATCTGATGCGGGAAACGTTTAAGCTGGTCTGGAAGGATTTCAAAAATGGCCGTTATCTTAGCCTTTATCTGATCGGTGCCATAGTGACGCTGGGTCTGATCGCCACCGGACACTTGGTTTTGGCTATCTTTGTGGGTTTAATGGAAGGTTTTTTTGCCCGTATTATCAATAATTTGGAAGATAACTCGCAGGGGCGTCTGGTTAATGTTTTCAGCTCCCATCCCGAACAGGTGTGGGTAGTTCAAAGCGGGGTTGAGCTTCAGGTTGCTTTCCATGATTTGCAGGTAGGTGATCAGGTTAGGGTAAATGCCGGTGAAGTGATGCCGGTCGATGGGCGGATTGTGGAAGGGTTTGGTCAGGTTGATCAGCACATTCTGACCGGGGAAAGCCAACCGGTGGACAAGGAAGTCGGGGATGAGGTGTTTGCTTCAACCTTGCTATTGTCCGGTCGCCTGACCGTTGAGGTCATGACCGCCGGGGAAGATACGGTTGCCGCCAAAATCAGTCAGTTGCTGAATGAAACCCAAAGTTACAAGGATACTGTGATTTTGCGGGGACGCAAAATTGCTGACAATTTTATTCCGGTCAAACTGGGTATCGCGGCGTTGACGGTTCCTCTGTTGGGGCCTAGTGCCGGTTTAGCGGTTATGTTCGCAGACTTGGGGGGAGGATTAGGCATTTCCGGTTCCATGTCGGTAATGACTTATCTGCAAATCCTCGCGCGGCAGCAGATTCTTATTAAAGATGGGCGGGTTTTTGAAGCTTTGCGGGCAGTGGATACCGTGGTCTTTGATAAGACCGGTACCCTGACGCAGGAACAGCCCACCTTGGGTAATATTCATGCTGTTGATGGGTTTACAGAACGCGAAGTATTGCGTTTGGCGGCGGCTGCCGAGTACCGCCAGCCCCATCCGGTTGCCCGCGCCATACTCGCCCGAGCCGAAGCAGAACATCTGGATTTACCGGCGGTGGAAGAAACCAGTTATGAAGTCGGTTACGGCATCAAGGTTGGTGTCGAGGGTCAGATAGTCCGGGTAGGTAGCGCCCGTTTTCTACAACGTGAGGGTATTGCGTTACCCGACAGTATTGCAGCCATCCGGCAGCACGCTGAGGCAGACAGCCATTCCCTGATCTATGTTGCGGTTGATGATCAGTTGGCGGGTTTGCTGGAGATGGAACCAACCATTCGTCCCGAAGCCTGTGAAATGATACAGGTGCTCAAGCAGCGTGGCATGGATGTCTACATTATTTCGGGCGACCATGAAGCACCTACCCGAAATATGGCTAAGAAACTGGGTGTTGAGCATTACTTTGCGGAAACGTTGCCGGAAAACAAGGCTGATCTGGTAAAACAATTACGGGATGAAGGCCGCTTCGTTTGTTTTGTGGGTGATGGTATTAATGATGCGATTGCCTTAAAGGCGGCGCAGGTCTCGGTTTCTTTGAAAGGTGCATCAACTGCCGCAACGGATACCGCACAAATTATTTTCATGGATGGTACCTTGAAAAATCTGTTGCCACTGTTTGAGCTGGTTGATGAATTTGAGGACACCATGCGTCGCAATAAGGTCGTTGCCTTTGCGCCGGGCATTATGACCATCGGTGGTGTGTTTTTCCTACACTTTGGCGTGCTTACCAGTATGTTAATACTCTATTCCAGTATTTTGGGGGAATTGGTCAATATCTTTTGGCCATTAGCCAAGCACCAGGAGGCATTGCCAGAACTACCACTGGAAGATGAGGGTGAGACTCATGTTGTTGAGAAACCTCGCGAAGATTTATAAAACGTGGCCTATAAACGCACAAATAGTGAGATGATTATGACGATAAAGCCTGCTGACCGTCCTTGGGGACGTGCGACCACCCTAGAGCAGTTTAACGCTCTGCATGACAAACTCTTTACGCCAGGAAACTATGGTCAGGTTGCACTGTTCGACCCTAGACCCAGTGACGTTTTTATCACGCCCTTCGCCAAGAGCGGCACGACGTGGCTACAGCAGATTGCGCACGGCCTGCGTTCTCAGGGCGACATGAACTTCGAGGAGGTCGGTTTTGTCGTTCCCTGTCTTGATTTCCCCCATCCTCTGGGGATTGCCCTGGATGCGCCTCAGGCGTTCGAGCCACGCGCTTACATGACCCATTCCAACTGGCAGGATGTTCCCAAAGGTGGTCGTTACATTTGCGCCTTCCGCAATCCAAAGGACGTCATCGTTTCCTATTATAGATTTTTGGAGAACTGGTTTTTTGAACCCGGCGTGATCGACTTGGATGCTTTTGCCCAGAATTTTGTGCCGCCTGAAGACGAATTAGGCGATTGGTGGTTGCATATGATTTCATGGTGGGAGCAGCGCGATAATGCGGCGGTGCTGCTGCTCACCTATGAGGATATGGTCGGGGATCTGGTTGGAACGGTGCGTAAAGTCGCTGGATTGATGGACATTACGCTTACCGACGACTTACTGGATACAGTGGTTCGCCAATCCTCGCGGGATTTTATGCTGGCGAATGCCAGTCATTTTGATGAGCGCGGCGTCCGCCGTCTGGCGGAGAAAGAGATCGGCCTGCCATTCAACAGCGACGCCACTAAAGTCACTCAAGGTGCTGACAAAAGTCGCTATCGGCTGTCTCCTGAGATCAATGCGGCATTCGACGCCGTTTGGCGCAGCCAAATCGAGCCAAGAACAGGTTGGTCTGACTACGATGATCTTCGTAAAGCCGTCCGCGTGCGACATGCTACTTCAACATGATTATTTTGCAATGTAGCGCTGTTTTTCCAGCTTGAGCAGCAATTGATGCACGCATTCATCCGCTGAAATTTCCGTAGTGTCCAAGCGTAACTCAGGGTTCTCCGGTATTTCATACGGGTCGTCGATGCCGGTGAACTGTTTGAGCAAACCGGCACGTGCCTTGGCATACAGTCCCTTGCGGTCGCGCCGCTCGCATTCCTCTAGCGGGGTGGAGACATGCACTTCGATAAAGCCGCCCACCGCTTCGATCATTTCGCGTACCTCCCGGCGGAGGCTGGCATAAGGCGCAATCGGGGCGCAGATGGCGATGCCGCCGTTTTTGGTGATTTCACTGGCGACGAAACCCATGCGGCGGATGTTCAGATCCCGGTGCTCCTTGGAGAACGTCAGCTCGCTAGACAGGTTCTTGCGTACCACATCACCGTCCAGCAGCGTGACTGGACGCCCGCCCATTTCCATCAGTTTGATGTGCAACACATTGGCTATGGTGGATTTGCCGGAGCCGGATAGGCCGGTGAAAAAGACGGTGAAACCCTGCTGGTGACGCGGTGGGCAGGCTTTGCGAATTTCTTGCAGGATACTGGGGTAGGAAAACCACTCCGGGATTGGCAGACCATTGCGCAGGTGGCGCAACAGTTCTGCTGTGTCGATCTCCAGACGGGTTTCACCTTTTTCAACTTGTACGGTGGGGGTGTATTCAGCGCGTTCCGGCACATAGGTCATGGCAGGTGCTTCCACGATGCCGACCCCCATTTCTGCGGCATATTCGCTGCAAAGCTGCAAGGCGGCCTCAGGTTCGTAAAAGTTGGGTTGCTCGTTGATGTCCATCGGGCTGGCGTGATGGCGTTCGACCATGAAATGCGTGCAGCCGTAGTTTTTGCGGATCAGGGCGTGCCACAGTGCTTCCCGTGGGCCGGCCATGCGCATTGTCAGGTTCAGCAGGCTGAGGGTAGTCGTCTGTGCAGGGTAAGTGGGTAGGAGGTGTTCGTAACAGCGCACGCGGGTAAAATGATCAAGGCAACTGCTTTGGGTAATGCCCGCCGTTGGATGCAGTAACAGATTGGCTTCCAGTTCGCGTGCCCGTTGGAGGCTCTGTGCCTGCTGTTGCCGGTGCATGGGGCGGTGGCTGTGATAGGCGAGTACCCGCTGCCAGCCCAGTTTGTGGAAATGCGCCTTCAGTTCCGCCGGGGTATGTCGCAGGTGGCGGAAGTCGTAATGTTGCGGTAATTCCATCAGCTCCAGTTTACCGCCTAGGTAATACGCGCCTGTACGGTGCAGTAGGTGATCCACTCCCGGATGGTGCGGATCTGTCGTGCCGTAGATCTGTCGCGCTTCGTATAGCTTATCCGGTTGCCAAATGTCAGTAAGGGTCATGACGGCGCTGACGACAAATTCCGGGTTGCGTAGCGCAATCTGTTGCCCGGGTTGCAGCGTTTGCGCAAAGTGGGCGGGTACATCCAAGGTTATCGGGATGGGCCACAGTTCGCCGGACGCCAGCCGCATGGTTTCCACTACATGGGTGTAATCCTGTTTGGTAAGGAAACCCTGCAAGGGTGCGAATGCACCGTTCAGCAGTAGTTCTACATCGTCAAGTTGGCGTGAGGTCAAATTCCAGATTGGAAGTTCTATCGTATTCGCAGAAGAGATTGGCTGGGGCATAGTCGGGGCTAATTTTTTCAAGATAATGTGCAAAGATTAGCCCTGAAAGCTTTTACAGGGAAGGGAACGTAACAATTCTTAACATTAGAGCAGGTTTTGCTCTGATTTTCGGCGGCTAACCCAGACCACAGCGCTCAGCATCAGTAGAATCAACGGCCAGATAAACCATTTTAGCTTTAATTCCCAAGGCGGTGTGCGAGGTAACAAATCTAGGTAGGCTTGGTGTATCAGATTGTCGTCTGAGTGGGTTCCCGTTGGGGCTGTATACAAATACAGACTATTGTTTGCGGGCAGAAAATACAGTGATTGCAGTGTATCTTCGGTAAACAGCTCATAGCGCTTGTTGGCGGTGTCGAACAGGATGCTACTGATGTCGTTCGCTGTCGCTGGCTGTTGTGCACTGAAATGCAGTAATGTATCCAGCCGTTGCCAGCGTACACTGTCTTTGGCGTCATGGCAGGTATCGGGCATGGTCGACAGCATCAGGCAATCAACAGCGGCTATTTGCTGCGGGTGTTCCCAGTGCATCCCTCCGTGTAACGGGCTATCCCAGTAACGTGGGCGGAAGCGTCTTTGTGGCGGCGCGTATTCCTGTACCTGCACGCTGTTGGCATCCGCCAGCAGGATGCTGTGAGCGAAAGCGTATTGTTCGTCGTCAAGCCGTTTGCTGGCTGCCGGTATCGAAGACGAAGACTCCAGTATCCGACGTACTGAAAAGCTGAGCAGTGTTTGTTTGCCAGAGGGCGTAGGGCGGTTGAGCGAATACGGTGAATAAGGTTCCGCATTAAGCAGCGCTGCAAATACGCCCTGTTGGTTGAAACCCTGCAAGGCGGATATTAACCCTGCCGCGCCAATCGTGACGAAAGCCGCATCTTTACCGATGTAGGCTGTAATAACCTGCAAGTGGCGTATGCTGCTGCCGTTTCGCCATTCCAGATTGTGGCCGACGATGGGGTGGTTGTCAGCGCTTACTTGACCAAATGCGCCCAAGCCGATGCCGTCTGGAGCCATGCCGAGATCAGGCAACAGGTTCAGGATCTGGTATTCTTCCAGCGATAACTTGCCGTCGCCGGGGTGGCTTTCCCGCGTCAGTTGCCAAGCGCCGCTCACACCCTGAATTTCGTCGAGCCGGGATGCTTCCATTTGTTTTAGCAGCGCGGGTAATTGTTGTTGCCGGATCATGTCGAAGCGCGACGCCGAAAACAGCTCCGCCAGCCAGGTGTCGTAGCGGCGTTCAATATCGGGAAACCGCTGTTTGGCTTGTGCGCCTAGCGCCAGTCCGGTTTGCAAAGGCGAGAGCTTTTCTGTCTGGATACGAATAATCGGTAATTTTCCATTATCAGAAACAGCGTATGCGGCGGCTGTATGCCACAACAACAGGAGGGCAAACCCGGCGTACAGATGTTTCAAGGCGTATACCCCTGCAACTGTCCGGTTTCCATGTGCAATACGCGATCCGCCAGATGAAAATAGCGATCATCGTGACTGACGGCAATGATGGTTTGTCCCTGTGCGCGTAGTTCCGGTAGGATCTCTTCGTAAAAGCGTTGCCGGAAAGCAGGATCCTGATCGGCGGCGAATTCATCCAACACCAGGAGCGGACGATGTTGCACGACGGCAGCAATAAACGCGAGCCGTTTACGCTGACCGGTGGAAAGATCCGTCTGGGTAAATGTCCCGTTCTCAAAGCGGGTCTTGTGAGCTAGATCCAGCTTGCTCAGCCAGCCGTTGATTTCGTCGTCGCTCACATCCACCAAACCGTAGAGGCGGTCAAACAGGTGAAAGTCGCTGAAGACTATCGAGAACAGCTCCCGGTAGGCAGGGTAATCTGCCGCTTGCAGGTTTTCCCCGTCTACCTGAACGCAATCTGCATTATCGGTGTGATACAGTCCGGTCAGCAGTTTCAAGAAAGTGGACTTGCCGCTGCCGTTCCGGCCGGTGATAAACAACATTTCTCCGCGTTGGCATTGCATTTGGAAAGGGCCGGCCTGAAATAGGGGCTGACCATCAGTATTGGTATAGGTAAAGCTGGCGCTCTGTAAACCCAGTGTGTGGAAATTTTCCAGTTTGGGGCTGATAGTGGTGTCGGTTGCTGGATCATTGTGTGCCTTATCCAAGGTTGCTTCCAATTTGTAAAGGCTACTGATGGAGACATTGGTCTTAGAAATATTGGGAATGGCTGAGCTGACGGTGTAAACCGGTTCCATCATGAACAGGATGGTGGCGATGACCTGAAACAGGTTCTCTTCATGTACCGGAATCAAATTGGGTAGCAGGAATACCACGATGAGCAATAACAGGTAAAAGGCCATATTGGACAGCAGAATATCTTCCAGCAGGCGTGCGTTGGAACGACTTTTCAACTCACTGGTTTCGTTAGCCAACTGTGTTAATTCCCGGAATATTTCATCGCTTTCGCGGCGACTGGCCTTGATCTGTTTGAAACCCTTGAGCATGGTGGAAAAACGTTCGAAAAACTGCCCTTCCTTACGGGAAGCTTCGGACAATTCGCGGAAGCTGATGCGATAATGCCTGACCAGTAACAAGATAGTCAGGGTAATCAACACCATGGCGACGGCGAAACTGGACGGTGATAACCATAGCAAGTAGAGACTGGAGAATAGCAGCACCAGCAGGGATTCAAAGCCAGTTAACAGATACATAGCTGCCTGTGAAATGGTGTTGGCACTTTGTGTCAGTGGCGTGTAATGACTGATGTTACCCAATTGCTCAATGGTGCGCAGCTCGCTTTGCCTGACCTTGTCGGCTAAGCGTATGCGCACTTTTTGCATGGCTTGTTCTACCGCGATAACGGCTTCCCGTTGGGCTGTCCGCTGGGTAAAAATAAACAGGATGAAGGTCAGCAGGTATTGCAGGAGCAGTTGAATCTCCACCTCGCCATTCTCCAGTTCTGCCGCCGCCTCATTGAGGATGACCAGCAACAGACTGTTGGCGATGCCGGAAATCGCGGCTAACACTAGCAGACGAAGTTTGGAGACTTCGGTTTCCTGCGTCACGAAGGTGAGGAGTTGCATGTTGTGCTATTCCTGGGCGGGTTGCGCCTTTTTTCGGAAAGCCAGCAGGAACAGTGCTAGGTATGCCATGGCGATACTGTAAGCAATAGCAGCAGCAATGCCCTGTAGCTGGGTCACCAGTTGGGTAAAGTTGGGTGTTGCGAAACTTTCCTCAGTACCAAACAGCGCAACCGCTATGGCTCCCCAGATGCCAGCGACACCGTGGATGGCAATCAGATAACTGGGGCGAATTTGCCAACTCTGTCTGAGGAAAAATTTGCGCAACAGACTAAAGCCAATATTTTGTAACAGCCCGGCAACGGCACCAATGACGATGGCTTCCGCAAAAGTGACACTTTGGGCGCAGGCAGCAATGGCGACCAGCCCACTAACGAAGCCACCCAGCGCTCGTGCAATACGGCTTTGATCTGCGTGGAACAAAACATAATGCAGGAATGCCATCGTGCCACCTGCGACCCCAGCCAGACCCACGTTCAACATGACGGCAGGAATCTGTATGCTGGAAACGGGTAGTGTGCCAGTAGTAAAACCCAACCAGCTTAACCACAGCAACAGGATTCCACTGGAGGAATACACTGGGTCGTCAAATTCTTTGTTGGCGTGTTCTGGTGGAGGTACTGAATGACCCAGCTTCCATACTATGATGAAGGCGAACCAAGCTGCAACCGCATTAATGGTGATGGAGCCAGCCTGATCAATAAACCCCACACCTTCCAACCAGCCCTTGTTGGTTGGTATGAAATGACTGGCCCAGACCCAGTGACCGAATACCGGTATCAGTATCGCGCCGACAAATAGTGCCAGCAGCATGTGCGCCGTACTGGAAAGTTGCCTGCCCACCGTAACGTACACGATCATCGCAGCCAGTATGGCGAAACCGATCTGATAAAGTACAAATTCGGTAAAGGGGATTGCAGGTAACATGTTGGGGTCAGCATTGACAGGGGTCAGCAGGTAACTGGAAGTACCTACCCAGCCAGAAGTAGACGTGCCATACATCAGGCTGAATCCGATGGTAAAGTACCCTAAAAAAACCCCGAGACAGGCAAGTACTACCCCTTGGTGCTGCTGCGTGCCATCTGCCAGCGGTTTGTAGTGGTTACGGTTACTGGACAGAACGAAAGCCAGGGGCGCAAAGAATGTCAATATAATGGAGAGCATAATCCACAGGCGGTTGAGGTCGCTGCCGACGGCTAGCCTGAGATCCTGCTTCTGGTCAGCATTCTGGACACTTTCCAATGCCTTGGCAAACTCATCAACCTTGTCGCTTATGCTACTGATCTGGATCAGGATTTCATACAGACGTATGGAGTTGTCTTCAATCAGGGATTTTTGCGACCCTAGGTCAGCCGTATTGGCTCGCATGTCACGGGATGAGGCCAACAAGTCCTCTTGTAGTTTCTCGATGGCTTGTGTATTGCTGCTGATGCTGCTGCGGCTTTTGTCAAGGCCGCTATAGGTTTCCTTAAGCTTGCTATCGATCAGCTCCAGTCCATCCCGAATGGTCTTGACGCTGCTACTGTTTATGTTGGCATCTTCCTTGCTGCTCTCAACCTCCATGCGTAAGGCTTCCAAAGTTTGCTGGATGACATCAATGTTGACCATACTGTTGGCAATTTGCGATTTGGCCTGTTCCTGCGGGGTAGACTTTTCATTCTGACTATCTGTCTGTTTTTCATTATCCTGCGTCGTTTTCGTGGCAGGCTCGGTCGCCTTTTTTTTAGTTTCTGCCTGAATGGTGTTGGTGTACGGCAGCAATAGCAAGGTACACAACAGCACTGCCAACAGCCGATGGAGGGTTGGGATAAGGTGCGGGGGAAGCGTCATAGACTTGTCCTCAATCATTCGGTTTTGCTTTTGCTGTATCGTCAGTCTTTAATAAGCTGGCACAACTGAGGGTCTTTCCAGACGCTTGGATAGCCTGTTCCAGTGCGGCTAGCAATTCTTTGTCATGTGCTCTGACAGCAAGGGTCATACTGGTTGCAGGCAGATCTACCCCATCCAGCTTGGGGGCAATCAGCGAGACGTTGCTATTGGCTTTGCCCAGTATGGTTTTGGCTACCCGTTCGCGGAAAAAAGCATCATCTGCTAAGAGGGCATCAATGCGTCCGCTAACCAGATCAAAGACGGCGCTTTCCAGTATGGGGTAAGGTTTCAGTCGGGCTGAGCTGCTATAAGCATCCAACAGGTACAAGTGCAGTAGGGATCCCTCTTGGACGCCGATCGTGGTGCTCTTGAAATCTTCAGGAGCCAAGCGGGGGTTTTCTACCTGCTTCTGGATCAGGGCGGGGGTGAGCATACACAAGGGTGATGTCAGTTTGAGCCCGTCTATTTCAGGCGAGATAAAGTCGTCAATGACAATCATGCCGTGTAGTTTGAATGTCCGCACATCCTCCAACAACTGCTCGAAGTCTTCGGCGACAAAATTGCAGTGTGCATTAATCTGTTCGCACAGATGGGTGACGCTGGCGACCAGAATGCCACTGGCCTGTTGTTGTTTATCGATGTAGGTGTAAGGAATGCGCTTGTTGGCGATGCCTAGGTATAACTGCATTTTTTCTGGCTTTGCTTCGTCTGCCTGGGTATTTGTCAGCAGGCAGAGCAACAGGCAGAGACAGCCAGAAAACCATGGTTTGGCGGTGAGCAAATGTTTCACTGTCTGTTTGCCCCCTGCGTTGTCAGGTCGTCGGATTGCAGGTAATGATCCGGCGAGAGTAGCAGGATGGGTCGATCCGGGAGTCCATACCGCTGCATGTTGGCAAGGTTGACCGAGATTTCCGGTAGACCCTTGAGGCGTTCGGCTAATTCATGGACTTTCAGGTTTTTCAGCAAACTACTGTATACCTGCATTTCCCCAGTACCATCCTGATTGACATTGGCACGTTTATTGAGAACCAGAGTGATGTGGGGGTCTGTATTGCTCTCATCCAGTGAGACCGCCGGTATTTTGAAAAACGTTAGGCTGCGGTTAAGCCGTTGCAGCAATTTTGCATCTATGCCTCGGAATGAGGGTATAAACAGGGCATCCGAATTCAGGGAAAGCTTGCCGTAACAAGCAACCAGTGCCCGTTCAGTATCTTCCTTCCCCAACAGTGAAAAGGCTATTTCGCATTCGGTAATCTGGACTTTTTTATGCTTTGAGAGTGCCTCCAGCAAAGGGTAGCCTGCTGCCTTGCGGCCTTCTTCGGTATTTTCATAAATGATGCCAATGCGCTTGAACTGAAGGATTTTCTGAGCCAGAACCAGCAGAAAAATCTTGTGGTCATCCTCATCCATGCGTTTTGCAAAGATTTCGCTGAAAGGGGGTGTGGGACTTTGCTTCGTCTGTTTTTGCTCCAGATTGGCTTCAAAACGCCCCAACAGGTAAGGAATCTCAATGGAAGGCAGGGGGTGCCAGGCATTATTCTGCCAGACTTTGAAGAAGTATTTTTTGCCGCGTAATTCGCCACTGCCCGTGAAAGCGTGGATACCGGTAACACCCACCCAAGCGGGCATATAGTGCAGGGTTGAGGACAATAGGGTTGGCAGGGTAGATCCGGCTTTCTCAATGCCTGCCGCCAGTAACATTAGGGAGTCGTAACCCTGGGCTGCGTTGAAGTCGGGCTCCACACTATACTTGTCTTGGTATCTCTTGATGAAATTTTGGATGATGGGGTTGTTTTTCTGTGGTGAATACACGTCCGGGATGATGGTATTTTGGCTGCTTTCCCCGGCTATTTGCAGATAGTCTTTAGAATTCAACAGGTCACTGCCAAGAACTGGCTGGTTGACGCCCATTTCCCGTAATTGCCGTACCATGGTGGCAGCAGGTGCGGGGGGGGCCGCAATGAATACAGCATCAAAACCTTTGCTGCTAAATTCAGAGATAATGGGACGGTAGTTGCTTTCCTTTTCAAAAAAGGATGAGCTGCTGATAATTTCGATATTTTGCTTAATGACGGTATCTTCAACCAGAAAAGCCAGTTCGCGGCTGATTTCATCACGGGCATAAAGCAGAACTATTTTCTGGTAGCCGAGGGTCTTTGCGACGCTGGAGAGTTGCTCCGCTATGACGGTATTGCCAGGAATCATGCGGAAGACGTATTGGAAATTATGCCCGGTCAGCCCTTTGGCTGTGGAGAAGGGCGGCATGAAAATAACTTGACTGCGTTCATAGATGACGGAGGCGGGGATGACGACGCCGGATTGGCGATGCCCCAATACAGCCGTAATTTTGGGGTTGGCGGTGATACGGCGGATGGTGGATTTGCTGGATTCAAAGTCCTCACCATCCTGTTCGATATGAACCTGTACATTGCGCCCCAGCAGTTTGCCGGGGCGCTGGTTGATTTCCTCTGCGGCCAGTAGTATGCCGTTGAGAAAAGCTGTCTTATTCGTATCCTGAATGGCGGCAATGTGGATGTCGCCCTGATTTTTTTTGCTGAAAGCGAGTCGTTGTTCCGCCATATGCTCATAGTCGGGGTTGCATCCGGTCAGCCATAAGGCTGGCAGACAGAGCAAAATGGGGAACAATAGCAGCCTGCGCATTATGGCTGGCTTCCTGTGGGTGGGCTGGCCGCTCCTGTTTCCGTTTCAGCGTCTTGCGGTTGGCTTTGGGTCTTGTTGGGTAGCGGGGATGTCTGGTCGGTATTCAGGATAAGTGGCAAGCCATCTTTACCACTGCCAATCACAACAACCTTGGCGTTGGGCGATTGCGCCAGCTCTTTGGTCGCTTCAATACCGCTGTTCCGCAGGATGGCTTCGGTCAGGGATTCGTTGATGAGGTTGTGGTATTCCCTTATCCCGTTCGCTTCGATTTTCAGCCTGTCCGCCTCTTTTTGGGCAGTTTGCAGACGGAATTCGTAGGACTTCATGTTTTCTTCCTGTTTGAGCTTATCTTCGATGGCAGTGACGATTTCCGGTGGTAGCGTAATGCTGCGGATAATGATGTCTTCCACTTCGACATAGTTGCGCCCCACTTCGTCCAGTGCGGTCAGGATGGCATTGGTGAGTAACCCAGCTTCATTGGTATAAATTTGTTCTGCCGTATAATTGCCCAATTGTTTGCGCATGACAGATTCGATTTGTGGCAGGATGACACGAGTCAGGTAGTCAGGGCCAATACGCTGGTGCAGGATGCCGAGTAGCTCGTATTCGGGGCGGTAGCGGATAGCCAGTGACAGCCGGACAGTTAGCCCCTTGTTGGTGATAACATCAAAATCATGGTAAGCAACCTGTTTGCGTACTTCATAGATGAAAAGGGTATCCAATGGGCTGAAAATGTGTAAGCCTTCTCCATAAATTTTGTCGATTTCTGTGCCACTGAAACGCCGAAACAAAATGCCAGCTTCGCCGGAGTCGATAGTGATAACAATTCTTTGCCAGAAGAAGACCGTCACCAAAGCGCCGATCAGAAAGAATACGATTAATAATGGTAACTTGCGGCGCAGCCACTGTCTGAGTTGTACGCTAACGCTGGGAATTTCGCTGTTTTCCACAAGGACACTCTAGTTTTTGTTAAGGATACATGGCGTAGGGATATGTATTTTAAACCCCAAATAATGATTTGACGTGATACAAAAACTCCCGCGAGGGGATAACCACAGGCGGGAGCACTGGGAGCACTAACAGATTGTGTGCTTTTATCAGGCAGCAGCCGGAGCGGCTTGCATGGAAACAACATCCTTTTTCCTGAACATTTTACCGATGGTGTAGTAAGCGCCTATTCCCAGCAAAGCACCGCCAGCGACAGCCATACCCATGGGATGGACGAGTACAAAAGCCTTTGCCGCAGTACCCAAACCACTCAGCGAATTGCCGATAGATGCTAGAGAACCGCTAGATCCTGCTGTTGCAGATGCTACTTCAGCTTCCATGATTTACTCCTTTTAAACAATAATTATGAAGAGTACATTATCGAGTTGGGCTGAAAATTAAGTCAAGCCGCTAGGGGGGTAATCGTATTCTAAAATTGTTAAGTTTTGTTAAGACGCGGGTGTAACACCTGGCATGATCTCCATATATGGTAAAATCAATGGCAGGTCGAGCAGGTTTATTGATTGATTTATGGAGATAAATTTAATGGCTCAGGAAGAATTGCTGGAAAAAACGGGTACGCACCGTGTAGACCCCGAGGTTGAGATGGCATCTGTGACGAGCCAGCTCAGTGATATTGCAGCCAACAATATTGTCAAAAATCACATGATTGCCAGTATTGCTTTGGGGTTAGTGCCCGTACCTCTGTTTGACCTTGCTGCCTTGATTACCACGCAGATGAACCTGCTGCGTAGCCTGAGTGAGCATTATGGGGTGGGATTCGACGACAGCAGCAGTCGACCCCTGATGATTTCGCTGATTGGCGGTTCACTGCCGGTCTTGGGCGTTTTGGGATTGAGCAGTTTTGCCAAACTGATTCCCGGTGTTGGTACTCTGATCGGCAGTGCTAGTCTAAGCATTAGTGCCGGGGCTGTGACCTATGCGGTTGGGCAAACGTTCATTATGCACTTCGAGGCTGGCGGTACGCTGGATGATTTTGAGCCTAAGCAGGCACAGGCATTCTTTAAGCGCGAGTTTGACAAGGGCAAGGCATTTGTGAAGGAAGTTCGGGATGAATTGAAAGATTCCCCTGCCGAAGCCAAGCCGGATGCGCAGACATCGACACACTAATCAGCAGGAATTCAGCATGGTGGATGATGAAGACATTGCCCAGTTTTTACCCTCTGACTCACCTTTGGTGAGGCAGTCTGAGGCGGTACGTCTACAAGCTGCGAAAGGCCGGGTGCGGGCTGAAAAAATAGATAGCATCATCAAAGCCAATATCATTCAGGCAGTAACGATGGGGCTGATACCGGTACCCTTGCTGGATGTACTGGCTCTGACACATATCCAGTTCAAGATGCTGGATGAGCTGGTCAAGCTATACGATATCCGCTATACCAAAATTGAGCGCTCTGTGGTGAGAGCATTTATATTGGGGAGTTTACCGGTAGCGACTGTTACCGGGTTGAGCAGTGTACTCAAAGTAATGCCGGGAGTCGGTTCTTTCATTGGCGGAGCCAGTGTTTCTGTCAGTGCGGGAGCTTTGACCTACGCGACAGGAAAAGTCTTTGCCCGCCATTTTGAGTTGGGTGGCACGCTGGATGATTTCAATCTTGAGAAAGCCAATCGCCAGTTTCGGCAGGAATTCCGTCACGGCAAGCAAGTGGCTCAGGAACTGGTCACAACACAAGCCTTAACTTTCACAGCAGAGTTCAAGGAAGATGCTTAAAATTCTTTTTGTCAGTCTGATTATTGCCTTTACGCTCGCCAAGCCGATGGATGAGCTGGATCTGGAAACGGAAAACCAGCAGAAAGTCGTGGTTTACAACTGGTCAAACTATATTCCGAAAGGTGTGCTGGAGGATTTCAGCAAAGAAACCGGTATCAAGGTGGAGTATTCCACCTATGACAATAACGAGATTATGTATACCCGGCTCAAATTGTTGAAAGGCAGAGGGTATGATGTGCTAGTACCCTCTACCAGCCTAGTCGGGAAAATGAGCAGGGAAGGTTTGCTACAACCACTGGATCATACCCAGCTTGAGCATTTTGAACAGCTTGACCCTGACTTGATAAACAAGTCGTATGACCCGGGTAATAAATTCAGTGTTCCTTATCTGTGGGGGACTACCGGCATTGCTGTTAATACTGATGTTGTGGATGTGGCTAAAATCAAAGGCTGGGCTGATTTATGGGACAGACAATGGCGTGGCAGGCTGTTGCTGACCGATGATATGCGTGAAGTTTTTAGTATGGCTTTAACGATCAATAAACATTCCCCTAATACGATTGACCCGGACGAAATCAAGCAGGCTTACGAGAAACTGCGCCGGTTGATGCCGGGTGTCAAGGTCTTGAGCGGGGAGCCCCGTGCCGAATTCCTATCAGGCAATGTGGATCTGGGACTTGTCTGGAATGGCGAAATTGTTGTTGCCCAGCAAGAGAAGCCTGCCTTGCAGTATATCTACCCCGAGGAAGGTGCTAACTTCTGGGTCGATAGTTTTGTGATTCCTGCCCGTGCAGCCAACGTGGAAAATGCCCACAAGTTCATCGACTACATGCTGCGCCCCGAAGTGGCTGCACGTTGTGTGAAAGAATTGGGTTACGCTACTCCCATTCTCGCTGCCAGAGCGCTGTTGGATACGGGTATTCGTAATAATCCGGTCATTTTCCCGCCGTCTGAAGTGCTCACGGGAGCTACATTTCAGGAAGATGTTGGTGACAAGGCCATGGATCTTTATAACCTGTATTGGGGGAAACTGAAAGCGGGGAAGTGATAGGGAAAGCTGCGTAGTGGGTTTGACCCACTACCCAACATCCTTACGGGTGCGGCTGGCTTTTGCTGGCAGCATCACCCCAATCAAGATTATTGCAAGCTTCGCACTCTTCCTCTAACACGCCCATCCACACCAGCAAGGCATGGACTTTGCAGCCAGCGCAAAAACCCAATACCGTTTCCATCCACATAAAGCCGAAGCAGACCCACACCATCACCAGCGGAATCCAGCGCGGCATGTAGTTTTCGGTAGGCGGTAACACTTCATGACCCGCAAGGCTATTCACCCAGCCCGCCAACACTTCAGGGTTAAAAAATACCAAACAGACCACAATGAAACTCGCGCCAATCGACCAAGCAAAGCGCTTGGGGGTTAACGGCTTCCACACCGGCCTGCTGCCTTTAGCCAGAAAACTGCTGAGTAGAATGGTCGGCGACAGACGTGAGGTTTTCACCGACATGCCCGCGAGCATTTCAAACAGCGCGTAAAACAACACCCAAGTCTGCGTGGAGTAGTCCAGCGTGCGCTTGATAGCTTCCACACCGTAGATAATATGCCCGTCAAAATCCGTTTCCAGCGTATCGGTGATCACGTCACCCGTGACCACCCAGCGTGAGCCGAAAATGGCAACATAGAGTGTTAATGCCATGTACATCGGGATAGCCATCAGCAGGCCAGCCCGAATCCGCACAGCCGTATCGTTAATATAAGGCTTCTCCTCATTGAGGTCGCGAAACCAGAGATTTTTGCAGCAAGATACAAACCAGTTAACCATTAGCGACACATCCTTGTTACGGTTTCAGTAAACGATAGCCTTGCGCTTCTAAACGGCCTGCTTCCGCCACACCTGACGGAATCACGTCTTCCGGCTTGGCATCGTACAAGTCCTCGAACTTGATCTTACGCCCCATCAAGGTGTTGTAGCACACCTCGAATTTCACGCCTTTTTCCTTCAGCTCAGTAATTTTCGTCGGTAATTTAGCATCGGCGTTCATCTCCACTTGCTTGGCTGTCGTCAGTAAACCGAGGCCGTCGCCGTTCATCACAATGATGGCATCGGTTTTCTTGCCAGTTGCATCCAGTGCCTTGATGTAATTGCTGACGTTACCCAATACGCCCATGTACTTATTTTCATCACCCTCCATACTGACATGGAAGATAACTTTTTCCGCACCTGCGTAATAATCATCGGCGACCTTGGGCGCTGGTACACCGGGGTCGAATTTCGCCTCCTCTGCGCTCGCCACCTGCGTCAGCAAGCTGCTAGCCATGAACATGCTGAATAGTATTGGTTTTAGCATGATTTTCTCCTCCTACGGTTGATAAAATTATCGTCTTATTCAAATTCCATTTCGCGAAACACCATGCCAGCATTAGCCAGCGATAGCTCGTCGAACGTATCAAGGTGGGCAAAAGCACTTTGGTCGATCTTATAGGCATCTTGTAAGGTGCCACCGTTTTCGAGCACCTCCCCGACCTTGGTGCGTAGGTATACCAAATAATCTTTAGTGTATTGCGTGACTTCCGCCAAGTTGGTGGGGCTGCCGTGTCCGGGAATAATGTGGGTGGGTTTGAGCGCCTCGAGTTTTGCCCAAGTGTCGATCCACGCATCAGTATCGGTATCTTCAAACAGGGGCAACAGGCGTTCATGAAATGCCACATCACCGCTAATCAGCAATTGCTTATCAGGCATCCATAACATAATGTCACCGGGGCTGTGTGCTGAACCGATACGTAAGGCTTGTATTTTCCATGAGCCAAGGCTTAAGTCCATGCTGTCTTCGCTGAGGATAACATCAGGCTTGGAAAGCTCGGTGCGGTAGGCTTTATCACGGCTACGGGCACGCATTAAGGCAATCAGGTCTGCACCACGTTGCTCGACTTCGTGCCATGCATCTTGGTGCATAATGACCTTCGCCCCCTGCTCCTGCCAATAATTCATACCAAGCATGGCGTGGCCTTGCCCATTCTCCAGCAGCACGTATTTGACGGGTTGATCGGTGCGTTGTTTGATTTCGTCGTGCAGGGCTTGTGCCAACAGGTAATTGTCACCAGCATTCATGACCACAACACCTGCATCCGTAATCACGAAGGAAAGGTTATTGTTGTGCCCGCTATTGTCGTAGGAAGGCGGAGCGGTTGCGCCAATCGCTGACCATACGCCGGGAATGACTTCGATGGGTTTGCTATAAAGGAATGAATCGAGGGCTTTGTCGTTTTCTTCGACGGGCAACCCAGCGTCTTTCCATGCAAAAAAGCCATCAGCGTAGTTTTTAACATTGGTGTAGCCAAGTTTCATTAAAGTATCAGCGGCGAGTGGGCTGCGTTGGTTTACGCCGCAATACACCACGATCGGGATATTTTTATCGGGTAACTGCTCGGTGGCGTGCATTTCCAGCCAACCGCGCATGAGGTTACGGTGACGTGGCGCATCAATACTGCCACCCAGTAGCGTGATTTCTTGTGGGGTACGAACGTCAATAAGCTGGGTTTCGGGGTGCTTTTGCAACAACGCCTTAAGTTCAGCCGTATTGACATTGGTGATGCGTTGATTGACCTCATCCAGCAGTTGCTTGGCTTGTTCGGTGAGAGCCGGGGCTTCACGCACGGCGGTGGCAGCGGGCGTGTCGGCACTGGCCTTTTCGGCCTCAGGCGGCTGCATCCCTTCCTGTTCCAGCGACAGGTAAACCTGATAAGCATTACGACGGTTAGCTTCTGCAAACGCTGGCATGTCGATAAACTCACCCCAGTCGGTGGCTTCATAGGCTTCATCAAACGGGGTCATATCTTCTACGGCCTTGCCCATTGTTTCACGCAAGAATTCGATGTAATGGGCGGTGGTTTTGATAACCTCTTGGGGTTTTTTGGACATCGGGCCGTGACCGGGAATCATTGCTGTCAGCTTGCCTTGCGACATTTCCTTGAGACGTTCCAGCCAAACTTTGGTATTGGCATCGCCGACATAGGGCACGCGGCCTTCAAAAATCAGGTCGCCGATCAGCAATACACCATCCGGCTCAACCAGCACGCTTTGGTCGCCGTCCGAGTGCGCTTTGCCATTGAAAATCAGTTTGAGGGTAACGCCACCGAAGTTAATCTCTTCATTGCCTTCCACATAACGGTCAGGCTTGACGAGGCGGGTATCAGCATTCACCCACGGGGCAAGCGAGGTACGGCGCTCTTCCAGTGTGGTGACGGCATTTTCGGAATTGAGGTAATCTTCTGCGCCTGCCGGAGCGATGATTTCCGCGCCCATGTCCTTGAACACTTGCAAACCGTAAACGTGATCAGCATGGTAATGACTGACAATGACCTTTTTCACCGGCTTGTCAGTGACTTTTTTGAGTTTTTGCAGGAAGAGCTGGGCAAGCGCAGGGGAACCGAGCGTGTCAAACAGGATCACTCCGTCATCGGTCACAATTGCCGCAGCGTTGGAAATAAAGCCGTGATTTTGGGTAGCTGCGCCGGGCGCACCCTGCACATAGTAAACGTGCTCGGAAACTTTGATGAGTTCCATCACGACCGGCGGAAGTTTGTCGTCAGCACGGGCATTCAGCCCCAGCAACAAACAGAAAATAGTGATAAATGCGGCAATGGCTCGCATGATTCCTCCGGCCTTGAATGAGAGGAAAATGACACAGTAGAGACGCAATAGCTTGCGTCTCTACGAATTAACCAACAGTAGCGGGTTTAGGCAACATCAGTTTCGGCGGAATCTGTCTCGCCTTTGTTGTCTGTCCACGCCAGTTTGATTTTGTCGCCTGCCTTGCCTGCGTAGCTGAACGCGAGGTAAGGGTTTTTGGAGACAGAGCCACCCCAGTTAGCCGTCAGGATGGTTTTATCGCCCGCCGTGACAATGATTTCCTTGATGAAATGCGCCGGAACCATTTCCCCGGTTTTTTTATCCTTGCGCTGCCCGGTTTCCATCGGGTGGGTCATCAGGGCTTTGACTTCGACCGCGCCGTCTTTGGCAGCCGCTTTGAGTTTAATGCTAGACATGTGTTTGCTCCTCTGAATTAGCCGCCGCAGCCGCCGATGGTGACCTTAACTTCCTGCTTCGCGGTGTAGGCTTTATCGCCTGCTTTGGCGATCGCGACCACGTTGGCTGTTTTGCCCATTTTGATACGGGTGGAAACTTCAGGGGACGTGCCTTCTGGCAGGATAAAAGTCGCTGCCAGTGGCGTTGGGTTGCCGTCAACCAGAATACTGATTTCGGTAGTACCCGCGACACCTGAAGTGACGGTCACAGGTACAACTGCGCCGTTTTCAGCAATTTCAGGGGCTTTGATTTTGATGTCACCGGAATCTTCCGGGGTGAGTGCCATGACTTTCAGCGCCTCTTCCATCGACTTGGCATCGAATGCACCGCCGCCTTCTGCCATAACCATACCCGGTGTCAACAGGCCAGCGCTGACCGCAAGACCAGCCGCACTGGCGGCAAGTGTGCCCTGCAAAAATGTTCTACGTTTCATAAATTCCTCTCTAGAGATGTGTTACCAACATTCAGGTGATAAGACGCAATCCGCCCTGAAAATATTCCGTTTTTTTGAAAAAATTTTAAAAAAAACCCGGCACGAGGCCGGGTCTTGTCGATTGTCAGATCGAACACAAGTGTGTTACTTACGTGAGCCAGGGCCGTTCCATTCTAGGCCGTTGGACATATAAGTCAGGAAGTATTCCAGTGCCTTATACTCGTCACTTTGTGGTTTGAGACTCGCGGCACGTACCATGGTATTGCAGCCCATGAAACGGTCATGCAAGGTGCGGGTCTCGCCCCAAGCAGAGCGGTATACCGGCCAATGGGTAACATGCCCCAAAGAAGGGCTAAGCAGATCGGCACGGATATATTTACCCGCGTTGTTGGTATGGCAATCGGCACAAGACATATTCAACTGACCACGTTTGGCGTAGTAGTAGTTTTGGCCTTTTTCATACCAGTCAACCGCTTTGCCTTCGGGTGTAGGCACAGCAATTTTG
Organism: Thiothrix litoralis; assembly: GCF_017901135.1. NCBI lineage: Bacteria > Pseudomonadati > Pseudomonadota > Gammaproteobacteria > Thiotrichales > Thiotrichaceae > Thiothrix > Thiothrix litoralis. The sequence goes on along the minus strand of NZ_CP072801.1, from coordinate 3,203,960 downwards.
CCGCCACGATCTTCCATCGCGATGTAAGCCATCAACTGGGCAATATCACCTTTATTCAGTAACGGCTTGCCTTTTTTGTCGACGAAACCTTCACCATCACCCGCTTTCTTGCAAGCATCCAGCGCACCTTCTACGGTAACGATGGTGTCTTTTTCTGCATCATAGGCTGGGTATTTGCTACGAATCGCCTTAATATCACCCATGCAATCAGCATAGGTTTTACCATCTTTGAACGGTTTTTCCCACATCTCCTTGCCCGCATCAATATCGGGGTCATAGGGTGGGAACTCTTCCATGGACTGCCACTGCTCTTTCAAGCCTGCATCCAGGGCATAAGCACCGTCTTTGAAATCTTCAAAAGGCACATCTTTGAAGTTTGTTTTGAAATAATCCTGATAGGCTGTCAAGTCTTCTGCCGGGCCAGCTTGCACTGTACCAAACGCAGAAAATGTCAAAGCCAAGGCAACGGCTGCTGCGGTAAATGCTTGTTTCATAGGAACCTCCTCCCGTTAGGCAACATCAGTTTCGGCGGAATCTGTCTCGCCTTTGTTGTCTGTCCACGCCAGTTTGATTTTGTCGCCTGCCTTGCCTGCGTAGCTGAACGCGAGGTAAGGGTTTTTGGAGACAGAGCCGCCCCAGTTAGCCGTCAGGATGGTTTTATCGCCCGCCGTGACAATGATTTCCTTGATGAAATGCGCCGGAACCATTTCCCCGGTTTTTTTATCCTTGCGCTGCCCGGTTTCCATCGGGTGGGTCATCAGGGCTTTGACTTCGACCGCGCCGTCTTTGGCAGCCGCTTTGAGTTTAATGCTAGACATGTGTTTGCTCCTCTGAATTAGCCGCCGCAGCCGCCGATGGTGACCTTAACTTCCTGCTTCGCGGTGTAGGCTTTATCGCCTGCTTTGGCGATCGCGACCACGTTGGCTGTTTTACCCATTTTGATACGGGTGGAAACTTCAGGGGACGTGCCTTCTGGCAGGATAAAAGTCGCTGCCAGTGGCGTTGGGTTGCCGTCAACCAGAATGCTGATTTCGGTTGTACCCGCGACACCTGAAGTGACGGTCACAGGTACAACTGCGCCGTTTTCAGCAATTTCAGGGGCTTTGATTTTGATGTCACCGGAATCTTCCGGGGTGAGTGCCATGATTTTCAGCGCATCTTCCATCGACTTGGCATCGAATGCACCGCCGCCTTCTGCCATAACCATACCCGGTGTCAACAGGCCAGCGCTGACCGCAAGACCAGCCGCACTGGCGGCAAGTGTGCCCTGCAAAAATGTTCTACGTTTCATAAATTCCTCTCTCCAAGAATTCAGTGAATATTATTTAATAAGTTACAGGGTTGAAATGAAGTCAACGACCTTATCAAGCTGCTCATCGTTCAGGATACCCATCGGGCCGAACGGAATCATGATGGTATTGGGGTTAGCAACACGGGAATCATAGATTTGCGCTTTCAGCTTGGCTTTGTCCGGGAAACGGGCAGCCATCGCAATCAATGGCGGGCCAATATTACCCGGCAGCTCGCCGCCCGCGATCATGTGACATGCCAGACAGTTACCTATGGCACGGTCAAAGGCCAAGTCCTTACCGGTTACTTCTTTTTTGGCTTCTTTTGCATCATCCGCTGCATACGCAGACGAGAATCCTGCCCCCAGAGCCAACACGGAAACCGCTGTTGACATAACTAAAATGCGAAAAAGTTCCCGCATAACTACCTCCTCTCTAACAGAACCATTATGATCAAAATAACATATCACTATTGAAGTAAAGTGCTGCTCTCCTCATGTCCACAATACTTGAGATATATCAATAGCCGGACTTGGAGCTTAACCGATTGTGGTAAAACACGCAAAAAAACTTTAATGAAACCAATTACTTAAAATAAGAATATAATAATATTCTTATTTGGCATGAGCAGACAAACTAAAACCTATCCAGTTGCTTTTGCCGGGATTCCATCTGTTCGATGTCACGCGCCATGGCTTGCAAACGAGCGCTGGTCTGTGCCGGGCTACCCGGCAAGCGCGAGGCTTGCTCAAGAATGGCACGAGCGTGCTTGTATTCCCCCATCCGCAAGCTACGCTCGGCAGCAGAACGGTAGGCTTCGACTGGCTGCCCTGCCTGTTCGGCGACACGCTGGCGAACTTCAAGGAATTCCAGACTGGTTTGTTCGGTCAAGCGGGTGCGGTTCATGAGTTGCCAAGCCTTTGCCGCCTGCTGGTTGGCAAGCAATGCTTCCGCCAGTAACACCAAAATATCCTCCTGACCGGGGTAAGCATTGGCCAGCGGGGTCAACAGGGCTTCAGTATCTGCGTAACGTTTCGAGATATTGAGGGCTTCAGCAATCGCCAAGGCAACCGGTAGCTCCCGCGATTGTGTGCCCAAGGCTTGCAACACCGCTTTGGCGTTGCCACGGCGCAACTGGCTGACGGCCTGGGCATATTGCGTCAGTTGCGGGTTGCCTTTGGTGGCGGGCGGGGAACCGGGCGCAGTCATGGCTCGCAGTTTTTCCCGCGCATACAGGTAATCGCCATCCTCGCGCACCGGGCGCTTGCCCAACTGGTTGGCGCGTTCGCGGGTATCACTGAGGCGGTCAATGCTTTGCGGGTGGGTACGCAAATACTCGGTAATATCGCCATTCAGGTCAGAGGTGCGCCGATCCAGCTTTTCCATAAACAGCGGCATGGCCTGCGGGTTCAACCCCGACCCGGCAAGGATGCGCAAGCCGGTGCGGTCGGCTTCGGTTTCCATCTGGCGGCTAAAGCTCAATTGACGATGGAGCTGGGTGGCAATAGTGCCGGTAATAATCGCCTGGGCAGCTTCCGGGCTTTTGCTGGCAGCGGCAGCACCCGCGAGAACACCCAGCCCGGTAAGCAAGGGATTACCTTTTTCCCCGGCCATCATCCGCGCAATGTGGCGCTGCGAAACGTGGGCAATTTCATGAGCGATCACTGCCGCCAACTCACTTTCCGAATCGGTATTGATAATTAACCCCGAGTGGATAACCACCACCCCACCCGGCATGGCGTAGGCATTGATTTCAGCGTTCTTGACGATCAGGAAATAGTAATTGCCACCACCGGGCGCGTGTGCTGCCAAACGATTGCCCAAAGCGCGTAACCAGCCGCTAAGTTCAGGGTCTTCCACCACCGGCTCGCTGCCGCGCAACTCGCGGATCAGCTTGAGGCCGAGGACAGCCTCTTCAGTACTGCTCAGCGTATTGTTAGCAGGGTCGCCGAGATCGGGAAGATTCATGCTGGGTACGTCCAGATCGAGGGCTGCGTAAGCGCTGGCACTCAAGGCAAGCGTGATCAGGCTGGTCAATATCAGGTGTTTCATCATCAAACTGGCTTCCGTATGCGATGCCTTAACTATAATAGCAATGCGCTGGAAAGTATGTTTTCCCGTGCCGAAGCAGGTATTCGGTCACGGGAAATTTGCATTATGGTGGTTCTATGCTGTAATCCCCGTTTGGCCTGAACAGGAACCTGCCCGTGTACCATCTGCTGGAACAACGCCTGCGCGAGATTGACACCAATCAACTGTACCCTTACCTGCGCAATGCCCGCACGGGGCTGGAAAAAGAAAGCCTGCGCGTCACCCCCGATAACCGTCTTTCCCAGCGTGATCACCCCAAAGTACTCGGTTCTGCCCTGACCCATCCGTGGATCACCACCGATTACGCCGAATCCCTGATTGAATTGATTACCCCACCGCAGGAACGGGCGGCGCAAGCGCTGGATTTCTTGCTGAATATCGAAACGTTTGTGTACCAGCAACTGGATGACGAACGCCTGTGGACGACCAGTATGCCCTGCGTGCTGGCGGGTGAAGACGACATCCGCATTGCCGAGTACGGCAACTCCAACGCCGGGCGCATGAAGCATATTTATCGCGAAGGGCTGGCATGGCGTTATGGCAAAGCGATGCAAGTCATCGCCGGGATTCACTTCAACTACTCCATCGACGAGGCTTTCTGGCAACCCTGGCAGCAAGTGCAAGGTGATCAAGGTGAGTTGCGTCCCTTCCGCGATGCACAATACATGGCACTGGTGCGTAACCTGCAACGTTACGGCTGGCTGATCATTTACTTATTCGGCACTTCCCCGGCAATTTGCAAAAGCTTCCTCGGCAATCGCCCCGCCCCAGAAGGCATGGAGGCTTTCAACGAATACACCCTGTACGAGCCGTTTGGCACCTCCTTGCGGATGGGCAATATCGGTTACACCAATAGCAAGGAAAACAAAACCGGCGTCAAGGTGTGTTACAACACACTGGAAACTTACATCAGCAGTTTACGCCGCGCCATTACCACGCCCTGCCCCATCTACGGGGAAATTGGCGTCAAGGTCGCAGGCGAATACCGCCAGTTAAACGCCAATACCCTGCAAATTGAAAACGAATACTACAGCACGGTACGCCCCAAGCAGCCCTTGCAAGGTTTCGAGAAGCCGACCGATGCACTGGAAAAACGCGGCATTGCCTACGTGGAATTGCGCTCTATTGATGTCAACGCCTTCCACCCCGCCGGGTTAACCCGCCGCCAACTGTTTTTCCTCGAAGTCTTCATGCATTTTTGCCTGTTACAGGAAAGCCCGCTGGTCTCTGCCGAAGAGTTTGAGGTCATCAACCACAATCAGATGCTCACCGCGCATCGCGGACGTGACCCAGAAGTGCGCTTAAGCTGTCTGGGCAAGAGTGTATTGCTGCGTGACCATGCACGGGACTTACTGCAAGCCATGCGCCCAGTGGCGGAAATGCTCAACACCGTCCACGGGGAAGACTGTTACACCGATTGTCTGGATAGCCAGATCCAGCTTGCTTACAACCCCGACCTTACCCCGTCAGCGCGGATGCTGGAAGAAATGCACGCCAAGCAGGAAAGTTTCTTTGAATTTGCCCAGCGAAAATCTGACGAGCACCGTGATTATTTCTTGAAACGTGAGCTTGATCCGGCGTTGGCAGAGGAATTTCAACAACTCGCGGCAACCTCGTTAATCCGCCAGCAAGCTATTGAAGACAGCGAAGAAATGGATTTTGACAGCTTCCTGAATGCCTACCTTTCGGGGACTTTGGCTGACATAAAAAATTAACCAAACAATCATCCGATTTTTGTTACCAGCAACAGAAAACTGGGGTACACTCCAAATGACTTGCCTGATACTTGAAAGTTTCGTGCGTTTTGCCATCCGCTGCCACGTTTTGACTTGCAGGTTTCACAGCGCATAACCCATCGAACCACAGTGGTCGATCGTTATCAGGTAATTTGGTGTGACTGATTATCTATAACGTAAATTCCCGAGCAGCACACGCTTTTATGAGATGACAAACAGTGAATATTTACGTTGGCAACCTGCCCTATAAAATTACCGAAAACGACTTGCGCGACCTGTTCTCCGCTTATGGCGAAGTAACCAGCGTTAGCATGATCAAAGACAAAATGACGGGGCAATCCAAGGGCTTCGGTTTTGTTGACATGCCTGACGGTGCTGAAGGCAATGCAGCTATTCAAGGTCTGAACGAGCAAGCTGTTCAAGGCCGTAACATCAAAGTTAACGAAGCAAAACCACGCGAAGATCGTCCACGTGACGGCGGTGGTCGTGGTGGTTTCGGTGGCGGCAGCCGTGACGGCGGCGGTAGCCGTGGTGGTTTCGGTGGCGGCGGTAGCCGTGACGGTGGTGGTAGCCGTGGCGGTTTCGGCGGCGGTAACAGTGGCGGTAACAGTGGCGGTGGCCGTGGTGGCGATCGTGGCGGTTTCGGCGGCGGCGGTGGCTACCGTTAATCTCCATTAAGCGATAACTGTTTCGCTGGGCAGGCTCAAGGTTTCCTTTAGCCTGCCTTCTCAATACCTGCCGGTAAGCAAGCCGGGCATTCGATAGACAAATGTTTATTTCTGCCGGTTTCGCCGTTGATGATCTGCACCTTTGATTTGGCAACACCACACATTTTTGCCACAAATTTCACAAGGTGTGCGTTAGCTTTGCCATCCACGGGCGGGGCTGTAATCCTGATACGAATCCGATCTTCCTGCACTTCAGCAAACTCATCCCGACTCGCTTTGGGCTGCACCCGCACAAACAGGTGCAACACCTCATTTTCCCAGCGGTAAAAGTCCGCCATGTCTTACAAGCCGATTGACTGAAGCACAATCAACACCACATACAACAGCAGGATAGCCACCATCGGTGACAGGTCTACCATACCAATGGTCGGTACCACGTTACGGATCGGGCGTAACAAAGGATCCGTCAGGCTATGCAACACATCCGCCAGCGGATTACCATAACTGTTCCCCACCCAACTCAGCACGGCCTGAATGATCAGCGCGAAGATGTAAATATTGATAACGGTGCGCAACAAATCCACGACCGCATAGACCAACACCACCGGTAAACTGGCATCACTGCCCTGTAAAGCCACCAGCAGGAGAACCTGAATAACTTTCAAGCCCAGCGCCAACACAATCGCCGCCGTATCCAGCTTGCCAATCGCCGGAATAAGACGCCGTAACGGCACCAACACCGGGTTAGTAATCTTGACCAGAAATTGTGACAGCGGGTTGTAAAAATTAGCGCGTGACAAGGCCAACAGGAAACGGATCAGCACCGCCCCGATATAAAGCGAGAATAAGGTTTGCACCAAAAAAACGCCGACATTCTGTAAGGCTTCCATGTAAAACGATCCCCAATAAATATGGATGAGTAATGATTAACTGTTGGCGGCTGCCAATTCTCGGGAACGGCTTTCTGCCGCCTGTAAAGCCTGTACGAACAAGTCCTGCAAACCACCACCGGTCAACACCTTGAGGGCTGCCTCGGTCGTACCGCCTTTAGAGGTGACCTTCTGACGCAGTTCGGCTGGCATATCGCCACTTTCCAGCGCCAGTTTGGCAGCGCCCAAGGCGGTTTGCATGATTAGCAAGTGCGCGTCTTCCGCACGGATTCCCAATTGTTCAGCGGCGGTTTGCATCGCCTCCATCACCAGAAAGAAATAGGCCGGGCCACTGCCAGAAATCGCCGTGACTGCATCCAGCTTGATTTCATCGTCAAACCACAAGGTAATACCGACCGCACGCAGGATGCTTTCCGCCACGCTACGCTGCTTTTCAGACGCCTGCGGGTTGGCGTAAAGACCCGTTGCACCGGCCTGCACCAATGCGGGCGTATTCGGCATACAACGCACAATCGCCTGATTACCGCCCAGCCAGCGGTTCAGCGCTGCTTCGCGGATACCGGCGGCGATGGAAATAAACAACGGGCGGCTGCGTTGAGCCGCTTCAGCCAGCGTTTCGGTCACGGCACGCATGATTTGCGGCTTGACCGCTAGCACTACCACATCCGCGCCTTGCATGGCTTCGAGATTATCAGTCGTGGTCAGCACATCCGGCCAGTGCTTGCGGATAGCATCGAGTTGTTGCTGATCAGGGTCAGCCACGCGCAAGACGACGTTCGCCTTGTCTTGTAACAGGCCAACAATCAGGCTGCGAGCCATATTGCCAGCACCAATAAAGGTAATGGTGGTGGGTTTTTGTGTGATTTGAGGTATGTCCATGTGCGCTCTTTACTTTGTGTCGGTTAGCGGATTTCCGTAATAATGGGTACATTCTACTATTTTCAAGGACAATAATGGAAAATCTGCTTTTACTGGGGTTACTTGGCTTGGGTTTTTGGTTCTGGATCGACTCAATGAATGCCAAAGAACGGGCGGTCGCGGCTGCCATACGTGCCTGCCGCGAGATTGACGTGCAGTTATTGGATCAAACCGTGGCGCTGGAAAGCATGAAGCCTGCCCGCAACCGTCAGGGGCATCTGGTCTGGCGGCGCATTTACGGCTTTGAATACAGCAAGCGCGGGATTGAACGGCGGCACGGACGAGCCATCCTGCGTGGTCGTGTGCTGGAACAGGTGCAAGTCGACCGGGACGATGGCACAACGATTGAGCAGTATGAATAACACCTACACCTGCAACATCCACTCTTTCCAAGCCGCCTGCACCACTGCCCGTTCCCGTGCAAACTGCCCCGCCTCTACCGTCGCCCCCTGTTCCTGCAAGGCCAGTTCATGCAGGCGATCACGCAAGCTGCGGTAAGCATCGGCCAAGGCTTCCGCCTGCACTTCCGGCAAGATGCCTGCCTGATGCAGGGATTTCAGTTGGCGGATATTGTCACTCCAACGCACCAGTTGCGGGTGTTCGTGCGCATGGGCAAGGATCAGGAATTGCACGATGAATTCGATGTCGGTAATGCCGCCAGGGTCTTTTTTCAGGTTGAACACGCTGGCATCCTTACTACCGACGCTTTCCCACATTTTCTGGCGCATGGTGCTGACTTCCTTGCGTAAGGCAGCCTTGTCACGCGGTTGGCACAGCACAGCGTGGCGTACCTGCTCAAATTGCGCCCGTAAGCTTGCCGAACCCGTCACCACACGGGCACGCAACAACGCCTGATGTTCCCACACCCACGCTTTTTCCTGCTGATAGGTGCGGAAGGCATTCAGGCTACTGACCAGCAAGCCGGAAGCACCACTGGGGCGCAAGCGCGTATCGGTTTCATACAAACGCCCTGCCGGGGTGAAGGTGGTCAGGGTATGGATAATCTTTTGCGCAAAACGCGCGTAGAACACCGCATTTTCCAGCACTTTGTTGCCGTTGGTTTGCTGCGCCTGTCCTTGGCTGTCGTGCAGGAAAATAATGTCGAGATCCGAACCATAACCCAGTTCCAAACCACCCAGTTTGCCGTAGCCGATAATGGCAAAACCGGCCTGATGGGTTAAACCTTCTAGCTGGTAACACGGCACACCTACTTGCGCGGTCATCGTCTCCCACACATGACGCTGGGTTTCTTCCAACACTGCTTCGGCAACCCAAGTGAGCTGGTCGGACACCTTCATCAGTGGCAACACCCCAGTGATGTCGGCCGCTGCGGTGCGTAATACTTGCGCCTGCTTGAACTGACGTAAGCGTTCCATCACCTGTTCGGTATCGTTGGCGTCAATGCGCCCCAGTTCCAGCCGCAAAGCTGCCCCGAGTTCCTCCCGGTTGAGCGGGGCGTAAAGCTGGTGCGGGTCGAGCATCTGATCGAGCAGAATCGGGTGCAAGGTCAACTCGCTGGTAATCCACAAGCTGTCGCTGACCAGCCGCACAAACTGGTCGAGTGCGCCGGGGTTATCCGCCAGCATCGCAATATAGCCGGAACGTGGCGCAATCTTGCTCACCACCCGCAGGCAACGTTCCAGCGTGTCTTGCGGGGTCGCGGTGGCATTGCACACATCCAGCAACGCAGGCAGCAAGCGCTTCAGGCGGCTGCGCCCGGTATCGGTGAGGGATGCGTACAAACGGCTATCCAGCAAAGCCTGAATCGCGGGGTGTTCCGGCATCGGGCGCGACGCCTCTGTTTCGAGGGCAAACACCCGCTGGAAAATATGGCTCACACCTTGCTGATGGCGATTGAGTTCGGTGCGGAAACGCTCCCAATCGGCAAAGCCCATGCTCGCAGCAAGGCTGGCCTGCTGCTCCGACTTGTCGGGCAGGGAATGAGTTTGTTCGTCATGCCACATTTGCAGGCGGTTTTCGGTGCGCCGCAGGAAATGGTAGGCAAGGTGCAACACCTCATATTCTTCCTCACTCAGCAGTTGTTGTGCCAGCAAGGCTGCCAGCGTCAGCAGCAGGTTGCGCTGGCGCAGTTCGGGCACAGGCCCCCCGCGCATGAGCTGGAACACTTGCGCGGTGAATTCGATTTCGCGGATGCCACCTGTGCCGAGTTTCACATCCTGATACTTGCCACGGCGTTCGGCT